>NZ_JBEZLV010000076.1:0-14426 GCF_040652335.1 Streptomyces sp. NPDC048270
CGGACGCTCAGCCCCGGCACCTGTTCGGCGAAGGTCACCTTCGGGCAGGTCGTGTTCTCGCAGTACAGACGGCGTACGGACAAATCGACGAGCAAAGGCCGGGCCGCGATCGTGACGTCGGAAAGGCGCCGTGCATAGCGGCTATGGCACCACACGCTGAGCTGTCCGCACCCCGTACATCCCGCAGGAACACCGGATCTCGTACACGCACGGACCACCACGACAGCATCAGAGACCTCGACCGAGATCACCAACACATCAGACAACTGCGGTAACAGACTGACCACTTCAACAGAGCACAGTCACAGGCTGCCCGCACTGCGGGTCGACCGACTGCATCGCCGAAATGATCTCCGCCTACGCAAATCTCGCCAGAGCCACTCTCACGAGTACGCCGACAGCACGTTCACCACCACCGGCCCGACCTCGGTCATCACTTTCTTCACCCGGTACCCGTTGCGCGCATTGCCGCCCGAACGCGAGCCGCGGCCGCCGGCCCGGACCGATTCATCGGCCAGGTGCAGTCCATCTCCGCCTCGAGCGCGGCCTGCATCAGTTGCTGCGCGAGGTCGGGCAGGATCCGCCCTCGCCCATCAGCCGCAGACCGCCGGACGCGGTCTTCTCCGCTGCGAGGGCGGCCAGCTCTTCCAGCAGCTCGACCGACAGACCGTTCTCGGATGCGGGCATCGACTTCACACCTGCACCCTCAGCGGTCTCATCGCCCCTCGCAAGCGACGCGCCACCAGCCATCCCGATCGTGTGACCCGTCGTCGTACCCATCGGATGACTCCTTAGAGGAAGGAAACAACCTAATTCACTCCGTAAGTTGTTAGGCGGCCGGCCCGGGAGGGCCGGGTGTGGCTGACGACGCTCTGCCTTCAGTGGCTTGGATGGAGTTGCCGCCTGGCTCTTCGGGGTGCCGTGGCTGCTGATTGAGATGTGCGCGCTTCGTGCGGTCGCTGATTACGGAGACGACAGCGGGGTGTTCCTCGGGCCGACGGCAAGTTGTGCGGAACGAGGAGGGGCAAGTGAGTGAGCGGCAGGCCCGGGTGGGCATCGATGCAGGCAAAGGCCATCACTGGGTGGCAGTGGTCGACGGGACGGGCGCGACCCTGTGGTCGCAGAAGGTCGATAACGACGAGTCAGTGATCATGACCGCCATCGGCGAGATCCTGGGCCTGGCCGACGAGGTCCACTGGGCGGTGGACATCTCCGGCACGTCCTCCGCGCTGCTGCTGGCCCTGCTCGCCGCCCATGGCCAGCAGGCTGTCTACGTGCCTGGCCGCACGGTCAACCGCATGTCCGGGGACTATCGGGGCGAGGCGAAGACCGACGCTCGCGACGCCTACGTGATTGCCGAGACCGCCCGTCACCGCAAGGACTTCGCCGCCATCGACGTGCCCGCCCAGCTGGCAGCGGATCTTGCGCTTCTGACCGCCCACCGCTCCGACCTGGTGGCCGTTCGGGTGCGGATGATCAATCGCCTGCGCGACGTGCTGCCCGGTGTCTTCCCCGCCCTGGAGCGGGCCTTCGACTACAGCTCGCACAAGGGCGCGCTGGTCCTGCTGACCGGCTACCAGCTGCCGGCCGCGATCCGCCGCCGAGGGCGGGCCCGGCTGACGACCTGGCTGGCCAACCGCAGCGTGCGCGGCGCCAGCGCGGTCGCCGCACCCGCGCTGGAGGCGGCGCAGGCCCACCACACCGCGCTGCCCGGAGAGGACGTGGCCGCGCAGATCGTCGCCGACCTGGCCGAGCAGATCCTGGCCCTGGACGACCGCCTCAAGCGGATCGACAAGCAGATTCATGAGACGTTCCGCAGCCACCCGAAGGCGGAGATCATCGAGTCCCTGCCCGGCATGGGCCCAATACTCGGAGCCGAGTTCATCGTCGCGGCCGGTGACCTGTCTGCTTACGCCGATGCCGGCCACCTTGCCTCTGCTGCCGGACTGGTGCCCGTCCCGTGTGACTCCGGGCGTCGCACCGGCAACCCTGCACCGTCCCAAGCGCTACAGCCGCCGTCTGCGACGGGTGTTCTACATGTCCGCGCAGACCAGCATGATGCGCGAGGGTCGAACCGGGACTTCTACCTCAAGAAACGAGGAGAGGGCTGCAAACACGTCCAGGCCGTCATCGCCTTGGCCCGCCGACGAGCGAGCGTGTTGTGGGCCCTGCTGCGTGACGGAAGGCTGTTCACCTCCGCCCCGCCGGTCACGCAAGCGGCTTGACTCCGTCATTGAGACTCCATCCTCAGTAGGTGGTTGTTGATCTTTGGGTGGTGTGTGGTCTGTTGGGGAGGGATGGGTGGCAGGTGGTGCAGATGCCGGTCCAGCACCTCAGGAGTTTTGGAGGGCGTCGAGAGTCTGGTAGAGGGTGATGCCGGTCCTGGGACTTTTGGGGCCAGTCGCTGTCCGGTGAGGACGGCCTGGGCCGCGGTCACTAGGGTGACGTGGGGGTGCCAGCCCGGCCACGACCGTCCCTCGAAGTGGTCCAGGCCCAGGCCGTGCTTGAGTTCTCGGTAGTCGTGTTCGATGCGCCGCCAGCAGACTTTGGCCAACCGCACCAGCTCGGTGATCGGGGTGTCGGCGCGGAGGCTGGAGAGCCAGTTACGCTGGGAGCTTCAGCCTTCCAGAGGAAGCAGCGGCTTTGATCGGACGCCCAACGGCTTTGCTGGCGGGTCGGACGCGCACGGCGGCTAAGCCGAACTTCAGCCGGCCTCGGGTGCCCTGCCGCCAAGCCACGGTGGTGAATGCCTTCGGCCCGAGACCTGCGGCCAGGGAGGCGCACCCCTCAAGCCCGCGGCGCACGGCTCACGCCGAGGCGAGCCACAGGTCGGGGCCGAAGACCTCGTAGTGGATGTCCGCGGGAGCGACGCCCTTGCCGATGAGCTGCTCGCGGGCCGCCCGCATGAAGGGGAGCGGGCCGCAGAGGTAGGCCTTCGTGCCCGGGGCGACCGGGACGGCGGTGAGGTCGAAGCGGCCCTCGTGGTCGCCCGGCTCGGCGTCGGCCTCGTACCAAAAGTGCGCGGAGGCGTCGGCGAGCTTGCCGGTCAGGGCCCGGTGGTCGGTGCGCAGGGCGTGGTCGGCGGGGGAGCGGTCGGAGTGCAGGACGGTGACGGGGGCCGCGTGCGCGGTGTCGGTCAGGTGCTCCAGCATCGAGAGCATCGGGGTGCAGCCGATGCCGGCCGAGGCGAGGACCACCGGCGAGGCGGAGTCCTGGAGGACCAGGTCACCGTAGGGGGTCGAGACGCGCAGGGAGTCGCCGGTGCGGATCTCGGCGTGCAGGTGGTTGGAGACCTCGCCGTCGGGGCCGGCGGCGGCCGGTCCGTGGACCCGCTTGACGGTGATCGAGCGCACCGGGGAGCCGGGGGCGCTGGAGAGGCTGTACTGGCGTATCTGGCGGGCGCCGTCGGGGAGTTCGACCTGGACGGAGACGTACTGGCCGGGCTTGAAGCCGGGCGCGGGGGCGCCGTCGGCCGGGGTGAGGTGGAAGGTGGTGCAGTCCGCGGTCTCCTCGACGCGGGCGGCGACCGTCCACTCGCGCCAGACGTCGCCGGCGAGGACCTGCTGCTCGGCGTAGAGGCGCTCCTCGATGGTGGCGAGGGCGTTGGCCATCAGCCAGTAGACCTCGTCCCAGGCCTCGGCGACCTCGGGGGTGACGGCCTCGCCGAGGATCTCCGCGATCGCCTCGAAGAGGTACTCGTGGACGACCGGGTACTGCTCGCGGGTGACGCCGAGGGATGCGTGCTTGTGGGCGATGCGGTTCAGCATCACGTCGGGGCGGGTCTCGGGGTGCTCGACGAGGTGGGTCGCGAAGGCGGCTATAGAGCCGGCGAGGGCCTGCTTCTGGAGCCCGGCGTTCTGGTTGCCGCGGTTGAAGAGGTCGCGGATCAGTTCGGGGTGGGCCTCGAAGAGCTTGCTGTAGAAGAGCTCCGTGATGTCGCCGATGGCCGCACCCACGGCGGGCAGGGTGGCTCGTACGGTCGCGGTCGACTTCTCGGAAAGCATCGGTGACTCCTCGGGTCGGGGTGGAGGGCAGAAGTGGAACTTTTGCGCGCGTGCGCGGGTGTCCGTCACGGTGCGGACTTGCGTTCGAAGACGGGTGCGGGGGTCAGGCTATGCGGGCCCGGTGCCGGTGCGAACCGGTCAAAAGGCCTTCGCAGGGCCTTCCGGTCCCGGCGATCCGCCCGAAATGCCCAGCAGGAGCGGCCCCGTCGGGGCTGCGACCAGGTCGTTCACCGTCAGCGGGTCCAGGGCGGCGAAGAAGGCATCCTGGGCCCGGCGCAACGCCCCGCGCAGTACGCACGCGCTGCGCAGCGGGCACGGGGTGGTCCCGTCGCAGTCCACGACGTCGCCGGCGCCCTCCAGTTCGCGGACCACCCCGCCCACCGAGGCGGCGCGCCCGGCGGGGGTCAGGGCGAGGCCGCCGCCGCGGCCGCGGCGGGCTTCGACCAGCCCGAGGTGCTGCAGTCTGGCGACCACTTTCGCGGTGTGGGTGTACGGGACCTCCATGGTCGCCGCCACGTCGCGGGTGGTCGGGAGGTCCGCCTCCGCGACGGCCAGGCGCATCAGGACGCGCAGAGCGAGGTCGGTGAATCGGGTCAGCCGCATGGGCCCAGCGTAGAAAACTTGCATCCCAATTGCAATTTAACCGTGCCATCGCATGGATGGCTGAAACGGTCGGGGCCCTAGCTTGACTCTGTCCGAGATCTCGGAGGGCCCGGGTTAGGTGCCCAGGGTTCGCCAGGACTTCGGCCGGGGTAGCTCGCGTTGGTCGAGGTAATTCTGGAAGGCGGTTGGCCGACGGGGCGTGGAGGCTTCCTCGGTTGGCGGGAGTCCGCTGAGGCGCTCGATGTTCACGGCGATGGCCGTCAGGACGTGCTGGATGTGGGCTTCCCCCTGTCCTCGCTAGCCGGCGGCACGTACCCCTTCTGGCCGTGCCACCGCTACACCCGCTCCACCACCTTCCCGCGGCTGCACGTCGCCCTGGCCGGCAAGGCCGAGCATCTCCTCGAC
The DNA here is from genome assembly GCF_040652335.1 of Streptomyces sp. NPDC048270. NCBI lineage: Bacteria > Bacillati > Actinomycetota > Actinomycetes > Kitasatosporales > Streptomycetaceae > Streptomyces > Streptomyces sp. NPDC048270. The sequence goes on from NZ_JBEZLV010000076.1 coordinate 5,013, forward strand.
AACCGCCTTCAGGCGCTCACCCCGCCGTGCAGGGCATCACCATCGCGGTGTGGACCGACACCCTTCCCCGGCTCCAGCCCGGCGAGCCCTGGTACGAGATCGGCGTCGACGACCCGCACCGGCGCCGCTCACGCTACCCCGAAGCGGTCGGCCGCTGACCAGCGCTGGGCAAGCCCACGGGGACCCTGGGCAAGCCCTCTCGGACACGGCTTCCCCACCCGGCCGGGGCTCGTCGGCAAGGCGGCATCGGTCACGACCAGGGCCCGACACGGCAAGGCCCGCACCCTCTACGTACCCGCAGACGCTCGCGTCCGCTGACCTGTTCTGCGTCCTCGAGCGTCCGGACATCGTCCGGGCTGCCGCCAGGACCCTGGAGCGCAAGGCCCGGGACCTGTTCGTCGTCGCTGGAGTTGACGTCGCCGGCGGCGTGGTGCGCGGAACGCTGGAGACCGAGTTCCGTATGTCGGCGATGCCTGCCATCGTCACCGAAGGACGGATCAGCGCGGCAGCGGATGACCACACGGAGGAGACCTTCGCCGGGCACTACGCGCAGGGCGCCACGCTGCGGATCATGTCCGGACGCACCATCGCCACCGCTCAACAGCACTGGTTCGACCAAGCCCTCAACCGGGTCGACGGCCCGACCATCGTCGCCAACGCCGAGAGCGAGGTCGACAGCGACCTGCTCCAGGCACCGGACTGTCCTTCCAAGAGGCCGAGGACATCATGAACGGCCAGCTCGACATGGGCGTCAGCCACTGCAAGAGCCCTCGCCAGTCGCCCTTCGGACGTCCGGGTGAACTGTGTCCGGTCGCGCCCTTGAGCTGGCTGGAGTGTGGAAACGCCTGGATGCTGCCCTCCAACCTGCCGCAGCTGCTGCTGTTTGGGGAGCACCTGGAACGTGTGCGTTCCAGGTGCTCCCGCAGGCCCTCGACAAGGTCTGGGGGCGGCGCTGGACGAACCTGAGTTCGGTGCTCGCCGACCGTACGCCCACCGAGCTCGCCCAGGCCCGCGAGCACATCGAAACCGGGCGGGCGACCCTGGACCTGCCACTGAGCGCATACAGGGAGTTCGACGCATGACCAGGCCTCTGCCTCAACAGCGCCGCTCGTCCCTGTGCCGCGACGACGAACCCGTCCTCCAGGGCAGGGCACTCCTGCCCGACGCCAGCGGTCCCGTGTTTGGAGACCTGGAGGTATGGGACTTCAACACCTCGCTCAAGCGTCCCGCCCACGTGCACGTCAGCGGCTGGAAAGTCTGCTTCAGCATCGAGTTGGAAGACCCGTACTGGAATCTTCTGGCGCGCGAGTTCTTCATGACGCTGTCCGACCCGCACCACCCGGCCGTCTTGCGGCACGGTGTCGTCCTCGGCGCCCCCGCAAACCCGCAGACCCTGATCCAGCTCGCCTCGCGCCTGAGGACACTGGCCCGATGGGGACACAAGAACGCCTTCTCCCCTCAACCGGGCAGTTGGACTGCAGCCTGCGTCAATGCATCCGCGACCTGGCCGCGGGCGGCATCGCCACGGCGACAGTCGCTGGACATGTGACCGCGTTGAAGACCCTGGCGATGGTGGAGCCCGCCCTGAGCCTGTCCTGGCCCGCCGGGGATCCCTGGCCCGGGCAGAGCGCCAGGACAGTCGTGGACCTGACCACCACAGCTGAGATCTCCACGCCCGTGGTCCCTCTGGCATGGTTCCCCTTGATCCGCGCCGCCTGGGTATACATCCACACCTTCGCCCCCGACATCCTTCGCGCCGACCAGCGGTTACGCGAGCTTCGCACGGTTGCCGAGCCCTCAGTCAAGGGCGCCGACTCACGATTGCGGGCTTGGCTGGCCGATCCCCGGAACAACGTGCCCGTCTACTCCGCGTCCGTCGAGGGACAAGCTCTACGGGTGAACTGGCACCTGATGACCCTGCTCCTCGGATATGAAGGGCACCGCGACACGATGCTCACCAACAAGCAGAGCAGGACATCGGCGGGGCGCCGGGCTTTGATCAAGGGCGCGGTGGCCGCCGGCCGCTTCACACCCCACGCGTTGACCGGGGAGCTGGTGCAGGTCACCCGGCCGGACGGCAGCACAAGCCCGTGGCATCCCGGCATCGGCCCGCGGGCACTCATCGAACTCAAGACAGCGCTTCGCGAGGCGGCATTCTCCCTGGTTGTGGGCTTGTCTATGATGCGCGACTCAGAAATCCACGAGATCATGCGCGAGTCTGTCGTCGAGCACTACAGCACCCCAGCGATCACATCGACCAAGGTCAAGGGAACGGCTGGCCGCCCGGGCAAGCACTGGTGGATCGCCGACCCGGTCGCCGAGGCCCTCGCCGTCGCCGAAGCCGTCTCCAGCCACCCCGATCGGGTCTTCACTCTGTCCACATCACGGGCCCGGACGGCACCATCGACGGCGTCAAGATGCTGGAGTCGTTCGTGGCAGCCGTCAACGCCGGACGCCGCTGGTCAGGGCTCGACGAGATTCCCGACCCCATATGTTCCGCAGCACGATGACGATGACCGATCAGTTCCCTGGTTCGGAGATTGCCACCGGCATCCAGCTCAAGCACCTCGCCACCCGGGCTCTGGCCAACGCCAGCACCCGCGGCTACGCGGCCTCCGACAAGAACTGGGCAAAATACCTGCAAACCGCTCTCGATAGCGCCAAGTTCCGCAAGATCAAGGATCTCTACCAGCGCCACACCGCCGCCGAGGAGATCGGATTCGGAGGCGGAGCCGACCGCGTCAAAGACGCCTTCGACAAGATCACGCCACCGTCAAGGCCCGCAACGGCGACGCCCGCACCGCCGAAACCCTCCTGAACACCGCGCGCATCCACATCCGCTTCGGCGCGCTCAACCACTGCACCGCCGACAGCGCCAACCCCGTCGGCGCCGTCTGCCTGGACAACGCCGTCGTCCCCGAAGGCCACGTCGGACCCCTTCACGAACGTTGCCGCCCCGACCGGTGCGGCAACAGCATGATCGCCTCCGATCACCTGCCCTTCTACGACTCCCACGGGCGCAAACAACTAAAGATCATCAACAACCCACGCATTCCGACAGCCCGCCGCGAGCTCGCCGAGCGCGAACTCGACACCACCAACCGGGTTCTCACGATGGCGAAGAGACCGGCCCGTGACCGACCCCGCCAGCGTCGCCCCTCAGGACCAGGTCAGCCCGAAGACTGCAGCCGCTCTGGGCGGCACGATGACCCGTCTCCTCGAAGGCCTACCCCAACGCACCGACGGACGCCTCACCAAAGAGAACCTCTACAAAGAGGCACAGTCAGCCGCGCCACCATGAACCGCGCCTACGCCGTCCTCGCCGATTGGGACGCCTACATCGCCACTCACGGCAAGACCACCCCCGGCGAGTCCCAGCGCGATGCCACCATCGCCAACCTCAAGAAGCGGCTGGCCGCCAAGACCCAGGAATGCACCCTGCTGGAGAACAAGCTCAAGGCTGCCGCCACCGCGATCGCCGCCCTCCACCACGACAACGAAGCCCTTCGCCGGCAGCTCGCCAGGGACGTCTCAACCACCGTCCTCCCGATCCGACCCCGTCGGGGCCGTCAGCCCCGCTAACCTGCAGATCCAGGCTCCGGCCCGCTCGGCCGTATGTCTCACGAGACATACCGAGCGCGAAGAAGACGAGCAGGTCCGCGCGTACGGACTCCCGGCGACCGAGGGCAAGCGCGACGACCCGAGGTGGCCGGCCTTCGCCCGCCGCTACGGCTTCGACATCGGGCACCCGGTGCAGTGGGAGGTGGAGGTGGAGGCGCTGGAGCCGGACGAACTCCAGTGCCTGGTCCTCGCCGCCGTCGACCCGGACATCGACCGCGACGTCCTCGCCCGGCAGATCTCCCGCGAGGAACAGCAACGCCGTGCCCTGAAGGGCTTCCCTGGCAAGTGGGGCGCGGAGGCCGATAAGTAGATAAGTAGCCTGCGCGGGTGGGGCGAGGCGCAGCGGGACGGCCTTGCGGGTCAGCGGCTCCTGTAGATCCTTACGCGGGGCGGCGGTGTGGCTCCGGAACCTGGCCGACTCCCAGTGCGAGCTGGCCGACCGCCTGGTGCGCGCCGAGCTGTTGCGGGCCGAGGTCGGCCGGGACGGCGAGGCGCTGAGCATCCGTGACGCGGTCGCCCTGGCCGCCGTCCAGCTCGGCCCGCCCGCCCCGGCCCAAGGCTGACCCCGGCCAGGCGCCCGCCCTCTACGCATACACCCGGATCACGTGCGCATGGATAACTCCACCCGCCCTCTTTTTCGGATCCGGGCGCGCAATATTTGCCCGGCCATCTCCTTGGGCTCTTCTGAGTTTCCTTGAGTGAGGGCGATTCGTTACTTGGCGCCGGTGAGTTCTTTGATGAGTTTCCTGACCGATACGTCATCGAGTAGCATATTTACTATCGCGGTGACAGCCGGATTGAAATCCGTGTAATCCAAACGACCGGCACGGTCCTTATTTTTGAGTTCTTCTGTGATGCCGAAGTTGATATTGACTTGCAGTTCTGCATCGTCGGCAACGAAGGTTCGGAATAGCTCCGCAGGTGACACTACCTTTCGGTGGACTGCTTCAATGAATTCCGTGTTCTCGCCCATAAGGTGGCATTTAGCATATTCTTTGACTTGATTCCATTCGGGTGTTCCTATGCCGGTGGTGAGGAAGGTCCGTGCTGATTCGTAGCGTCGATTAACTGTCTTCTTCGTGATGCCGTGCAGCAGCCCTTCGAATTCAGCCTGGTCGAAGTTCGGGTCGTTTGACGTGACTGCTATGTCTCCACGCACATGCTCTTTTTTGGCGCGGCGGCGGAGAGCGGTGAAGGGGTTTCTGGTCCCCTTCGAAGAGATGGAGAGCGTGCCGGAGTAGGTATGGGTAAACCCGATCTTCGGCGTGTTCAGCTCATTGAGCTGAAGGACTGGTCGGCCCTCTGTCGGGTGGTAGACGGCGAATGCCGTGTTCCCGCCTCCCTTGCCCTCCTGAGCCAAGCGGTCGAGAGCAGTGGAGTTCAGCTTGGTGATGGCAGTTCGGTCGGTGCTGCTGATCGTCTTTTCAGCATGCTTGGTCTTGCTGGACTCCTGACGCCCCTCGCCCTTCGAGGGGCTGACGCGGCCCCTACCCTTGCGCGAAATGGATGCCTCGGGCTCGAAATCAGCATACTCCTGGGGCCGGCCGGTCAGATCAGCCCCAGAGGCAGAATTATCGGCACTCTTCTTCTTGCGCTCGGGCGAAGCGTCAGCAGCCTTCCCCTCACTATTGCTTGTTGCCCCCTCCCTAGTTCGCTCGATTTCTTCCCAGGCTTCCTTCGCCTTCCTGCGAACATTCTGTGCTTGCCGCTTGCGGGAAGGACTGCTCCGGGAAGGCCTGGAGGCGGGCTCCGTCTCGACGGTGAGATTCCTGTCAGCTTCAATCAGTTCGTAAGCAACGCGAATGAATCTATCCGGACTGCACATCTCTTTAAGAAGCCAGTTAAGCGCCTGGTCGGCGGCGTCTTCCGGGTACCGAATATCGTAACCCGTAAGCTTTACGACTAGTTCCTGCAGCCCTGCCTCGCTACAATTACCCCATTCGAGCTGGATGCGTGCTTCTTCGACAGCTAGATCCCACTTCTCGACAGCGGCGTGGCGCAGCCATCTCCAGTGATCGTGCGCGCCCATGCATCCGAGAAAGGTGGCCTCCAGCACTGCGAGGTGGAGGGCGGCCGCCTCGGGAGACGCCTCCGGGACGTGCAAGCCAGACACGAGAGACTTCAGATACTCTGTATCGCCGATATCCCCGTCAAATTGGGTTTGAACATGTAGCGCGGCTTCATCCCAATCACCCGCGGCGGCCAAGTGGAGCCAGTAAGAGTCTTTGCTCATGATCGCACTCTCAGGTTGAATAGATTTAGTTCCGACGAAAAGTGAATATCGCGAATTGATGCTATGCGAGAGGTGGGGGGCAGGACTAATGGCCAAAACATTTTGCCCGAACGGGCGATTTCTCTGGGCCCCTTCGCACGGGACCTGCTCTCTGCCCCTGCCGCGAGCATGGCATCTGCCCGCCTGTCAGGCCGCACAACGCCCACGTCCGTCGACGAGAGAGCCTGGTGTCACAGCTTCGGGCCGACGAGTGGGGGCTGCGCCAGCCCCTGCAGATATACCGTGCAGGGGGAAGCCAGGCACTGCGCCCGAGAGGCCGCGAAGTGGGCCTGCACGCCCTGCGCGTGCATGCGTTTGGCTTTGATGGTCTGATTCGGCTCAGGCACGGATTCCGTGAAGTAGATCGTCCTGCCGTGCGCCGGTGACGCTCCGTCATCCTGGATGTCATTCTTCGGTCGGGTGAGACCTTGCTGGAGTTGGTGTTCCCGCACCTAGTGACGGTGCTGGTGGAACGCGTGGTTGTGGAGAGCGGCGGGCTGCGGACCGCGGCGAGCACGCAGGACGGGACGGCAGCCCCGTGTCCGGGGCATCGTCGATGCGGGTGCACAGCCGCTACGGACGCAGGATCGCCGATGCTCCGGTCGGTACCCAGCAGGTACTCATCGAGTTGTCCGTGCGCCGGCTGTTCTGCGACAACAGCGGCCACAGTGACCTTCGCCGAGCAGGTCGAGGGGCTGACCAGCCGCTATGGTCGGCGAACGCCCGTCCTTCAGCCGACCATCGGGCCCAGCACTGCGCAGACAAGCGGCATGTGCGGCACAACCTCGGCGAAGCCGTCGAACGCCTGGTCTCCCACCACCGCGTCCTCCTCCGCGACCTCGTCGAGCCGGAACCTTCGCCCGAGCCCGAGCCCGAGCCTGCGCCGACCTCTGTCGGCCAGCAGCAAAGGGGACCGCTCAAGATCCGAAGGAGGGTGACTCAAAATAGTGTCGCGCGTAAACTTTAACGGACATCCATGATCAGGGGTTTGGGTTCCGGAAGGATGATGTTCATCATGGAAAGGCTCTGGTGCACACGGCCCACGCGTTCGGGTACGTCAACGCGGAGACGGACCTGCTGTAGGACCGGCCCTGTGCACCATCGTTCTCCCGGAAGAGAAAGGGGCTGATCTGGGGCCCGTCATCCGGTGGCGTCCCACGCCGGTCCTTCGTCGGATCGGGCGAGCCGGTCATGTTCCGATCGGGCGGCTTCGAGCAAGCGGCGCCAGGAGGTGACCAGTTGGCGCCGTCCTGGGGGAGCACGCCGTTCACGCTCGGTCGTGCCACCCCAGATTCCGTGCTCGATACCGTGGTCGAGGGCATGGGCAAGGCATTCGGTGCGCACCGGGCAGCCGGTGCAGATGGCCTTGGCCTTGTTCTGGGCCGCGCCGTCGACGAACAGCTCTTCCGGGCCAGCAGCACGACACAGTGCCCGCTCGCTCCATTCGTCGTCACCCGTGACCACCCCCATGCCGCCCTCTCCCCGATCAGCCTGCCGCCACCGTGGGACGTTGACAGTTCGGTGACGGTACGCCAATCGGGCGGGGCAGGGAACATCGGAATCCGGCAGCAACACCTACGGGTGGGTGAATGCAGCTGGTGTCTTCCGACCAGCTGCCAACGGATGCACGGGCCACCCGTTCGAAGCGCACCACATCGCGACATCGAAGGGACTGATACACCCCGTGGCACTGATGCGCTGCTCTCACGCTGGCGTGACACTCTGGCCTTATCCTTGTCGGGGGACCCAACAGCTGATTCAGACCCTGGGAGGGAAGGGCGGCCTATAGCCGTCCCGGAGGGACTGAAGGGATCGAACTTTCGAATGAGATCCAGAGCCTACCTCAGCGTGGTGCGCCGACACTGCCGTTGTATCAGTTCCCTAGTCCCTTCAGTTCCTTCGCCGCCTACTGGGCAAAGGAACCACAGACCGACGTCCCAGCCGGGGGACTCTGCGAACCCGGGCGTGTCGGAGACCAGCCGGGCCTGCGCCCCGGCGCCTGGACTGAGCCGAGCGACGGACTGAACTTCAGCCCCTACCAGTCCCTGACGGAAAAGACCAGGTCAGTGGCACCGCTTACTCAAAAGAGGGACCGAAGGGCCTCAGAATCCATAGTTATGCGCTGGACTTTTCGAGCACGCCATCCGTCACGAGATCCTCCGCGCAGCCCGGGGATTCTTCTACTCCCCGGGCCTCAACGCGCCGGGCAGCCTGTTCTACGGACACTTGGACAAGTGACCGTCGACGGGAGTGCGGTGGACACACTCCCGCCCGACCTCGTGCCCGGGGCCTTCGGCCCCGGGCACGAGCGGCGACGATCGCGGACCGCGCCGTAGGGCTTCGGCCTACCTCGGCAATGCGCCGCACGGGTGGTCCGACGTGACGCACGCGCTGTTCAGCACCTGAGAGCGGTCTGCTCGTGCTGCGCTGACAACGATGAAAAACGCCACCCGCCCTGCCCTGTCCTGGGTCGATTTCCTGATTGCCGCTCTCGTGCTGGTCGGGTTCTGCCTGGCTCTGGAGGTCGGACGGGGAACCGTTGTCAACATCGACCCTGCTGACGTGCCGGATGTCGACACCGACCCGGCGAAGCTGCCGTACTACGCAGCCCGCAGCGTCCTGCGCATGTTCCTCGCCCTCGCAGCGTCTCTCGTCTTCACCTTCGTCTACGCATATGCCGCCGCTCGCAGTCGCAGACTTGAGCGTGTTCTGATCCCCGCGCTCGACGTCCTGCAGTCTGTCCCGGTACTCGGTTTCCTGTCGGTGTGCGTCACCTTCTTCACGGGCCTCTTCCCCGGGTCGCTCCTCGGCCTTGAATGTGCCGTCGTGTTCGCCATCTTCACTTCCCAGGCGTGGAACATGACGTTCGGCTTCTACACCACCCTCACCACGCTCCCGCGGGAGCTCGACGAGGTCTCCCGGTCCTTCGGCTTCACCCGCTGGATGCGTTTCTGGCGGGTGGAAGTCCCCGCCGGCATGATCGACCTCGTCTGGAACGGGATGATGAGCTTCGCCGGAGGCTGGTTCATGCTGGTCGCCTCCGAGGCGGTCAGTATCAGCGGTCACGACTACGCTGTGCCCGGAATCGGAAGCTACGCCGGTACTGCGATCGGCGACGGCGACCTGGGGCGCATCTGCTGGTGCATTCTGGCGATGACGCTCACCATCGTCGGAGTCAACTTCCTCTTCTGGCGGCCTCTGACTGCCTGGGCAGAACGATTCAGGAACGAACAAGCCGAGGCAGCCGACAGCCAACGCTCCTACGTGCTGGACTTCCTACACCGCTCCCACTGGCCCGCCCTGCTCGCCCGCTGGACTCAACCAGCCCGCACCGCCGTGTCACGTGCCGGCCGCGTCCTGGGGCGCGACGACCGGCCACTCCAGATCGACACCGCCCGCCGCCGTACCGGAGACGTCGTCTTCGCTGTCGCCACCACCGCCCTGATCCTGTGGGGTCTGTACTACCTGTGGAGCTACCTCCGGCGAGAAGCCGGCGGCCCGGGCATCCTCCTCGAACCCCT
>NZ_JBEZLV010000077.1:0-11917 GCF_040652335.1 Streptomyces sp. NPDC048270
CTGGCGTTGATTTTTGGCACGCTGTTGAGTTCTCAAGGAACGGACGCTTCCTTTGTACTCACCCTCTCGGGCTTTCCTCCGGGCTTTCGTTCTGTTTCTTGCTGTTCTTGCGTTTCCGACTCTATCAGACTCTTTCGGGCCCGACTTCCTCGGTGCTTTCCAGGTTCTGCGCTTTCGCGCTTTCCCTTTCCGGCGATTCCGACTCTATCAGAAGATTTCCACCGGATTTACCGGCTTCGGATTCCTGAATGAGGAGTCGATGAGCCCCGCTGGAATTGCATTCCTTGCAGGGGCGAGAAAGATTGTAAACCGTCGCTGCCGAACTTGTCCAGTCCGAGGCAACCGTTCGAATCTACCTCCCCGTTCGCCAAGTGTCAACAGGGCTTCCGGGACGACGAGGAGACTAGCAGCTCAGCGGGGTCGTCCGCACATCAGGCGGCCGTCAGGCGGCCGTGGGGAGCGTCGCCGTGCGGTCGGCGGCCTCCACGTCGCCCGCCTCCCCGGCGCGCGCGGCCCTGCCGCCCAGGACGTAGACGTAGAGCAGGAAGGCGGCCTCGGCCACGACGCCGATGGTGATGCGGGCCCAGGTGGGCAGGCCGGACGGGGTGACGAAGCCTTCGATCAGGCCCGACACGAACAGGACCGCCGCGAGGCCGATGGCCATGCCGAGCGCCGCGCGGCCCTGTTCCGCGAGGGCCGTACGGCGGGTGCGCGGGCCCGGGTCGATGACCGTCCAGCCCAGGCGCAGACCGGTGCCCGCGGCGACGAACACCGCCGTCAGCTCGAGCAGGCCGTGCGGGAGGATCAGGCCGAGGAAGACGTCCAGGCGGCCGGCGGAGGCCATCAGTCCCAGGCCGACGCCCAGGTTGGCCATGTTCAGGAAGAGGATCCAGAGCACCGGGATGCCGAGGAAGGCGCCGAGTACGAGGCAGATCGCCGCCGCCTGGGCGTTGTTCGTCCAGACCTGGGCGGCGAAGGAGCCGGCGGGGTGGCTGGAGTAGTACGTCTCGTACTCGCCGCCGGGCTTCGTGAGCTCCTTGAGGTGCTCCGGGGCCGCGATGGCGCCCTGGACCTCCGGGTGCGTGGCTATCCACCAGCCGATGAGCACGCCGAGCGCCGTGGAGAGCAGCGCGGTCGGTATCCACCAGCGGCGGCTGCGGTAGACCGCGGCCGGGAAGCCCACCGTGAAGAACAGAACGGCGTCGCGCCAGCCGGCCCGGCGGGTGCCGGTCACGGTGGCGCGGGCGCGGGCGACGAGCTGGGTCAGGCGGCCCGTGAGCATGGGGTCGGGGGCGCTGGACTGGACGAGGGACAGATGGGTGGACGTGCGCTGGTAGAGGGCGACGAGCTCGTCGGCCTCGGCGCCGGTCAGCTTTCGGCCGCGGCCCAGGAGCTGCTCGAGGCGGTCCCATTCCGCGCGGTGTGCCGTCACGAAGACGTCGAGATCCATCCGGTTGCCGCTCCCCTGCCCCAGTGCCCCTGCTGCTGGCTATTCCTCGTGTGGTCAGCTTGGCAGACTGGATGCCTCAGGGGCGGGGCAGGTCATGCGAAAGGTGCTGTGGTGAGCGATCTGGTGACGGGGGACGCGGTCGTCCTGGGGTTGAGGCCGGCGAGGCTGCCGAGCCGGGCGCTGGCGATCGTCCTCGACCTGGTCGTGTACGTCGCCGGGTACGTGATCCTGTCCGTCGGCCTGGCTTTCGCGACCTCCTCGCTCGACGCGGCCGCGCGGGCGGCCGTGACGGTGGCCTCCTTCGTGCTGCTGCTGGTCGGTGTGCCGATCGCGGTGGAGACGCTCACCCACGGCCGGTCGCTGGGCAAGCTCGCCTGCGGGCTGCGGGTGGTGCGCGATGACGGCGGGCCGATCCGGTTCCGCCACGCGCTGGTGCGCGGGGCTCTGGGGGTCGTGGAACTGCTGATGACCTTCGGCGCCGTGGCCTGCATCGCCTCGCTGGTGTCGGCGCGCGGGCGGCGCCTCGGGGACGTGTTCGCGGGGACTCTCGTCGTCCGGGAGCGGGTTCCGGGGGCGCGGGTGATGCCGGTGCCTCCGCCGCCGCCGTGGCTGGCCGGGCGTTTCAGCGGGCTGGACCTGTCGGCGGTGCCGGACGGGCTGTGGCTGGCGGTACGGCAGTACCTGACGCGGATGAACCAGCTGGACCCGCGGGTCGGCGCGGAGATGGCGGCGCGGCTCGCTGACGATCTGGTCGCGCGGACCGGGGCGCCCGCGCCGGCGGGGGTGCCGGCCGCCGCGTTCCTGATGGCCGTGGTGCACGAGCGGCAGTCGCGGGACGCGGCCCGGGCCTTCCGCCCGGCCGGTGCGGCGCCGGGCGGCGCAGCCGCGGGCTACGCCCAGGGGCCGGTGGCCGGGGCCGCGCCCCTGCCGACGTACGCTCCCCCGGCTGCGTACGCTCCCCCGGCCCCGTACGGGGCCGGGCCGGTGCCGCCGGTCGGGGCCGCGCCGGTCGCGCCCGTGGAGGCGCCGCGCGCCGGTGGGTTCGCGCCGCCTGCCTGAGCGGTCACTCCTCGAAGGCCGAGGGCGGGGTCTCCAGGTGTTCGAGTTCGATGCCCGGAGCGGACAGGACCACGTCGCCCGCGATGTGGACGGTATGGACCTCGCCGGTGTCCAGGGCGCTGACCTGGTACTCGTCCACCAGGAGCGGCCCGCTGTCCGTGGGGTGCTCCTCGCGGCGCAGCAGGGCCCAGGCCTGGTCGACCGTACGGGGGGCCAGTACCGGGTCGGTGAGGGCGAGGAGCCGGACGCGGGTGGCGGGGGCGCCGGGGGTCAGGCGCAGCAGGCGGGCCGTCGCGATGAGGAAGGCCGGTGAGGTGCCGGTGAAGCCGGGGGCGTGGACGTTGCCCTCGGTGGCCTCGGCGCCGGCGGGGTCGGTGCGGACCCAGGTGACGCCGTCGATGGCGGCCCCGCGCACCTGCCAGCTCGACGCGTTCACCTCGAGGCGGATGGGCCGGCCGAGTTCGTCGATGGCCAGGTCGACGGAGCCCCGGTGGTCGCCCTCGGGGGTGGTCAGCTGGGAGACGTAGCGCCAGCCGGAGGGGCCGGGGGCGCAGTGGAAGTGCTCCTCGCCGAGGGGGGCGTGGTCGTGCGGGTCGTGCAGGGAGTAGCGGCCGCGGGGCATCGTGTCGGTCCTTGGGTGGGTACGGGGCAGGCCCCCGGCATCCGAGCCGGGGGCCTGCGTGACGTGCTGCCGCTCCTGCCGCGTGGGATCAGTAGCGGTAGTGGTCGGGCTTGTAGGGGCCGTCGACCTTGACGCCGATGTACTCGGCCTGCTCCGGGCGCAGGGTGGTGAGCTTGACGCCGAGCGCGTCGAGGTGCAGGCGGGCGACCTTCTCGTCGAGGTGCTTGGGCAGCACGTAGACGTCGGTCGGGTACTCCGACGGCTTGGTGAACAGCTCGATCTGGGCCAGGGTCTGGTCCGCGAAGGAGTTCGACATCACGAACGAGGGGTGGCCGGTCGCGTTGCCCAGGTTCAGCAGACGCCCCTCGGACAGCACGATCAGGACCTTGCCGTCGGGGAACTTCCAGGTGTGGACCTGCGGCTTGACCTCGTCCTTGACGATGCCCTCGATCTTCGCCAGACCGGCCATGTCGATCTCGTTGTCGAAGTGGCCGATGTTGCCCACGATCGCCTGGTGCTTCATCTTGGCCATGTCCGAGGCCATGATGATGTCCTTGTTGCCCGTCGTGGTGATGAAGATGTCCGCCGTCTCCACCACGTCGTCCAGGGTCGCGACCTGGTATCCGTCCATCGCCGCCTGCAGCGCGCAGATCGGGTCGATCTCCGTGACGATCACGCGGGCGCCCTGACCGCGCAGCGACTCCGCGCAGCCCTTGCCGACGTCGCCGTAGCCGCAGACCACCGCGACCTTGCCGCCGATCAGCACGTCCGTGGCGCGGTTGATGCCGTCGATGAGCGAGTGGCGGCAGCCGTACTTGTTGTCGAACTTCGACTTCGTCACGGCGTCGTTCACGTTGATCGCCGGGAAGAGCAGGCTGCCCTCGGCCATCATCTCGTAGAGGCGGTGGACACCGGTGGTGGTCTCCTCCGTCACGCCGCGGATCTCGGACGCGAGCTGCGTCCACTTCTGCGGGGCCTCGCCGAGGGTGCGGTTCAGGAGCGTGAGGATGTGGGCGTACTCCTCGGAGTCCGCCGTCGACGGGTCCGGGGCCGCGCCGGCCTTCTCGAACTCGACGCCCTTGTGGACGAGGAGGGTGGCGTCACCACCGTCGTCGAGGATCATGTTCGGGCCGCCGGTGGGGGTGTTCGGCCAGGTCAGCGCCTGCTCCGTGCACCACCAGTACTCCTCCAGCGTCTCGCCCTTCCAGGCGAAGACGGGGACGCCCTGCGGGTTCTCCGGGGTGCCGTTCGGGCCGACCGCGATGGCGGCGGCCGCGTGGTCCTGGGTGGAGAAGATGTTGCAGGAGGCCCAGCGGACGTCGGCGCCGAGGGCGACGAGGGTCTCGATGAGCACGGCGGTCTGCACGGTCATGTGCAGGGAGCCGGTGATGCGGGCGCCGGCCAGCGGCTGGGCCTCCGCGTACTCGGCGCGGATCGACATCAGGCCCGGCATCTCGTGCTCGGCCAGCGTGATCTCCTTGCGGCCGAAGGCGGCGAGGGAAAGGTCTGCGACCTTGAAGTCCATGGGTGCTGCTCCTCATGGTTCGAGAGGGTGGGTACGGCTGAGCCGTGCGCCTGCCGTGCGTGAGCAGGAAGCGGCGCACCGAGCACAGTCCGTCGGGGGCCCTCTCTCCCCTCGGCCGGTCACGTGGACCGCCCGACCGCCATCAGCAGCGACGCCTGACACTGATGACGAATCTACACCGATCGGCCCAGCGTCCCCCAGTTGGACGGGAACAAGTCGTGGCCGGGATTCGGGCCCTCCGGCGGACCGGTTCAGGGCCTTTCGGACTTTTGATCCATCCCTTACCTGGGGAAGGATGCCGGTGGATCGGAACACTTGCTCGATCGTGCGGTCCCGCAGGTCGCCCACGGCGTAAGGAGATTTCAGTGACCAGTCCGGCAGGCCCTCCCGCAAGCGGGGGCGCTGGGGGCGCCTCCCAGCCGCAGTCGGGGGGAGGGCACAAGCGCCTGAAGCTGCTCGCCGTCACCGCGTGTCCCACCGGGATCGCGCACACCTACATGGCCGCGGAGAAGCTCCAGCAGGCCGCCGACCGCCTCGGCATCGACATGAAGGTGGAGACCCAGGGCTCGATCGGGGCCGAGAACGTGCTCTCTGACAACGATGTCAGAGAAGCGGACGGCATCATCATCGCCGCCGACAAGGAGGTGGACCGCGAGCGCTTCGCGGGCAAGCGCGTCCTGTCCACCGGTGTCGCGGACGGCATCCACCGGCCGGAGGAGCTGATCGAGCGCGTGCGGAGCGCGCCGGTGCAGGCCGGGGCGGCCGCGGGTGCGGGCAGCGGCGGGAGCGGGGCCGCGGGCGGCGGCCACGAGCGCGGGGCCGCGTACAAGGCGCTGATGAACGGCGTCTCGCACATGATCCCGTTCGTGGTCGTGGGCGGCCTGCTGCTGGCCATCTCGATCGCGCTCGGCGGGCATACGACGCCCGAGGGCATCGAGTTCGACAAGGACTCGTTCTGGTTCTACGTCAACGCCCTGGGCGGCCTCGGCTTCAAGCTGATGCTGCCGATCTTCTCGGGCTACATCGCCTACGCGCTCGGCGACCGGCCGGCCCTCGTACCCGGCATGATCGGCGGCTTCCTCGCCGCCGACGCCGTGAACATCTACGGGGCCGACGCCAACGCGGGCTTCCTGGGGGCGATCGCGACCGGCTTCCTGGCGGGCTATCTGGTCGTCTGGATCAAGAAGGTCAAGGTCCCCAGGTTCGTCCAGCCGATCATGCCGATCATCGTGATCCCGATCGTCTCCACGGTCGCGCTCGGCCTGTTCTACATCTACGTGATCGGCCAGCCCATCTCCTGGGTGTTCATGCACCTGACCAACTGGCTGAACGGGATGACCGGCTCCAGTGCGATCGTGCTCGGCGCGCTGATCGGCCTGATGATCGCCTTCGACATGGGCGGCCCGGTCAACAAGACCGCCTTCCTCGTCGCGGTGGGCCTCATCGGCACCAACAACGCGGTCATGGGCATGGCGGCCGCGGCGATCCCGGTCATGCCGCTCGGCCAGGGCCTGGCGACGCTGCTGCGCCGCAAGCTCTACTCCGACCAGGAGCGGGAGACGGGCATCGCGGCGCTGTTCATGGGCTTCTTCGGCATCTCCGAGGGCGCCATCCCGTTCGCCGCCGCGCGGCCGGCCCAGGTCATCCCCGCGAACATGCTCGGTGGTGCGGTGGCCGGCGCCCTCGCGGGACTGTCCGGGGTGGAGGACTCGGTGCCGCACGGCGGTCCGATCGTCGCGGCGTTCGGTGCGGTCAGCGGGGTCGCGATGTTCTTCGTCGCCATCGCGGCGGGCACGGTCGTCACCGCGCTGGCCACCAACGCGCTGATCGAGATCAAGCAGCGCAGGGACGGCGGCCGGGCCCCGCAGGCGCCCGCCCCCGAGCCGGTCCTGGCCGGGGTGGGCACGGGTGCCGGGGCCGGCGTCGCCGCCGCCGCCGGTGCCGGCTCGGCTTCGGGTGCCGGCGCGGCCGCCGTACGGGCCCAGGCCGCGGCCCCGGCCGCGGGCGCAGGCCCAGGCGCCGGCCCGGCCGCCGGGCAGCCGCAGGTGCTCTCCGGCTATCTGACCGGGCGGACGGTGAAGACGGAGCTGGCCGCCGGCTCCAAGGAGGCGGCGATCCGCGAGATGGCGGAGATGCTGGCCTCCACGGGCAACGTCCGGGACGTGGACGAGCTCGTACGGGTCGCCCTCGCGCGGGAGGCGCAGGGTACGACCGGCCTCGGTGAGTCGATCGCGATCCCGCACGCCAAGACGGACGCGGTGTCCCGCCCCACGGTGGGCTTCGCCCGGTCCGGCGAGGGCATCGAGTGGGGCGCGCTGGACGGGACGAAGGCCCGGCTGATCTTCATGATCTCCGTGCCGGAGGCCGCGGCCGGCGACGAGCACCTGCGCATCCTTGCGCTGCTGTCGCGCAAGCTGATGGACGGCGGGTTCCGGGAGCGCCTGCAGAGCGCCCCGGACGAGCCCGCGATCCTGGACGTGCTGCGCGAGATCCAGTAGCCGCGGCTCCGCCCGGCGGGGTCCCCACCTGGTGCGGGACCCCGTCGGCGGTCCCGGTGCGGCCGGCCCGTACAGTTCGGCCGCACGTTCGGATCGAGGAGAGCCGGGGCGGGATCGTGGGAACGCAGGGCCGGGCGCCGGGGCGCCGGCTGGGGGTGGCAGCGGTGGTGCTGCTGGTGATGGGCGGGGCGGTGAGCTGCGCCGGGGGTCTGGGCGGGTACGTCTTCACGCCGACGCGGGTCATGACGTCGGACCACATGCGGCCGACCCTCTCCGCGGGCGGGTCGATGGTGGTCAACTCGCTGGCTCCCGGGGTGGAGCGCGGCGACGTGATCCTCTTCGACGCCTCGGCCTGGGGTGAGCGGGGACTGTCCGTGGAGCGGGTGGTCGCGGTGGGCGGCGACCGCATCGCCTATGCGCCCGGGGACCGGACGCTGACCTTGAACGACAGGCCGCTGGAGGAGCCGTACGTCCTGAACGGCGACCCGGTGGCGGGCTCGCCCGGCGCGTTCAGCGTGACGGTGCCGGAGGACCGGCTGTTCCTGCTGGGCGACACCCGCGGCAACTCCGCCGACTCCCGCTACCGGTTCGAGGTGGCGGAGGGCGGGACCGTGCCCCTGTCGGCCGTCAAGGGCACGGTCGTCGACCCGGGCCATCCGCTGGCCACGGGCTTGCGGACGGCGGTGTTCGCCGGGGCCGCCGTGCTGTGCGCCGGAGCGGTGGCCGGCGTCGCCTCCCTGCGGCTGCGCCGCCGTGCGCGGCCGGCCGCCGCGCAGCCTGCGTACGCGGGGCAGCGCGCCGCCCCCTAGGACATGGCGAAGGCCCCCGCGTGCCGTTCGTGCGGCGCGCGGGGGCCTTCGCGGGTCCGGGGCTACTTGGTGAGGGAGGTGGTGCCCTCGGGGCGGTAGATGTCCGGCTCGAGGTAGATCACCCGGGCGATCGGGACGGCCTCGCGGATGCGGGCCTCGGCCGCGTTGATCGCGTCCGCCACCTGGGTCGCGGTGTCGTGGCCCTCGACGGCGATCTTGGCGGCGACCAGCAGTTCCTCGGGACCGAGGTGCAGGGTCCGCATGTGGATCACACGGGTGACGACGACCCCGTCGACGAGCGCCGCGTTGATCTTCTCGACCTCGTCGGTGCCCGCGGCCTCGCCGAGCAGCAGGGACTTGGTCTCCGCGGCCAGGACGATCGCGATGATGATGAGCAGGACGCCGATGCACAGGGTGCCGATGCCGTCCCAGACGCCGTTGCCGGTCAGCAGGGCGATGCCGACGCCGCCGAGGGCGAGGACCAGGCCGACGAGGGCGCCGAGGTCCTCCAGGAGGACCACGGGCAGCTCGGGGGCCTTGGCCCGCTTGATGAACTGGCTCCAGGTCTGCCGGCCGCGGATCTCGTTCGACTCCTTGATCGCGGTGCGGAAGGAGAAGGTCTCGGCGATGATCGCGAAGACGAGGACGCCGACCGGCCAGTACCAGGCCTCGATCGCGTGCGGGTGGTTGATCTTCTCGATGCCCTCGTAGATGGCGAACATGCCACCGACGGTGAACAGCACGATCGAGACGAGGAACGCGTAGATGTAGCGCTCGCGCCCGTACCCGAAGGGATGCTGCGGTGTCGCCTCGCGCTTGGCCTTCTTCCCGCCGAGGAGCAGCAGACCCTGGTTCCCGGAGTCCGCGAGCGAGTGGACGCTTTCCGCGAGCATCGACGAGGAGCCGCTGAAGAGGAACGCCACGAATTTGGCTACAGCGATGGCGAGGTTGGCGGCGAGTGCCGCCACGATCGCCTTGGTACCGCCCGACGCGCTCATGGGTGCAGGGTGTCCTTCCTAGCCACTGACTACCGGCCGCACATTGTTGCAGCTACCGCGGCCGACGCCGCCTCAGACCGCCACGGTGGCCCGGAAGACGGTGCCCGTTCCGGACAGTTCGACCTTTTCCCCCGCCGGTACGAACACCGACTCGCCAGGGGTGAGCGACAGTTCGCCGACGCGGGGCGAACCGGCCGTGCAGAGCAGGATCTGCACGGCGTCCTCGGGGAGCACGCGGGTGGCCGCGCCGGGCGCGAGCAGGAAGCGGGAGAGCCGGAACTCGTCGATGGGGGCCTCGTAGACCTCCTCGCCGTCGCCCTCGGGGCGCAGCACGTTCGGCTCGCCGGACTCGAACCTCACGATCTTCAGCAGCTCCGGCACGTCCACGTGTTTGGGGGTGAGCCCGGCGCGCAGCACGTTGTCGGAGTTGGCCAGCAGCTCCACCCCGAGGCCGTCGATGTAGGCGTGCGGGACGCCCGCGCCGAGGAACACCGCCTCGCCGGGCTGGAGTCGGAAGTGGTTGAGCAGCATGGCCGCGATGACGCCCGGGTCGCCGGGGTAGTCGTGGACGAGATGGGCGTACGGGGCGTACGGGCCGCCCAGGCGCTCGGCGGCGGCCGCGGCCTCGGCGACGGTGCGGGCCATCTCCTCGCGGTCGGCGGTCAGTACGGCGGTGAGCACCTCGCGCAGCGCGGCGTCCTCGGGGTGGGCGCGCAGCAGGTCGGCGTACGGCTTGAGGGAACCGACGCCGAGGCCTTCGAGCAGTTCGGCGGAGTGCAGCGGGGGCCGGAAGCCGCACAGCCCCTCGAAGGGGGTGAGCGCGCAGAGCATTTCGGGCTTGTGGTGGGGGTCCTTGTAGTTGCGGTGGCCCGCGTCGATCGGGATGCCGCGCCGCTCCTCGTCCTCGAAGCCCGCCTTCGCCTGGGCGAGGTCGGGGTGGACCTGGAGGGAGAGGGGGGCGCCGGCGGCGAGGACCTTGAGGAGGAAGGGCAGCCGGGGGCCGAACCGGGCGACGGTGGCGGCGCCCAGTTCGCCCTCGGGGTCGGCGGCGATGACGTCCGAGAGGGCCTGTTCACCGGCTCCGCGGTCGATGCGGGACGGTGCGCCCGGGTGGGCGCCCATCCACATCTCGGCCTGGGGCTCACCGGTGGGTTCGGCGCCGAGCAGGTGGGGGATGGCGGTGGTCGATCCCCAGGCGTAGGGGCGGATCGTGTTCGTCAGGCGGTCCATCGTCGTCTTCCTGGATAGAGCCGGGTACGGACGTGTACCTCAGCTGTGTCCCCCGGAAGCCAACGCCAGGTAGGCGGTGGCGAAATCCGTGACGGCGAGGAGTTCGGCGAGCTGCTCCAGCTCCGCCCCCTCCTCCGGTTCGAGCTCGCTGATGGCCGTGTCGTGGCTGAGGGCGAGCTCGCGTGCGGCGGGGGCGGCGGAGAGCCCGCCGGCCGGCCGGTCACGCAGCAGGACGATGCGGGCGCGCAGAGCCTGGGGCTCTTCGACCCGGTCACGGAAGAAGTCTTCGGGATCGGCCCCGGCGGCGAAGGACCCGGCGAGGAGCACGCCGTGGGCGGGGAGCGCCTCGGGGAGCGCCGCGGCCAGTGCGGGCCGGCCGGCGAGCTCGGCGAGGGTCGCGGCGAAGCGGCGGCCCGCGGGTCCGGCGCCGGCGCCCTCGCTCCAGATGAGCGGGAGGGAGTCGGCGAGCTCGGAGGCCAGGGTCTTGGCCGGGTTGGAGTAGGTGGCGATGGCGGGTCCGCAGCGCTCGGCGGTGCGGTCGAGCCGGTCGGCGACGAGCTGGAGGGTCGCCGGGGCGGCGCTGATCATGCCGACCCTGTCGAGGAGCACCAGCAGTGGCGTCAGCAGGGCCCACAGGGCGCCGGGTCCGGCGGCGGCGGACTCGTCGTACTCCTGGTACGGGGCCTTGGCCATCGGTACGAGGAGGCCGTGCGCGCCGTCCACGGCCTCGCTCAGCGGCGAGCGCTCGGGGGCGACGGCGACGACGTTGCAGCCGCGCCGGTAGGCCTGCTCGGCGAGGACGGCGAGGCCGGGCTCGGTGCCGTCGGTGGTGGCGATGAGCAGCAGGTCGACGGAGCCGGCCCAGCCGGGCAGGGACCAGCGCAGGGCGCCGGAGGCGTGCGCGACGCCGGTGGGGTCCAGGCGGATGACGGGCGCGGAGGCTCCGGCGAGGGCGCCGAGCAGGTCGGCGACGCCGGTGGCGGCGGTGCCGGCACCGGCGATCATGACGGCGCGGGGGCGGCCGTCGGGGCGCAGGTCGCCGAGGCCCGCTTCGGCCGCGTGGCGGGCCGCGGTGCGGACTCTGGCGCCGGCTTCGGCGGCGCCCCGGAGCAGGCCCCGCCGGTCGGCGCGGGCGAGATCGTCCGGTGCGTCGAGGAGCGACTCGTCGAGCATGGCGGCCTCCGGCGGTGTCGGCGCGTGTGGGGTCAGGCGGGGCGGCGGGCCTCGTCCACGAGGAGGACCGGGATTCCGTCACGGACCGGGTAGGCGAGGCCGCAGTCCTGGCCGGTGCAGATCAGCTCGGGAGCCGTCTCGTCGGCCGACTTGTCCTCGAGGGGCGAGTGGCAGGCGGGGCAGGCGAGGATCTCCAGAAGACCGGCTTCGAGCGGCATGGGGCGGGGTCCCTTCGGGAATGCGGATGGTTCTGCGGTGCGGGCGAGGTCAGCGTACCGCCGAGTCACCTGCGGTGCGGCCTGGCCGGGGGGTCGGGTGCGGCGCCGCTGCCGGGGCTCCGCCCCGGACCCCGCGCCTCGAACGCCGGCGGGGCTGGATGCGCACACCCAGCCCCGCCGGCAAGGGCCGAGCCTCAGGCGCGGATCAGGGCCAGGACCTCGTCGCGGACCTTCGCCAGGGTCGCCTCGTCGCGGGCCTCCACGTTCAGGCGCAGCAGCGGCTCGGTGTTCGAGGCGCGCACGTTGAACCACCAGTCGGCGCCCGTGGCGGTCAG
>NZ_JBEZLV010000078.1:0-11895 GCF_040652335.1 Streptomyces sp. NPDC048270
CCGGCCCCCCCGCGGCCCACCCCCCCGGGCGCTGCCCCCCCGGACCCCCCCCGGGGGGCCCCGCCCCCCGGGGCGGGGCCGGGCACCGCTCACGGCGTCAGGAGACGGTGACGAACTTCGCGATGCTCGGCACCCCTTGGGCGTCGAGGGCGAAGAGCATGTAGGTCCCCGGCAGGACCACGCCGGTGTCGGCGGGCACGGACACGGTGTACGTGCCCGTCCCCGTGGCCGTGGCGGCGAGGGGCACCCGCCGCTGGTCGTTGTCGGTGGAGTGGGTCGCGGCCGAGGCCCGCATCAGGACGAAGGACGCCACCGGGGCCTGGGTGCTCACGCTGAACGAGGTGCCGGGGGCCGTCCTGGACGGCACGCCTCCGGTGATGACGGGGCGCGGTTTGGGCGATCCGTCCGCGTTGAGCAGGTAGGGCGGTGTGAAGACGGAGCCGTCGGGGTGGTTGGTGGCGCAGTCGCCGCACAGGCCGCCGCCGCCGGAGAAGATCCGCCCGTCCGGCAGGAGGTTGGCCACGCTGTGGTAGTTGCGCGGGACGGCCATCGTGGCGAGCGGGGTGAAGCCGCCGGTCGACGGGTCCCACAGCTCGGGGGTGAGCACCGAGGTCGCGTCGCTGAACGGCACCGGGTAGGCCTGTCCGCCGAAGACGGCCACCTTGCCGTCGGGCAGGACCACGCTGTTGCCGAAGGCGCGGGCGTGCTCCATGTCCCCCGTGCGGGCGGCCTGGACCTGGCTGCCGGAGATGCCGACGGTGTAGGCGCGCCGGGTGGCGGGGCTCTTCTCGTAGGCGGGCGAGCCGCCCAGGGTGAGCAGTTTGCCGACGTCGTAGGCGACGGCGTTGCCGGTCATTGCGTCCTGGCTGTCGGCCCGGGTGCCGGCCGAGGTGATGCCGCCCTGGCCACTGGTGGAGATCCAGTTCATCTGCTTGCTCGGCCCCAGCTGGAGGACCTTGCCGCCCGAAGTCGCGTGCAGCCACATGTGGTTGTCGGCGCGGTAGGGTCCGGCCGGGTCGGCCGTCAGGGCCGGGGCGGCCGGAACGCCGGGGAGCCCCCGCCAGGTGCGGGTGTCCGGGGACCACACCTCGCCCGCCTTGTCGCCCGCGGCTCCGCTCCAGGAGCCGCCCAGGACGAAGGCCTCGCCGGTGGAGAGCAGGGTCATGGACTGGTATCCGCGGGCGGTGTTCATGCTGGTGGTGGCGGACCACTCGTCGGTGGCGGGGTCGTAGACGCTCGCCTTCTCCGCGTTGCTTCCCCCGGTGACCAGCACCCGGCCGTCGGCCAGCATCGCGATGCCGGGGCAGAACATGTCGTGGCCGGTGTTGTCGATGCGGCGCTGGGTGACCTTGCCGGTCTTCAGGTCCAGGATCGCGGTCTGGGTGTAGCCGCTGCTGCCGCCGAAGCGGTCGAGCGCGTACGCCGACCAGGCCAGCAGCTTGTCGCCGGGCAGGGCGGCGGTGGCCACGGGCACCAGGGGGAAGCCGATGATCCGGTCCCAGGAGCCGTGGACGGCCGGGGCGGCCGGTCCGCTCAGGCGTATCTCGCCGGCCGAGGTCCACGGGCCGCGGCCGCCTGCCTCGGTGGTCACGGTCAGGCGTATGAAGCGGGCGTTCTCGGTGCGGGTGAAGGTGGCGGTCTTGACGGTGTCGTCGTCCCGCCAGGTGCCGGCGGCCACCGGAGCGCCGAAGGCCGTGCCGTCGGTGCTGGTCGTGACGGTGTACGCGCCGGCCCGGCCGTTCGCCCCGCCGGCGCGGGGGTGGTAGACGAGCGCGGAGACCGCTGTCGTGCGCCGGGTGTCGATGGTGATGCTGTGCGGCAGCGGGGCCGGGGTGCCGGTCCACTTGCTGTGCCACAGGGTGGCGGTGTCGCCGTCGAGCACGTTGGCCGCGCGGCCGTTCTCGCCGCCGGTCTCCTCGTCGCTCGCCGCGGCCGTCCAGCCGGTCCGGTCGAGGACCGGGGCTGCCGGTTCCCTCGCGTTCGCCGGCGCGATGCCGTGGTGCGGTGACTGCACGGCCGTCTGCTGGTCGAAGGGTACGGGTGCGGGCCGGGGCGCCGGGGCCCGGCCGGCCGCCGCGGGGCCCGCGACGCCGAGCCACGGCGTCAGGCCGATCAGCAGCGAGCCGAGGCCGAAGGCGATGAGCAGGTGGGACCGGCGTAACAGGCGTGGAAGGGCGAAACGGCGCCTGGACTGCAATCTGACCTCCTGGGGCGAAAGGGCGTGCCCCACGGAACATAGGTCAGCGAAACGGTAACTCGCCTAACATAAAGGATAGTTGGCGGAAACCTACGATACGGCCGAGGGTCCGGCGCCCCGCCCCGGCGAAACCGGTCAGGATTGGAGAAGCGCCGTCCGGCGGAGCCTCGTAGCGTCGTGGGCATGGACATCAGACTCTCCCAGTGCTTCATCGCAGTCGACGACCACGACAAGGCGCTCGCCTTCTACCGCGACGCCCTCGGCCTGGAGGTCCGGGGCGACGTCGGGTACGGGGGCATGCGCTGGGTGACCATCGGGTCGCCCGCGCAGCCGGACGTGGAGATCGTCCTCGAACCGCCGCTGGCCGACCCCAACGCCTCGGCGGCCGACCGGCAGGCCGTGGCGGAGCTGCTGGCCAAGGGCCTGCTGCGCGGGGTGGTCTTCTCCACCGACGACTGCGACGCCACCTTCGAGCAGGTCAGGGCCGCCGGCGGCGAGGTCCTGCAAGAGCCGATCGACCAGCACTACGGCGTACGCGACTGCGCCTTCCGCGACCCGTCCGGCAACATGATCCGCTTCGCCGAACCCCGCAAGCGGTAACCGCCGCCCGCTGCGTCGTTGCCATGATCGCGCCGACGAAGTAGAACCAGACGTGCTGCCCGAACCCGGCCGGATCGAGCCAGGCGACACCGAGGGGGCCGCGTGAGCGGCCCCCGACCGACAGATGGAGACACGATGAGCAAGGTCACGAGGACGGACACGCAGTCGCCTGCGCAGCACGATGCCGACAGCCACGATCTGATCCGCGTACACGGAGCGCGCGAGAACAACCTCAAGGACGTCAGCATCGAGATCCCCAAGCGCCGGCTGACGGTGTTCACGGGCGTGTCGGGCTCGGGCAAGAGCTCGCTGGTGTTCGACACGATCGCCGCCGAGTCGCAGCGGCTGATCAACGAGACCTACAGCGCCTTCGTGCAGGGCTTCATGCCGAACCTGGCACGGCCCGAGGTCGACGTGCTCGACGGGCTGACGACCGTGATCAGCGTCGACCAGCAGCGGATGGGCGCCGACCCGCGCTCCACCGTCGGCACCGCCACCGACGCCAACGCGATGCTGCGCATCCTCTTCAGCCGGCTCGGCAAGCCGCACATCGGCCCGCCCAGCGCGTACTCCTTCAACACCGCCTCGGTCCGGGCGTCCGGTGCGATCACCGTCGAGAAGGGCAACAAGAAGGCGGTGCGGGCGACGTACGAGCGCAAAGGCGGCATGTGCACGCACTGCGAGGGCCGGGGCAAGGTCTCCGACATCGACCTCACCCAGCTCTACGACGACACCAAGTCGCTCGCCGACGGCGCCTTCACCATCCCCGGCTGGAAGTCGGACAGCCAGTGGACGGTGGGGCTCTACGCCCAGTCCGGCTTCCTCGACCCGCACAAGCCGATCCGCAGGTTCACCAAGCAGGAGATGCAGGACTTCCTGTACGGCGAGCCGACCAAGGTGAAGGTCAACGGCGTCAACCTCACCTACGAGGGCCTGATCCCCAAGATCCAGAAGTCCTTCCTGTCCAAGGACAAGGAGGCGATGCAGCCGCACATCAGGGCGTTCGTGGAGCGGGCCGTCACCTTCACCACCTGCCCCGAGTGCGACGGGACGCGGCTCAGCGAGGGCGCCCGCGCGTCGAAGATCAAGAAGCTCAGCATCGCCGACGCGTGTTCGATGGAGATCCGCGACCTCGCCGCATGGGTCCGCGGCCTCAAGGAGCCCTCGGTGGCGCCGCTGCTCACCGCGCTCCAGCAGACCCTCGACTCCTTCGTGGAGATCGGCCTCGGCTACCTCTCGCTGGAGCGGCCGGCGGGCACGCTGTCGGGCGGAGAGGCGCAGCGCGTCAAGATGATCCGCCACCTCGGCTCCCCGCTCACCGACATCACCTACGTGTTCGACGAACCCACCATCGGCCTGCACCCGCATGACATCCAGCGGATGAACGACCTGCTGCTGCGGCTGCGGAACAAGGGCAACACGGTGCTGGTCGTGGAGCACAAGCCGGAGACCATCGCGATCGCCGACCACGTCGTCGACCTCGGCCCCGGCGCCGGAACGGCGGGCGGCTCCGTCTGCTTCCAGGGCACCGTCGAGGGGCTGCGGGCCAGCGGGACCACCACCGGCCGCCACTACGACGACCGGTCCTCCCTCAAGGAGTCGGTGCGCGAGCCGGCCGGCGCGCTGGAGATCCGCGGCGCGACGGCGAACAACCTGCGCGACGTGGACGTCGACATCCCGCTCGGGGTGCTGACCGTGATCACCGGCGTCGCGGGCTCGGGCAAGAGCTCGCTCGTGCACGGCTCGCTGCCGCACCGGTCGGGGGCGGCCGGCGAGGCCGTGGTGTCGATCGACCAGAGCCCGATCCGCGGCTCCCGGCGCAGCAACCCGGCGACCTACACCGGCCTCCTCGACCCGATCCGCAAGGCGTTCGCCAAGGTCAACGGGGTGAAGCCGGCGCTGTTCAGCGCCAACTCCGAGGGTGCCTGCCCGACCTGCAACGGCGCCGGTGTCATCTACACCGACCTGGCGATCATGCAGAGCGTCGCCACCACCTGCGAGGACTGCGAGGGGAAGCGGTTCGACGCCTCGGTCCTGGAGTACCGCCTCGGGGGCCGCGACATCAGCGAGGTGCTCGCGATGTCGGTGACCGAGGCCGAGGAGTTCTTCGGCTCCGGCGAGGCGCACACGCCGGCCGCCCACAAGATCCTCGACCGGCTGGCCGACGTGGGCCTCGGCTACCTCAGCCTCGGCCAGCCGCTCACCACGCTGTCCGGCGGCGAGCGGCAGCGCCTCAAGCTGGCCACGCACATGTCGGAGAAGGGCGGGGTCTACGTCCTCGACGAGCCGACGACCGGTCTGCACCTCGCCGACGTCGAGCACCTGCTCGGCCTGCTGGACCGGCTGGTGGACTCCGGCAAGTCGGTCGTCGTGATCGAGCACCACCAGGCGGTCATGGCGCACGCCGACTGGATCATCGACCTCGGTCCCGGCGCCGGGCACGACGGCGGCCGGATCGTCTTCGAGGGCACCCCCGCCGACCTGGTCGCCACCCGCCCCACCCTCACCGGCGAGCACCTCGCGGCCTACGTCGGCGCCTGACGGGCGCCGCGCGGACCCGGCGGCTCAGGTGCCGAGCAGCCGGGTCTGCGCGGCCGGGAGGCCCTTGGCCCACCAGTGGCCGTAGCGCCGGTAGGCCGCGGGGTCGCGGGGAGCGAGGAACGAGACGAGCGCCGCGGCCTCCGCCGCCAGCGCCTCCCAGGTGTCCTCGGGCAGGGGGTGGAAGGCGGCCGCCTCGATGCCCCCGCCGGCCGGGCGCCAGACGCCGGCGACGTGGCCGTCGACCAGCAGGGTGGGCAGCACGTCCCCGTTCACCCGGGTCACGTGCTTGCGGTAGGCGGGCGGGACGAGGCGGGCGCGGTCGGCGTAGGCCAGCAGCACGCTGTCCCACATCGCCATCAGCCGGGGCGGGGCGGGCGTGTCCCCGGCCGGCCGCGGCGCGCCCGGTACGTCGTACACCACCGTGCCGTCGGGGCCCTCCAGCTGCTCCAGGCCGTCGCCGAGCGCGTGCACCGCCGCGCGCACCCGGGCCCGCTGGACCAGCGCGAACTGCGCCATGTCCGCCACCGACGCCGGCCCGAAGCCCTCCAGGTAGCGGCGGATCAGGATCTGCAGCCCGCCGGCCGCGGCATCGGAATCGGCCAGGGCCGGCATGGGCCCCGGCGCGACGTACGAGGGCCGGGGCCCGAACGCCCAGGGACCGCCGGTGGGCGCGTGCCACAGCGGCGCGTACTGCCGCAGCATGCGCTGGGCCGACGCCTCCACCGGCGCGCCCAGCCGCTCCTCGAGCCGGCTCCCCAACTCGGCGGCGGTGCGCGGCCGGTCCGCGTATACCAGCAGGTCGCCGACCAGGTCGGTGGCGGCGTCGGGGCCGATCCCGGAGGCCCTGAACCGCGGGTCGCCGAGCCGCGAGCCGCGCAGGACCGGTTCCATGGCCTCGCGGAAGGGCCGGTAGTCCTCGGCGTGGACGGCGTGCAGGGTGAGCCGCATCAGGGTCGCCTTGACGGTGCGCCGAGCGCTCAGGGCCGCGTCGAGGCCCGCCGGATCGAAGCCGTCCAGCCTGTTCCACAGCGCGACGTACGGCGAGGCGGGCTCCTGGGCCTGCAGGGCGACCACCCGGCGCACCGCGTCGTCGACGCCGAGCGGCTCGCGGCGCAGCAGCAACTGCCGGGCGAGCGTCGCACGGTTGAGGGACTGCGCGCTGATCTCCATGCCGGCATTCTCCTGTCATCGGGGGGATGGGTTCACCCCCGTCGGGCAGGTGGCATACCTTCATCACGTGGACCAGTTGATCGCAGCAGACCCGACCCGCATCGGTCCGTACCGTCTCATCGCCCGGCTGGGTGCGGGCGGTATGGGCCTGGTCTATTTGGGCCGTTCCGAGGGCGGGCGCACCGTGGCCGTGAAGGTCGTGCAGGCCGAGCACGCCGGGCACCCCGAGTTCCGCAGGCGCTTCGCCCGCGAGGTGGCCGCCGCCCGGCGCGTGGGCGGGGAGTGGACGGCCGCGGTGCTCGACGCCGACCCGGAGGCCGCCGTGCCCTGGGTGGCGACCCAGTACATCCCGGGGCCGGACCTGCGCACCGTGGTCGCCGAGGACTTCGGGCCGCTGCCCGAGCACTCGGTGCACACGCTCGCCAACCGGCTCGCCGTCGCCCTGCAGGCCGTGCACGGGGCAGGCCTGATCCACCGCGACCTGAAACCGTCCAACGTCCTGGTCACCGTCGACGGCCCCCGCGTCATCGACTTCGGCATCGCGCGCGCGATGGACAGCCTGGCCGGGGACAGCCTGCACACCCGCACCGGCATGCTGATCGGCTCCCCCGGCTTCATGTCGCCGGAGCAGGTCCGCGGTCTTGAACTGACCCCCGCCAGCGATGTCTTCTGCCTGGGTGCCGTCCTCGTGTACGCGGCCACCGGACGGCTCCTGTTCGGGGCCGGCGACTCCGGTCTGAACGCCCACCTCTTCCGCGTCGCCGAGGAGGAGCCGGACCTGACCGGCGTGCCCCCGTCGCTGACCGGTCTCGTACGCGCCTGCCTGGAGAAGGACCCGGCGAAGCGGCCCACCCCCGAGCAGGTGGCCGAGCGCACGGCCGTGGACCAGCCCGGGGAGTGGCTGCCGGGCACGGTACTGGCGCAACTGGGCCGCCGGGCCGCTCGGTTGCTGGACTACGCGCCGGAGGCGGCCGCCGGGGCCCCCGCCGCACAGCCGGACCCCCGCGTCCCCTCCGTCCCGCACCAGCCCCGGCCGGCGCCGCCCGCGTACGCGCCCACTGCTCCGGCGCAGGGCTTCGGGCCGCCCCCGGCCGCCCTCCAGGACCCTGGCGCCCCGCACCCCCGGCGCTGGTGGGGCCTGGGGGTGATCGCCCTGACGCAGCTGCTCGTGCTGCTCGACGTGATGGCCTTCAACACCGCCCTGCCGTCCGTCCAGGCCGAACTCGACCTCAGCGGCGAGGGCTTGAACCCGGCGGTGAGCGCCTACGTACTGGCCTTCGGCGGGCTGCTGCTGCTCGGCGGCCACATCGCCGACCTCGTGGGGGCCAAACGGGCGCTGGTCATCGGCCTGGCCGGCTTCGCGCTGGCCTCCATGCTCGGCGGTTCGGCCGGCGATCCCGGACTGCTGATCGCGGCGCGCGCATCGCAGGGCGCCTTCGCCGCCCTGCTGACGCCCGCCGCGCTGTCCCTGGTGTCCACCGGTTTCACCGACCCGAGGGAACGCGCCCGGGCCTTCGGGATCTACGCGGCGGTCGCGGCCGGCGGCGGCGCCCTCGGCCTGCTCGCGGGCGGCTGGCTCGCCGAGGGGCTGTCCTGGCGCTGGGCCCTGTACTCCTGCGTCCCGCTCGCCGCGCTCGCGCTGACCGGCGCGGCCACCGTGCTGCCGGGCCGCCCGGAAGGCGCCGGAGCCCGCTTCGACTGGCTCGGGGTGCTGCTCGGCTGCGCGGGAACGGCCGCCCTGCTCTACGGCCTGGACGAGGCCGGGCAGCTCCACTGGACCGCTCCGCTTCCGCTGGGCCTGCTCGCGGCGGGCGTCCTGCTGCTCGGGGCCTTCCTGTGGTGGCAGTCCGTCACGTCCGGCCCGCTGTGGGCGCCCCGCCTCAGGGACCGCGACCGCGTCGGCTGCGTCCTGGCCATGGTCCTGGCCGGCGCCGGCATCCTGGCCCTGCTCCCCACCCTGACCCTCTACCTGCAGTACGTCCACGGCTACGGTCCGGGCATGACCGGAGTGATGATCCTGCCCGTGGCCGTCGCGGCCGTCATCGCCGCCACCCAGGTCTCGGCGCGTCTGCAGCACCGCACCGCGCCCCGCGTCCTGATCGTCTCGGGCCTGGTGACCGCGGCGGCCGGGATGCTGGTCCTCACCGGCATCGACTCCGGCAGCGGGTACGGGCCGCAGGTGCTGCCCGGCATGCTCCTCGCCGGCTTCGGAACCGGCCTGGCCTTCGTGCCGGTCTTCGCCACCGCGACCGCCGGCACCGGCCCGCGGCACTCCGGCGCGGCCTCGGGAATCGTCGTCACGGCCCAGCAGCTCGGCGAGGCGATCGGTGTGGTGCTGCTCTCCGGCCTCATCACCGCCCGGCTGAACGACGCCTCGGAGGACGATCAGTCCGAGGCGCTGCTGCACGGGTACACCGACACCCTCTGGTGGGCGGGCGGCGCCCTGCTGCTCGCGGCCCTGGTCGCCGGCCTGATGGTGACGGCCCGGGCGCCCGGAGCCCCCGGGGTCAACGTGCCCCGGCAGGCGGCGGGGTGACCGTCAGGGTGCGGGGCGCCCGAGCCGTCGGGGCGGGCAGACGGAGCGGTGTGCGGCCCGGGGTGAGGCTGCCGAGGACCCGGGGGCCCGCCGCGCCCGTGCACTCCGCCAGGGTGCCCGGCAGGCCGTGCAGGGTGAGGTAGCCCAGTACGGCGAAGGCGTACGCCTCCTTGGCGGCGCTGGGCAGCCCGAGCGCGTCCGAGGTGCGCAGCCGTACCGCGGCGCCCAGTTCCTGCCGGAGTGCGGCCATCAGGGCGGGGTTGCGGGTGCCGCCCCCGGAGGCCAGCACCTCCGTGACGCCGAACGGGCGCAGCGCGTCGGCGACCGTACGGGCGGTGAGCCGGGTGAGGGTGGCGAGGACGTCGGGGGCCGGGAGCGGCCCGACCGCGTCCAGGGCCGTCCGCAGGTAGCCGGAGTGGAACAGCTCCCGGCCGGTGGTCTTGGGCGCGGGCAGCACGTAGTACGGCTCGGCGAGCAGGCGGTCGAGCAGCGGCCGGTGGACGGTGCCGCGGGCCGCGAGGCGGCCGTCGGCGTCGTGGTCGAGGCGCCCGTCGGTGAGGTGGCGGGCGGCGGCGTCGAGAAGGGCGTTGCCGGGCCCGGAGTCGAAGGCCGCCGGGGAGCCGTCGGGGGTGAGCACGGTGGCGTTGGCGATGCCGCCGACGTTCAGCGCGGCCGGTACCCCCGGGTGTCCGCGCAGCAGCATGCGGTCGATCAGGCCGACCAGGGGTGCGCCCTGCCCGCCGGCGGCGACGTCCCGGGTCCGGAAGCCGGAGACCACGGGCAGTCCGGTCGCCTCGGCGATCCAGGCGGGTTCGCCGAGTTGCAGGGTGCCGTGCACGCGGCCGCCGTCCGCCCAGTGGAAGACGGTCTGACCGTGGGAGGCGACCAGTTCGGCCCGGCCCCCGCAGAGTTCGCGGTCGGCCCGGAGGGCGAGCCGGGCGAAGGACTGCCCGATGCGGGTGTCGAGGCGGCACACGTCGCCGAGGGTGGTGCGGCCGGGCGGGAGCGCTGCCGCGAGGGCGTGGCGCAGCTCCTCGTCGTACGGTTCGCTGACCATGCCGAGCGGGGTCAGGCGCAGTTCGGTGCCCTCGCACGTGATGCGCGCGGCCGCGGCGTCGACGGCGTCGCAGGAGGTGCCGGACATCAGGCCGATGACGGTGGTCTGCGTCGCCTCCGGAGCGGGCGGCGGGGTGTGCGGGGTCATCGCAGGGGCCTCAGGTGGTCGTCGGGGCGCAGGGTGAGCAGGGCGGGTACGGCGAGCGCGCAGGCGCCCGCCGCGTAGTAGGCCGGGATGTCGGGATTGCCGGTGTGCCGTACGAGCGCGGTGACGATGAGGCCCGCGCATCCGGAGAAGACGGCGTTGGACAGCGCGTAGGCCAGGCCGAGCCCGGTGCTGCGCACCCGGGTCGGGAACATCTCCGCGAGGAGGGCGGGGCCGGGTCCGGCCAGCAGCCCGATCATCGCGCCGGCCGCCGCCAGCAGCGCCGCCTTCGCCGCGACGGGGAGCGCGGGGTCGCGCAGCAGGTGCAGGAGCGGGAGGGCGGTCAGCACGACCAGGACGCTTCCGGCGAGCATGACGGCACGCCGTCCCACCCGGTCGCTGAGCGCGCCGGCGGGCAGGATCGCGGCGGCGAAGCCGAGGTTGGCGGCGAAGGTGGCGGCCAGGGCCTGCTGGAAGGTGGTACCGAGGGTGGCCTGGAGGTAGGAGGGCAGGACGACGAGGAAGGTGTACCCGGCTGCGGACCACCCCATGATCCGCCCGACCCCGAGCACGACGACCCCCGCGGTACCGGCTCCGCCGGTCCGGCCGGGGGTACGGGGCGGGCCCACCAGGCCGGGGAGGCCCGCCGGGGCCGGGGCGTCCGCCGGAGGCAGGACGCCGACCGGGGCCGGGGTGGCCGCCGGAGGCAGGACGCCCACCGGGACCGGGGCGTGAGCCGAGGCCGGGGCTTCCGCCGGAGCCGGGCTGTCCGCCGGAGGCAAAACGCCCACCGGGGCCGGGGCGTCCGACGGAGGCAGGGTGCCCACCGGGGCCGGGGCGTGGGCCGAGGCCGGGGCGTCCGGCGGAGTCGGGGAGTGCGGCGGAGCCGGGGAGTGCGGCCGGGCGTGCGTCGTCGTGTTGTCAGGTGACGGGGTGCGGGGCGGTGGGGCCGTTTCCGGGAGGCGCAGCCGGAGCCATAGCGCGACGGTGCCCAGCGGCACGGCGAGCAGGAAGGGGACGCGCCAGCCCCACGCGTACAGGGCGCTCTCGGAGAGCAGGGTCGCCAGCGCGGCGGCGAGGCCCGCGCCCGTGAGGAGCCCGAGGGCGACCGTGAACGACTGCCATGCGCCGTGGCGGCCGCGCCGCCCGGCCGGCGCGGTCTCGGTCAGCAGGCTCACCGCACCGCCGAACTCACCCCCGGCGGACAGGCCTTGGACGCTGCGCAGCAGGGTCAGCAGCCAGGGCGCCAGGGCGCCGATGGCGGAGTACGCGGGCAGGGCTCCGATCAGGGCGGTCGCGCCCGTCATCAGGCAGACGGCGAGGACCAGCGCCGGCCGCCGGCCCGCCCGGTCCGCGAGCCGCCCGAAGAGCAGGGCGCCCAGCGGGCGGAAGAAGAACGCGATGGCGAAGGCGGCGTAGGTCGCGATGAGCGCCTGTGCCCGGTCGCCGCCGTCCGGGGTGAAGAAGCGGGCGGCGATGACGGTGGCGAAGGAGCCGTAGACGCCGAACTCGTACCACTCCACGAAGTTGCCGACGGAGCCTGCGAGCAGGGCGCGGCGGGCGGACGGCGGAGGGACGGGCACGGCGGCCACGGCGGACGCCGCGGGCCGGCTCTTCGGGCGGGGAGCGGGGCGGGCCACGGTGGCTGGC
>NZ_JBEZLV010000079.1:0-11762 GCF_040652335.1 Streptomyces sp. NPDC048270
ACGGCGAAGACATCGGACGCTGGCTCGCCACCCAACGCCGGGACTTCAACCAGCTCAACAAGGAGCAGCAGCGCAGACTCGGCAAGCTGGGCGTGCCCTCCCCCTCAACGACATCACATGGCGCGGCGCATGAACCACCCTCCGCACCCGGCAATCTGGGATGAACAAGGCCTGAAACGCCCTCTAGCAACCGCGACGCGAACTGCCCGATGAGCCACCCTTTCAGGCATCCAGGCGGAAGCATAGGCTTCTATAGTGTTGCCGTGATGGTGGAGACTCTCCGTAACGTGGAGGGGCTGCCTGTCGTGGTTCCGGAGTACCCGGTTGCGGTGAGCGGGAGTTCGCGGCGGCCTTGCTGTTAGCAGACCTTGAGGGCCAGGGCGATCACTACCGGCCTCCGTGCAAGGCGGGGCCGAATTCAAGTCCTTGGAGGACTAAAATGGCAAATGTAGAAACCGGAGCCGTCAAGTGGTTCAACTCGGAAAAGGGATTCGGGTTCATCGCACGGGATAGCGGCGGTGACGACGTGTTCGCCCACTACTCGAACATCGAGGCGCAGGGATTCCGTTCGCTGGAAGAGGGTCAGCGAGTGGAGTTCAATGTCGTTCCGGGCCAGAAGGGCCCGCAGGCTGAGGCCATCAGGGTCATCTGAAGCTGACCACGCCGGGAGCCCCCGGCCAGCCCCCAGGGGGCTGGCCGGGGGCTCCCGCATGCACGGGAGACTTCCATGAACCGGACTCTCATGGCCTCAGACTCTGACGCTCATCAGCAAGAATTAACCTTCATGATCCCGAGCCTGCTTCCGGGTCATCACGAAGGCGATAAGCGAAAGCATCCGGCTGAGGCGGTTGGCAGCCCCGGACCATGACGGGCGGAAACCGATCGAGCCGCTCCCGCCTCACCCTGCGAACACCGTAGGCCCACACAGCCAGAAGCAAAAGGATCTAAAGGGCGGCACATCGGGCCACGACACCGAGAGAGGACGGGAAAGGGGCAGGAGAGGGCGGGAACCTGCCCGACACATCCAGTGACCTCATCACACAGCGGCACGACAGCGCCCACTACCGGCAGCAGTACACGGGCGCAACGCGCCGCAGGAACCAACTCCCATACCCGACTGCACTAATGAACGGGGCGGTTCATTCCACGGTGTCGTTGCAGTTTGCGGCATGGCACCGGAAAACTCACCGAAAACGAACCGCCCCGGAGGCAGACCGGAAAAGCACTCGGCTGCCTGGAAAAGATATGCCAGATCCCCCCCGGGGGAACCGGAAATTCGGGCACCCATTGGGGCAGAGCCGGAGAACGGCCACCGGGCACGAGACGAAGACCCGTTCCCCCACCACCCTGCCTGCCCAGGCCGGACGGACCGCACGAACTCCACCCCAACCGCGGCACGAACGGCTTTCCGCCCCTGGAAGCACCCACAGTGCCCTCCCAGCCTTCCGCGCCCCCACCGCCTGCGCAACCACCGGCCGAACAACGCCGGCGCCCTGGCCCCGGCCCCGGCCCCGGCCCCGGCCGACGAGCGAACAGCAACGGTGCCGGAAACGCACTCGAAGGACCACAGGCTGTGTCCGTTACCGTCTCCACCGCTGGAAGGGACGGGTCCGGTCCGTCCCCTCGCCGTACGTCAGGGAGTTGTCAGGATGACAGGCGGTCGGGCGCTGCGGCCTCATCAGGTCGAGGCCGTGGACGCGGCGGCGCGTGCCCTGGAGCGCATGCCTGCGCAGGATGTCGCCGGGGCGGGGCTGCGGGCAACGGCGCGTCGGCCTGCGGGACAGGCAAGACCCTGATGGGGGTGCATACCGCCGGGCGCGTCGCGCGCGGGGGGCGGGGTTCTGGTCCTGGTGCCCACGCAGCGACATCAGGAACGGCAACCACCGTACGTACGTCACAGAAGCTGTCTTCAACAAGATCGCCGAGCACACGAAGTACAGCAGTGGCGTAGACAAGCGCCTCATGTGGGAAGGCCCCTACACACGCGAGGTCGGCGGCGAAACGATCACCATCTACAATTCCTCGTGGATGTCGAAGCCATGACAGCCCAAGACCCCCGCGACACCGCACGGCGAATCCACGAGGCGCTCGGCGAATGGACAGCCCGCGTCGACACCAAGGGGGCATCCTTCGCACGCGCCGTGGAGTCAGCCGCCGTCGCCGGCATCGTGGCACTCTCCGACAAGGGCCACATCTTCGACAACCTCACCGGCCTCCGCGTACTCGCACCACTATGGGCGGGCATCTTCCTCGTCATGGCCGGGGCCCTCTGCACAATCACCGTCGTCGCCCCTCGACTACGCAGCCGGAAGCAACTACAAGCCGAGGCACCCGACCACTTCACCTACTTCGGCCACCTACAGTTCTGGGATCCCACAGCACTCGCCCAGAAACTCGACCAACAGGACATGCTGCCGATCCTCAGCAACCGACTCATCAACATGAGCAAGATCGCCTGGAAAAGCACCGCCACGTCCAGCTCTCCTTCATCCTCTCCTGCCTCGGCGGCGCCCTCATCCTCATCGCCGGATACATGGCGTGACGCGCCCCCTCTGAGGCCATAGAGAACACACGTAGGTATCCAGCAGCCGTGCACGTCAATGACACCTAACAGACCGCACCAAAATGTCACCACGAGCGGACCAGGATCCCCTCACCAATAACGACGCCGCTACCCACCCCGACAACACCCCCTGCACCGCCGCAGCTATGCCAC
Organism: Streptomyces sp. NPDC048270; assembly: GCF_040652335.1. Taxonomy (NCBI): domain Bacteria; kingdom Bacillati; phylum Actinomycetota; class Actinomycetes; order Kitasatosporales; family Streptomycetaceae; genus Streptomyces; species Streptomyces sp. NPDC048270. Next base: position 2,717 of record NZ_JBEZLV010000079.1, read on the forward strand.
CCGGTCACCACCTTGGGCGCGGAGGCCGGTGCGGCTCCAGGTGCGGGGCCAAGGTGGGTGAGGGCTGTCTCAACGACGAACGGCATCGGCAACTTCCCCATGCCGGCTGTCAAGCGGCTCAAGCGAGTGCTGGCGGCAGCCGGGCTCGCGCGGCGGCGCAAGCATGCCCCCCCTCGGTCGAGGTAGTTCATCCGTGACTGGAGACACAACTCGTCTCTACAGATGGCCACAAACCCAGCAAGCTCCCCGAATTGACGGAACGGGTCGCTTGCGTCAACAAGCAGCGCTCACGTGCGTCGACCCTCATCCGCATAAGCTCCCAGCTAGGGGAGCCACACTTTCGGGCAGGACTTTAATCCCAAAAAGACTTCCCTGAGGGGATTGCGCTGTGAGCGGCCCATGAAACCATAGCCATATTGTAAAATGCGCCATAGGTAGAATCACTGAATGGCTCGTTCTCCAGCCTCGGTCTGCATGAGTACCGGAGGCGTGTAAGGTCGCCGCCGGTGCTGTGCCCCATGCCGGGCATGCTGAGGATGACCTCGGCGTCCCTGCGCCGGCGGAAGCGAGCTTCGATCCGGGCGTCGAGTTCGGCCACTTCGTCGCTGTGGGCGGCCGGCGAGCTCGGCCCCGAGCTCCTTAGCTTGTCTTACCTTCCAGACGTGGGCCTGAGGCGGTCATTCGTAAGATCGTCGGACCCCAGGGGCTCTGGGTGTGGCTGTGAGCTTGTCGCCGTTGGATGGCTCAAATGACTTGGCCGCCCGGACCCCCGCGACGCCTCGACCGCTGATTGGGATATGCGACTCGATCGCTGTGTAGGACAACGTCGGCGAGGTCGTCTGCGGGACTGCTGTTGGAGGAGGAGCTGGCGGAGGTGACCGTGCCCCAGATCTGGGCCGGCGTGGACATCGGCAAGGAACGCCACCACTGCGTGGAGATCGACACGGAAGGCGAACGCCTGCTGTCACGGCGTGTCCTCAACTACGAGACAGCTGCTCGAGCTGATCAGCGACGTACTCGCTCTCTCCGAGGATGTGCTCTGGGCGGTCGACATCAACCACAGCGGGGCCGCCCTGCTGATCGGTCTCCTGCTCGGCCATGACCAGCCGATGGTCTACCTCACCGGCTTGGCCGTTCACCAGGCATCGGCCGCCTACCGAGGCCAGGGCAAGACGGACGCCAAGGACGCCTTCGTCATCGCCGACCAGGCCCGCATGAGGAAGGACCTCGGCGCACTCCGGCCAGGCGACGAGATAGCAGTCGACCTTAAGATCCTGGTCAGGCGCCGCACCGATCTCGTCAACGACCCGACCCGCCAGATCAACCGGCTCCGGGAACAACTCCTCGAAATCTTTCCTGCGTTGGAGCGGACGCTGAGCCTGACGAACAAGGGGCCGGTTATGTTGCTGACCGGCTACCAGACCCCAGCCGCGATCCGCCGCGCCGGTGCCATGCGGATCGATGCCTGGTTGAAGAACCGCAAGGCCCGCGGCGCCCGACACCATCGCCCAGGCCTCGTCGAGGCGGCCCAGGCCCAGCACACCGCGTTGCCCGGTGAGAAACTAGCGGCCTCGATGGTGGCCCGCCTCGCGAAGGGGGTGATGGCCCTCGAAGAGGAAATTGCCGAACTCGCCGCGCTCCTCGAGGCCCGGTTTCACGAGCACTCGCATGCAGAGGTGATCCAGAGCATGCCCGGTATGGGTGCCATGCTCGGGGCCACATTCATCGCCGCCACCGGCGGGGACATGGAAGCCTTCGGCACCGCTGACCGCCTCGCCGCGTTTGCCGGCCTGTTCCCGGTGCCACGCGACTCCGGCCGCGTCAGCGGCAACATGCGCGGGCCCCGCCGCTACCACCGCGGCCTTCTGCGAGCCTTCTACCTATCCGCCATGGCAAGCCTGCGATCGTGCCCAGCATCACGCACGTACTACGAACGCAAGCGAGCTGAGGGAAAAGGACACAAGCAGGCAGTGCTGTCTCTGGCACGACGTCGAGCCAAAGTTCTGTGGGCAATGATCCGCGACGGAGCATGCCATCAAGCCGCACCAACCGTCACCGTGGCGGCTTGACTTCCTGATTGGGAAGTCGTTTATGGTCTGCCGTCGAACGGGACCCGAACTTGGTCGGGATTTCCCCAGTTCACCGGATGTGTGAGGGGCCCTCGTTCGATCCTGTGCTCAGCGACAACGCAGCACGGAGGCCGGGATCGTGGGACTGGTCGAGCACAGCGTTCAACGAGACGGGTGCACGGTGGTGGCGGAGTTCCGGTCGAAGCTGTACGCCTGCCTGGTCTCCAGAAGCGACGCCCTGTTCGAGCTGTGCGACGCCCTGCTGTGCACCGATGGGCCGGTCCGTACGCTCGTGGACCTGGCCCTCGCGCCAGACTACCTGTTCCATATCCGGGTCGTGGAGGAGTTCTGGGCTCTAGGCTGAGGTGGTGTCCGAAGGCTTGGGGCGGCTCGGGGAGCGGGTGTGTGAGGGCTGTGGCAACCGGTTGGGACCGGGGGCGCGGCCGGACGCACGGTTCTGCTCGACTGCCTGCCGTGCCAGGCAGTGGCGCCGAGTACGCCGGTTGAAGCGGCGGGTGGCTGCGGAGTTGAGCGGGGTCGGCCGGGCGACGTGTCCCGAGTGCGGGACGGCCTGGGTAGCCGGAGCGGACCGTCGCTCGGATGCCGTTTTCTGTTCCCGGCGGTGTGTGATGAGGGCCTGGAGGGCTCGGAAGGAATCGTTCGGGGAACGGTCACAGTGACCGTTTTGCGAACGCCACCCAATGGGACATTCGGTCAGACTCCGTCTCTTTGCGGTCATTCATTGTGATCTTCGCTGGACGGGCCCGACTCTCAGCCTGGAAGCGGGCCGTGTCTTGTCATGGCCGAGGGGCCGTGCCCTGGCCCGCTCAGGGTGGTGAGCAACATGACCATGCCCGAGAACACCGAGAGTGCCGACAAGGTCGGCAGCGTCAGCGTCCACCGCTACGAGCAGATCGTGGCGGAGCTGCGCAAGATCGTGGAGGCCCAGAGCCGGGGTCAGTTCACGGTGGGTGACTACGCCCTGGAGATCGAGCCCGCCCGTTCATACGGGGCCCAGGAACGCGGAGAGGAACTGTTCACGGTCAAGGGCTCGCTGTTCCGGCTGGCCGAGGACATCGGCCTGGCCTATTCCTCGGTGAGGAACGCGAGGTGGGTTTCCTCGCGGTGGCCCGTCGAACATCGTCAGGCCTCCGTGTCTTTCACCGTCCACCGGATCCTGGCCTCGATCGACAACGAGGAAGAGCGGTTCGCCGCGGTCCTGAACCCGCCGAAGCCGAGGGGCCGGTGGACGCCGGACGAGGCGAACCGCAGGGTCGGCCGGTAGGTCCAGCGGCCCGTCACCCCGCAGGAGAAGGTCAGCGCGATCCACACCCTCGCGAAGGACGAGGAGGTGGCCGCCGTCGTGACCGGCGACCTGCTGCGCAGGCCGACGGTCGTCGCCCAGGTCCGTGCCGACGACCGCGTCAGCGCGGTCCACACCCTGGTCGAGGACGAGAAAGTCGCTGCGGCCGTCACCAGCGACCTGCTCAAACGGCCGACCGTCGTGGCCCAATCCGCCAGGAGGACCGGGTGAGGGCCGTGGAGGAACTGACCCGAGACGAACACGTCGCGGCCACAGTCACCACCGGCCTGCTGCGCAGGCCGGACGTTCGCCTTCAAGGCGATGTCGGATGACACCGCCCGCCACCAGGTCGAGCGCGGCCGGCAGGCCCGGGAACACTTCAAGCGGACCAGCCTCGTCGCGCCGGCAGTGAAACGGATCGACCGGACGGTCCAGTTCCTCGACCTGATCACAGCCTGCCACGCGTTCGTCGCGGCCTCCGGCCGGGTCGTCCCCGGCCTGCGGGACCGTCAGCTGAGCGAAGACGAACGCGTGATCGTCCACGAGAACGTCGCCCGCGTCAGGGCGACCCTGGACTGGATCGAAACGGCCGTCGACACCGGGAAGGTCGACGTCGACGGAGAACTGGCCCGTCTGCTGCAAGGCGAGTAGTGGCATGCCGCGCGCCACGCGGCGCCGTTCGGCCGCGGCCGAACGGCATGCCAACACCGTCCGCACGATTCTCTCCGAGGCCCGGCCTGCCGGTCTGGCCTTCGGCCAGCTGGTCCGCTCCAGCGAACTTTCCCCGTCCCAGGCCCGCGCGGGACTTGCCAGCCTCCGGGACATCATCACCGAACAGGGCTGGCCCCCGCTGATCTGGACCAGGCCGGACGGTTACCGGTTCTGCTCCGACCCACATCAGCTCCAGGCCTATTGAGGTCGCGGTCATCCGCGCCAAGCTCACCGAGATCCGCAGGTTCATCACAGGCGTCGTCGCTCCGCACTCCGCTCTGCAACCCAAGGGCCGGTGGATCCGGCACCTGAACACCCAGCTCAACTCCGTCGAGTCCACGCTCGATGTGATCGCCTACTACGCCGACGCATGACAGGTGGGGCCCGGCCACGAAACGGCCGGGCCCCCCTTTGAAGAAGGAGAGTGGCCGATGGCCCGCCGCCGTTGCTACCCCTCCGACACCTTCGACGACGAGTGGGCCCTGATCGAACCGCTGCTACCCGTCCCGGCCTGCGAGCTACCACGAGGAGGCCGGCCCGAGAAACACCCACGGCGGGAAATCGTGGACGCGATCCGCTATGTCGTTGACACGGGCTGCAAGTGGAAGGCCCTGCCCCGGGACTATCCGCCCTGGCGGACCTGCTACAACGCCATGGCCCGCTGGGCAGCAGCCGGCGTGATCGGGCAGATCCGCGACCACCTACGCAAACGCGTCCGCCGCGACATGGGCCGGGCACCCGGAGCGGTCGCCACCATCATCGAATCCCAGTCCGTCAAAGCCGCCGAGACCGTCGGGAAGGACTCCCGAGGCTACGACGCCGCCAAAAAAATCAACGGCCGCAAGCGACACCTCGTCGTAGACACGAAAGGCCTCCCGCTGTTCGTCATGGTCACCCCAGCCGACATGACCGACCGCGACGCCGCCAAGGAAGAACTCTTCCGCCTGCGCCTCATGCACCCCGAGATCACGATCGTCTGGGCCGACTCCGCCGACGCCGGACAGCTCGTCACCTGGGCGAAGAAGTACCTGAACCTGACAGCGAAGACCGTGAGCCGACCCAAGGACGCCGTCGGATTCGTCGTCCTTCCCCGCCGCTGGGTCGTCGAGAGATCGCACGTCTGGGTCATGCACGCCCGCAGACAGGCCCGAGACTACGAACGCCTCGTCCAGCACTCCGAATCACTGATCACCTGGGCCGCGATCACCCTCATGACCAGGCGCATCACCCGCCGACAGTCCCGCCGGGCCAACCAGCCGGCCTCCCGCGAACACACCCGCGACTGACCGAGTTCCCCGCCACCAACCGCCCCCGACCTACCACCCGCTCCTCACTCTGGCACAACATGCTCCAGTTGCAGCCCCACATCCTTCACTTCGCCAGAACGAGGGACGTCCCCCGGAACCCCGACCAGTCCTCGCCCCTCCGACCAACCTTGTCATGCATGGATCAGGTGACCGCAGTCACCACCGCGACCGCCAACCGCACTTCCCCCACGCACTCCCTCCGGTCCGAGCCGCACAGCCTGCCGATGCCCCAGAAACGCAGGTCCACATAGGTGTCCGGCCGGCTCAACGGACACACCGGGGGAAGGCCCCGTTACCAGTTGATCGGATGCAAGGCGATATCATCCTGCGGGACCAAGTGTCCTTCTGCCGTACGGAAACTGACGAGGGGTCCGGCTGAACGACTGGAAGGAGCCGGAGCATAGGCGCCCTTCTTGGCAACCGTTAGCGATCCTACGTTTTCGTTAGGGCCGTCGCCTACCCAGGGAGTGCCAGAGGTGAGGACCGTGCTGGTTCCCCTGAGGTCACGATCGGTGTAGAGGGTCACTTGGTATCCGTCGGTCACCTGAAGAGAGCTGATAGCGCTGGCATTGGGCTCGCCAGTCAACTGCTTCAGGACATCGTAGGAACCCTCCTCCAGGAGCGCGGAAGCTCCGTTGTAACCGCGGTCGACGTAGACCTGGACAGGCGGCATCGAGGCCTCCAATAGATCGCATTCCGAGACGTCTCAAGCTGGATCGTGGCATGGGAGAACGAAGGAAAACCGGCAGTGCCCCACAGCCTGCCCCATCAGGCCCGACTCTGCCCAAACAGCTATATGTCATGAACGGATCAGGATCAGGTACTGGGCTTGTTTTTTATCTACCAGGATCTTCCGGGCTTGCCGATGGCCTTGAGGGTCTCGGGGCGTTTGACGGTTTTGCCGACGTCCTAGCGGGTGGCGGGCCACCGGTTCTTCGAGTCGGGAGGTCGTCCGGGTCCGGTTCCGGTGGGTTGGGGAACACTGGCTGGGCAGAGGAGGAGGGCGCGGATGTTCCTGAACCCGCGGCGGCCCCGGGCCGGGGTGAGGCGGTCGGGCTTGGCCGGTTGCTCCCAGGGCCGGCGGAGGTCGGTGGCCAGCGGTCGGGCGAGGCGGAGCTGGGTGAGGGCGACGACCAGGAGCCAGGTCCAGCGGTCCGCTGCCTGCGGAGTGCGGACCTTGGGGGTGGTCCAGCCGAGGGTCTGCTTCCCGAAGCGGAAGGTGTGCTCGAGGTCGAATCTCCTGAGGAACACCTGCCAGCACAGGTTCACGTCGGCCGGGGTGGCGCCGGTCTTTGAGGACCACAGCCACACGGGCGGGGCCTCTCGTTCTTTCGAGAGGTGCTCGACCTTCAACCGGACCAGGGTGCCTTCGACGATGGGCAGTTCACCGTCGTGCTCCAGCCAGGCCGAGCGGTGGGTCAGTCTCGGATGCACCCGGTCCCAGGCCTGGGCTTCCGCCTTGCCGTAGTTCACCGTGTCGGTGGCCGTGGTGACCGCCGGTTCGGGCCAGGTCTCGGGCTTGGCGAAGCGGAACTCAGGCCCGTGCTTCGGCGGCCTGCCGCCCTGGGGATATGCCAGGGCGTACTCCTCGGGCGAGGGCTTCGGCAGACGCATCACCCGGTCTCCGCGGATCCGCCCGACCAGCTCGACGGGCAGGTCCCGCAGCACCCAGGCCAGACGGGTGACGTCGTAGCCGGCGTCCATGACGATCGTGATGTCCGGGTCTCCGGGCGTCCACTGACCGGCCGCGATGAGCCGCTCGGCCACGGCCCGCAACTGGGCGGCAGTGACCGCGGTCGCGTCGTCCTCGGGCCCCAGACGGACCACATCCAGGACCGAAGTCCACGACGTGGCGCCGGGCTCCAGGACGGCGACGAAGGAGTACGGCCAGCCCGGGATGAACTGCGACGCGGACTTCGCCCGCCCGTAGACATGGCAGAACAGCCGGTCCGCCGAGCACGGTGCGTCCGACCGCAGCCACGGCGACACGTCGACCGCCAGCACCAGACGCCCGCCCTCGAAGCGCGGCAGGGGCATGTCGGCCAGCAGGGACCGCAGCCTGTCGAGGTCGATCCGGCCGTGGTTGAGGGCTCCGTACAGTGCTCCGTGCCCACGACGGTGCTCGGGCACCAGCGTGAGGTCCACCGGAGACCTCACCGCACCATCAGCACACAGCACCGCGTCCACCAGCTCGAACAACTCGTCGCGCCGGGCGGTCAGGCACTCGTAGAACTCTCCCCGGAAGCGTGACGCTTCCGCGAACGCCTCCCTCCGGACAGCATCAGCCAGCAGACTCACCTCACGGCCATCGCCACGGGCCGCAAGTACGCGCCCGCCGCCCGGGACTACGCGATGTTCCGAACCCTCTATCACGCCGGGGCCTGCGCTCGGAAGAGGCATCGCTGCTGGACCGCCCGGACCTCCACTTCACGCGGGGCCCGTTCGGGAAACTCCATGTCCGGTTCGGCAAAGGCGCCCGCACCTCCGGGCCCCGGCCGCGCTGGATGCCGATGGTGGACGGGCTCGACCTCGTCCTGCACTGGTTCCTCGACGACGTCCGCGGGAAGTTTCCCGATTCACCGGTGCTGTTTGCGGACGAGTCCGGAGGCAGTCTGCACCGCGGGACGATCCGCAACCGTTTGCGCTATCTGATGGATCTCGAAGGCCGCCCGGCAGCCGACCGGTTCAGTCCGCATGCCCTTCGGAGTGCCTGCGCGACCCATAACTACGAGCGTGGTGTGGACTTGGTGGCAATGCAGCAGCTCCTTGGTCACTGGACGGTCGGTCAGCTCAACCATGAGATACGTCCGTCCCTCCGCGACTTTCATCGAGGATGCCTATCGCCGCGTGGTGACCACCACGCTCGGCGGGCTGACCGCCGAGGAGGACAGCTCCGCATGAAGATCCGATAGCGCCTGCGGATGGCCGCCGCCCAGCGCGAGGTCTGGACCGGCACCCAGCTGCAGCGGCTACTGGCCGAACGTGCCGGGCTGCAAATGTCCTCCGCCTCGGTGTCTGCACTGTTCAGCAAAGAGCCCTCCCAGGTGAAGATGTCCACTCTGATCGCGTTGTGCACCGCGCTGGACTGCACCCCCAACGACCTCTTCGAGGTCGACACCACCCCCGTCGAACGTCCCGCGGCCCCGATTCGGCCGGTCGCCGACCTGTCGAAGGCAGTCTCCGCGCAGGGCCGTTCGATGCCTCCCCTTTGCCCCGGAGAGGAGGGCATAGTGGGAGTGAAACAGCGCGACGGCACCGGCTGCGGAGCACCGGTCGGCTTCATCGACCGGCGCTACTGCTGCCGCTGCACCGCCCGGCAGAAAGAGGCCGCGGCCCGTGCCGCTTGTCCCCGGTGTGGACAGCAGCGTGTCCTCCAGGAGGACACAGGCCGGTGCATCACCTGCTCTCGCGTATGCACCGCATGCGGGCACCCGGTGCGGAGTAAATCCTCTGCTCTCTGCCGCACTTGCCTGCGGAAGTCCGAACGCGACGCCGCCAAGGATCCATGTCCCCGTTGCAGCCGGCCCGGATATCTGCGCGAGGACACCGGCTGGTGCGGGCACTGCTCGCGTCCCCGGCAGGCCAAACAGCCCCCCCCCCCCCCCCCCGCGCGGGGAAAAATGGTTTTTTTGGGGGGGGGGGGGTTTTTTTTTTTT
>NZ_JBEZLV010000080.1:0-10924 GCF_040652335.1 Streptomyces sp. NPDC048270
CTCCAACTCCGCAGCCCACACCTGAGACTCAGCCATCCCCACCATGCCCGGACAACGACACCAACCAGCTCAGGACACGAACCGCTGCTGGAGTACTTAGAGCTCGTAACAGGATCTTGATGAGATGTCCTGGTCAGCCGTGACCGGTGTGACGATTCGGCCGTTCGTGGTGGTGTGAGGACTCGCCCGTGGATCGTGGACGACGACTTGTGGGCATCGAGTCGCTGCTGTCGCCTTGGCCGGCGAGGTCACCGGGGCCGCGGCCGGTGGCAGACCGGCTGTGCCTGCAAGGCATCCTGTACGTGCTCTGCAACGACATCGCCTGGCAACTCCTGCCTGCTGAGCTGGGCTTCGGCTCTGGGCAGACCTGCTGGCGCAGACTGGAGCGTGCGGCAGTAGGCCGGGGTCTTCGCCCAGCTGCATCGGACCCTCCTCGCGGAACTGAACGCGGCCGGCCGCCTCGACTGGTCGAGGGCGTGCGTGGATGGCTCCCACATCCGCGCGAAGAAAGGGGGGGGCGCCGACACCGGTCCGTCGCCGGTCGACCGCCGGAAGACAGGTAGCAAACACCACCTGATCTGCGACGGGCGCGGCACCCCGCTCAAGGTCATCACCACCGCGGCGAACGTCAACGACGTCACCCAGACCCCCGCCCTAATCGACGGCATCCCACCGGTGGCAGGCCGCCCCGGCCGGCCCCGCCGACGTCCCGAGGCCCTGCTCGGGGACAACGGCTACGACTCCAACCCCAACCCCAACCGCGATGAACTGCGCAAACGCCGGATCCTGCCCGTCATCTCCCACAAAGAAGCCCCGAACACCAACGGCAGGGGCAAGCCCCCTACGTCGTCGAGCAGACCTTCGCCCTGCTCCACCACTTCAAACGCCTCGCCGTCCGCTGAGAACGCCGTACCGAACTCCACGACGCCCTCGTCTCCCTCGCCTGCAGCCTCATCTGCTGGCGACGCCTCAAGCGAGCCCAACCATGATCGTGTTACAAGCTCTTAGACGCGATGCTTCTCCGCCCATCCCCGAATGCCCGGGTGACGCTTCATCAGGGACTTCTCCGTGTCGGTCGCATTGCCGAGACCGCTCCAAAATGAGGCGAACTCGTCCGGGCGCGCGAGGAAGAGGTGAACGCCGCGCGCGGCCGTCCGTCCGGGCGCACCCATGCCGTCGAAGACGTACCGCAGGGAGCGGTCCCGCTGTGGGTCCGTCAGACCGCGCAGCGCCACGGAGCGCTCCAAGTCGTCCAAGCCTGAGGCAATGAAGGAGCCGAGCGCCACAGGGTCGGTCATCCGCTTCGGCACGGACCACACCTCGCGCGCCACGCGCCAGCTCAGCACCGCCTCCAGCCTGAGCGCCAGTACCAGGGACGCCGGGGGTAGCGAGTCGAACCACGCACGGAACCCTCCGTCGAATGGCTTCCCGGCGGCTATGTCCTTCCTCAGTTCGAGGATCCATTCGTCGGTGATCGCGTACAGCTCATCCTCCAGGTCAGGCGGCAGCACGGATGTGTCCGCGCCGTTCTCCGTCCCCCGCTCCGTACGGCACGCCAGCACGTCCATCGGCGTGCCTGCGAAGAGGCCCAAGAGCCCGCTGCAACTGTGGGAGCCTGTTGCACACCCCCCCGAGTCCGCGCCGCAAAGGGGGACGGACTCGGGCAGACCGTGGAGCCCAGGCATCTGCAGCTGCTCCCACCCGAGGAGTGAGTGGGCCTCCAGGGCGAGTTCGACCGGTGCCCGGAAGCGGTAGTTTGGGACCTCCACCTCCACCGGGCGTTCCACCGTGCCGCCGTTCGCCACCAGGTGCGCCAGAGCCAGGCCGTCACTCATCTGCATGTCCGAGTCGGGCAGTGCGTAGAAGCGCAGCAGGTTATCCGCAGGCAGCCGCACCAGTGGACCGCCGACGGAGTAGCCGCCGTGACCGATGAAGAAGATCCGGCCCTGACGCCCCGGCGCACCGCTCTGCGAGGCGAGCGCATCGCCACGGACGATCGACTCCCGCGTCCCTGTCGCCTCCAAGAGCTCCTCCACGGCATCGAACCATTCCGGGGGGCAGGTGACGACGAGCGAGTCCCCATCCCTGCTCACGCTCCCCGCGACACTGGCACGGACGTGCGCCAGTTGCGCGTCGACGCGCTGTGGCGGCGTCTCCAGGAACAAGTAGCGGGCCCGGTTGTTCATGGCCGTCAGGAGGCAGAAGGGGACCGACGAGCCCTCACCGATGGTGCGGAGCAGCGCGCGGTTCTCGGTGAACTGCTCGTGGTAGTTGACGCAGACCCAGACGTGGACCGAGAACTCGAACAACAGCTCCTCTAGCGCGTGCCCCTCCTCGAAGGCCGTTGTGAGCCGGCTCGAATCCTCAAAGTCTTGAAAGAGATCCAACAGGCTGGACCCGGCCAGCGCGCTCTCCAGGTTCCGGTGGCGCACGGCTTGGGCGAAACACTCCGTGACAACCGCTCTGATCTTGGTGAATTCCACAGTCATCGGATACTCCAGCGGGCTCGTGACGGTGCGACAGGGTCTTCCGCAAACTATCGGGGCCAGTTGGGGCCGAAAGGCGCGAAATGTTCATCCGAGCACAAAGCGCGGGGAGCTCTGCCCTGTCATCGTCCCGATGGGCTAGGTAGACGTCGAATGCATCTGCCTCAAAGTGCTGGTAACACGATCATGGCCAAGGCTTGTTGACGCGTTCGAGCAGAGGGGCGGTGAAAGGAAAGGTCCTGCCTCGCATTCGGTAGTGACGCAGCGTGGCGCGGATCGTTAGTTTGAGCATGGCCAGTCTCGATGGGCCTGCAGAGAAGGTGTTTTCAGGGGCATCCCCGTCGCCTTCGAAGATGGCGCCGCCCCACCGGGCGAGGACCGCCAGCAGGAGATCGCATAGCCGGGACTTCCCGGCGCCCGCCGGTCCGGCGACGACGATGACCACCGGCTGGTCCTGCGGGACGGCGTGCGCGGTCCAGGTCGGCAGGATCTCCGTCGCCAGGATCTCGTTGTGCTGGCGTGCGGTCAGGGCGACTGGGACGACGTCCTCGTCCCTCAAAGCGACTCCCCGCTCGGTTTCGGGCCCACCCGCCGCCCTGCTGCTTCGGTCCTGAACGATCAACGCAAAACTGAGGTTGAATCCAACGGCAAGTAAAGCCCGATGACCGAGGGCCTGGCCGTGTCCCGGGACATGGACCTCGGCGACCGTGCGGAGGCGCTGGAGCAGTTGGGGGTGGACCGGCTCGCTCACGCCGGGATCGTCGGAGCCGTCAGGGGCGTCCTGCTCGGGGCGGGGGCGGCATCTCCAGCCCCTCGGCTGGCGGAATCAGGTGTGGGAGGCCGATCACGTCCAGGCCCCGGTGCTGGTCGACGTCGAAGGTGTGGCCCGGCGGCCTTGGGTGACGTGGTTCGTGGACTGCACGACGAACACAGTGATGGGGGTGGCGGTGACGCCGGGGCCTCCGTCGCGGGAGTCGGTGCTGTCCGCGCTGCGGTCGGCGGTGTTGCGCGAGGAGCCGTTCGGGCCGCAGGGCGGCCTGCCTGAGAAGGTTCGTATGGATCGGGGCAAGGACTTCTTGTCGAGGACGGTCGCGGCGGCGTTCGGTGCGCTGGTCGTGGAGGTGGAGGACCTGCCCGCCTACACCCCGCACCTGAAGGGCACGGTCGAGGGCCTGAACCGGGCGGTGGAGTCGATGTTCCTCGCCGCTCTTCCCGGCTATGTACGCCAGCCGCGCCCGGGCCGCCGCCCCGGTCGGCCAAAGGACGAGCTGCTGCTCGGGTTCGAGGACTTCACTGCCCGGCTGCTGGGCTGGGTGCAGTGGTGGAACACCTGCCACCTGCCGCAGCCGCTGGACGGGAGGTCGCCTTTGCAGGCATGGGAGGCGGATCCGACTCCGATGCGGGAGGTTAGCCCTGAGGAGTTGTGGACGTTCACGCTGGAGGACGACGGCCGTGTGCGGGTGGTCTCCACCAAGGGTGTCCGGTTCCGCAGGCGGGATTATGTGGGTCCGTGGATGACGGGTCTGGCGGGTACGGGAGTCAGGGTGCGGTTCATGCCGCACCACGAGCACCGCATCGAGGTCTTCGATGCCATGACCGGCCGCTACCTGGGCCCCGCGACCGTCGCGGACGAGGCGAGCCCGGAACAGATCACTGCTGTCCGTACGGCACGCGCTGCGCGCAGCCGGCGTCTACGCAAGGACCTCGCCGCAGCACAGCGCGAGCGCTACGCCGCCGCGACCCGGCCGGGGAAGCCGGAACGCCTGGGTGCGGTGTCCGCGGTTGAGACCGGTGCGGAGCTGGCGGAGGCTGACCGGGCGGATCTGTCGAGGCTGGCGTTGCCGGACTTGATCCCACCTGCTGCGGCCCCGCCGGGCTGGCGCACCCCGCCCTCGCTCGCCGCCCGTACCCGCCAGGCCCCCGGACCTCAGGCTTCGGAGGATGGCGGGCCGGCAGCGCAGCCCGGCGGCAGCGGGCGAGCGCGGTGACCGCCCCCACGTATCAGTACGTCGACCTGCCCGACGTGTCCATCGTGACCACGAAGGCGCTGCTGACCGCGCGGGAGAACATCGCGGACGCGGTCGCCGCGCGGGCGATGATGTGCATCCACGGCAACGCCGGCGTCGGCAAGACCCTGGCGGTCAACACCTGTCTGCACGAGCTGGAGGAAACCCGGGGCGAGGAGGTCTGCCGGGTCACCTTCCGGGCCCGTCCGACCGCCCGCGCGGTCCGCTACGAGCTGTTCGAGACACTCCGCCTGCCCGGTGAGCCGCCCCGCCACCCCAGCGAGTTCGACCGCCTGCTGAAGACCGCTCTGGCCGAGCGGCCCCGCACGTTTCTCGTGGACGAGGCGCAGTGGCTGAATGGGGAGGCGTTCGAGTACTTCCGCTACCTGTGGGATGAACGCGCCACCCAGATGGCGATCGTCTTCGTCGGCGGCGCCGGCGCTCATACTGTGTTGCGCCGCGAGCCGATGCTCTCCTCCCGGATCTTCATCTGGCAGCAGTTCACCCGCCTCACCCCCGAAGAGGTCCTCGACGTTGTCCCGCTCTTTCACCCCGTCTGGGAAGACGCCGACCCGACCGACATCACCTTCGCCGACGAGCAGGCTGCTCACGGCAACTTCCGCGCCTGGGCCCAGCTCACCGCCCACATGCGCACCGCCCTGGAACGCACCGGCCGCCCGCGCCCGGACCGCGACCTGCTGCGCTGGGCCTTCAGCCGCCTCGCATGACCGCACCCCACCAGGCCTGGCGGTCGTCCTCGACACCGGGGACGACGCCGCGTTCACCCACGAGGCCCTGGCCGCCCACGCCCCGCACGCCGGCCGCATCACCCTCCACCCCACACCCGGAACGACCAGCGACGCCGCGCTGGCAGAGGATCTACTCCTTGCCCTGGGCAAGCCGCCCCGCCTTCCGGGCGGTTTCCCGCACGGCCGCCCGCCGTTGTGGGAGGCGGCCTCGGCGTGGACGGCGGCCCTGGAGGTGACCCGCATGACCGTCTTGCGCGCTCACCTGCTCGACGAGCGCCGCCTTGAGCGCCTCCTCAGCCTCCAGCGGCAGACCGGCGTCCACCTCACCCTCGTCGTCCACCGCCCCCGCCTGACCGCCGCCCTCACCCGGGCTCTGGCCACCACCGGACGCACGATCGTCGAGACACTGCCCGAAGCCCGAGTCCTCTACTACGGCAGCGGCACCCGGCTGTCCTGCTCGCCCCCTTCCGCAGCGCCTGCGCCCTGGCGCTGGAGCACCCTTGATGCCTTGGACCGCCTCGTCTCCTACGACAGTCCCCGGCCCTGCGCCACTGCCTGCGTTCCGCGGCCGATCGTCTACCAGCAGCGCCCGGCGCCCAGTGCGCTGAGTCCGGCCCAGAGCGCCCACCTCGCCAACCGCCTGCATGCGGCGACACCGCACCCCACTCGTGCCGCCGCCCTCGCAGCGGCCGTCGTCATACGCGCCTCGTTCCAGCAGCTTGTCACTGCCCGCGCGGACGGCTTCGACCACGCCGACGGCCCCCTGACCCTTCATGATCAAGCCCGGTACACCGACGGCTGTGCGGTCTACCCCGTACCGGCGTGCGCCTCCAGCTTCCTCCCTGCCGCAGTCCGGTACGCTCAACTGACCGGCGCCGCATTCCTCCTGGCCGCTCAGCTTGTTCTTTATCTACCGGGCTCGAACGGCGTCTCGTACTGGGTCGCTCACCTGGGGGTTCGCCGGACGTGGGGGCGGCCTTCGTCTGATCATGTGCTCCGACCAAGGTGCACGTGACCACGACGATCCTGGCCTTGAGGAACTCGAAGAACTCCGCGACCCGCTCGGGGGTCGGTGGCGGCAACTGGGCCGGGGAGTCGTCGCCGACATGACGGGACGCGTTGAACTCATCGACCGGGCAGACCAGACGGACGCCGAACCCGGCTTCGATCTCGACGGCCTTGCGGACCTGCAGGAACCGGTGGAAGCCCTTGAAGATCTGCACATACTCGCGCCGGGTCGAGGCAACCCGCCCGGCAAGAGCCAGGTCACCGACGACACGGTCGATGTCTTCGGGAGTGACGTCCCAGGCGGGCCGGCCCAGCGCGGTGAGCGTCCGCTCCAGCAGGCCGAAGTCGTTTCTCAACCGTCACCGGACTGAACCCACGGGCCCGCCATGAGGCGACAAAGGCCTCAACGCAGTCGGCCTGAAACTCCCACGGATCGGCGGTCACCGGCTCCAGCAGGACGGCACCACCCTGGCCACCCTCAATTGGGATACCACCGGCACACCTTCCTCGCACCTAACCGATCAAGGCAGCACCTGGAGAATCCGGGCACCACCAGGAAGACCAACGAGGACAGCAGAAGATGGATACGGGCCGGTGGCAGCGGCGATCCACGAGAAGGAACATGTGCCAGCCCCAGATCGCTGGAGACCTTCTCCGACGACGTCGTCGCGGCCGCCATGATCGACCGCCTGGTCCACCACGCCGAGGTCGAACGACTTCAGTACCGGCCCCACACCCTCAACGGCTTCAAGCTGGCACCGGCCTCATCCTCGACTCACCAGCCTCACCGCGACAAGCCGATGTCAGTAACAAGGTAAGATCCCGGCCCGAAACTCATGGGGCAAATCGGGGTGAAACATTCATCTCAACACGAAGTGATCAGCGCAAGCGAATCCAGAATAACCTAAAGGGAAATGGAAGATGCCCCGTCATCATGCATCATGGTGCATGACACTCAAAACCACATCTGAAAAACTTCAGAGTCGGAGTCGATTACACACGATTGGAACGAGGGACTGAGATTGACGCATCTAATTGAGCTGGGTATTGGCGCGGAGGAACTGGCGCGTATCGCCCTGGGTGTCAAGTCTGCAAATCCGGACCAAGATCTAAGGATGAGCGATTTCGCGATTGGCTACGAAGCGTTCGGGCGTAAATGGGGCGCGCCGCCTGTATGTTGCCGTATTTTTATGCATGATAGCCTCTATGGTGAACTGGGTGAGCACTGGCAAGGGTGGCTCGAGTACCTGTTCGATTCGAATAACGAGGACAGCGTCCGCCAGGCTTTCCATCTCTACCTCACGTTCGGTAGCCGGGCGCTATTTGAGTCGCTGCGCCAAGAGAGCATTTCTAATGCGCACATTAAGGCCATGAATGTCGGCCAATTTGCAGATTTTTCTGTCCGTCGCGCTCCCCGGATTGAGGGCCTGGAAGATCTGTACGCAACGCATTACTCTGGCGATGTAAATAAGCTTAGTCGTCTATTTAAAGAGGTGGCGAAGGTGAGAATTACGAAGATGGGGAAGTCTCTGCAGCATCGCAATGGAAAACTGTTTCTGTCTATCGATGACTCCGAATATATACCGTACGTCGAGGGCGTCTTGGGTTCAATTACGGCTAAAACCCTGGTCTGGGCCAACGATAATCACGCCTGACTGAATTTCTTTCATCCCGGCACTTGAAGGGAGAAATGGCTATCAGGCATTTTTGGTGACTCGGTGAAGCCCTCGCCGTTGGTGTGGTGTGCTCACGCATCGCGCCGACCGTGGCGGCTCTGTCGAGTTCGTATTCTGCCAGTGAGCCTTTTCCAACTTGCCGGCGATCCCGCGCCGTTGGGGGCATGGGCTGTCCGGAACGGCGAAGATCCTGGTGCACGGGCTCTCGACCGAGATCACCCGTGCACCAGGATCTTCGCGCTTAGAACTCCAACCGGACTCTGGTGTTTTACCTGGTCATCGGATTGGGGTTGGCGAGTGTAGTGGTGGGTGCGCGGGGGTGTCCCGGTTTCGGCTGGGGCTTCCCGCGAAGGGGTGGCCGCGTGGTGTGCGGTGACCTGCGCCGGACAGACCGTCATCGTGAT
This sequence comes from Streptomyces sp. NPDC048270, assembly GCF_040652335.1. Lineage (NCBI taxonomy): Bacteria > Bacillati > Actinomycetota > Actinomycetes > Kitasatosporales > Streptomycetaceae > Streptomyces > Streptomyces sp. NPDC048270. The sequence goes on from NZ_JBEZLV010000080.1 coordinate 8,330, forward strand.
CAGTGATGTGCCCTCGAGGGTGTGGAAATGGGAACTCGAAGAAGTTTCCTACGGGTCTGGGCCCGGTTCGGGCGGGTCGAACCCCGGGCGTCCAGCGTCAGTACTCCGAGACCGCCGGCCACACCGAAAACTGCCAGATCCGCGTCTTCGCCGCTATGCCACCAGCCGTGGCCTGGATCTGTTGAACCATTACATGCCCAAGTCCTGGACCGAGGACGAAGAACGCTGCCGGGCGGCCCGCGCTCCTTCTACCTCCTGGCCGTACCCACGTCCCAGCAAGCCCACGGCCCGCGTGTCAACCACCTCGCCAGCCAGGCTCCGCCCGAGGCATGGCGGCGTCTTTCCACAGGTCTGCGCCAAAGGCGAACTCCCCTTGATGCCTTGGCCGAGGCCCCGGTCCGTGGCGCGGGCTGCCGGTGGAAGATCGAGGAGTGCTTCCAGAGCGCGAAGAACGAATGCGGCCTGGACCAGTACGATGTCCGCCGATACGTCGGCTGGTACCGGGACGTCACCCCCGCCATGCTCGCCCTTGCATTCATCGCGGTCAGGGCAGCGCAGGCACGCGAAGGGGGGACCCGATTCCGACACTCCCGACCTCGTGGACCTCACACCCGCCAAAATCCGTCGTCTGCTAGCCCCTGGACCCGCCGTCATCCTCACGCACACCCACTACGCGCTGAACTGGTCCCACTGAAGACGACGCCATCAAGCACAGGCTCGACGCTCTCACTACAATTGGCGCGGCCATCCCATCGCGGGAAGCCCCAGCCGAAACTGGGAAACCCCCGCCCACCCACCACTACACTCGCCAACGCCAGCCGGTAACCAGGCAAACACGAAAATCCGGCTGGAGTACTAAGAGCTTGAACACGATCATGGTTGGGCTCGGTTGAGGCGTCGCCAGCGGATGAGGCTGCAGGCGAGGGAGACGAGGGCGTCGTGGAGTTCGGTGCGGCGTTCCCAGCGGACGGCGAGTCGTGTGGACTGGTGGAGCAGGGCGAAGGTCTGCTCGACGACGTAGCGGAGCTTGCCCATGTCCTTGATGTTCGGAACTTCCTTGCGGGAGATGACGGGCAGGAGCTGGCGTTTGCGCAGCTCTTCCCGGTTCGGGTTGGAGTCGTAGCCCTTGTCGCCCAGCAGGGCCTCGGGACGCCTGGGGGGCCGGCCGGGCCTGCCCGCGGCGGGCGGAATGCCGTCGACGAGGGCGAGGGTCTGGTGACGTCGTTGACGTTCGCCTCGGTGGTGATGACCTTGAGCGGGGTGCCGCGCCCGTCGCAGATCAGGTGGTGTTTGCTACCTGTCTTCCGGCGGTCGACCGGCGACGGACCGGTGTCGGCGCCCCCCTTTCTTCGCGCGGATGTGGGAGCCATCCACGCACGCCCTCGACCAGTCGAGGCGGCCGGCCGCGTTCAGTTCCGCGAGGAGGGTCCGGTGCAGCTGGTCGAAGACTCCGGCCTGCTGCCACCGCTCCAGTCTGCGCCAGCAGGTCTGCCCTGAGCCGAATCCCAGCTCAGCAGGCAGGAGTTGCCAGGCGATGTCGATGCAGAGCACGTACAAGATGCCTTGCAGACACAGCCGGTCAGCCACCGGCCGCGGCCCCGGTGACCTCGCCGGCCAAGGCGGCAGCACGGCTCCATGCTACCGATTAGCGAACTGCACATCCTTCTTGGAACTGTAGGAAATGAACTTTCTGATCACTTCGTCGTACCCCGGCTCACAAGTGACCACATAGGTCCCGTGGAGCCCATTCCCAAGGAACGGCAAATGGTCGGGTGCTGGATTATACCCGTGAGGGAGTTTGGTTATATCGCCGAAAGTGACGGCGAGATTTCGACTATATATCTGGTTCTGATTGGTATGCAGTGACATGCAGAGACGTTGATTGAATTCATAGAGTGCGAATTGAGTGGAGCAGTTCACGTGGAGTGACTGCAATCCCCGTCCAAGGTTCTCAGCGGCTTGCCCCTCCCCCGCTTCAATCCATTGGGCAACTGCACTTTGAGCTAGCATAAAACACAGAGCCTCACGGTTGCCCTCGTAAATGGCATGGGCAAATGCCTCGACGTTATCGACGCCTACTTGCTGTGGGTAATATTCGGTCTCTACTACCCTGCGGTAGGTGGCCTGCTGGTCACCCATGCGGCAAAAAATGAGGGCACTGTCCACTAGTGTGCTCAGCAAATTTTCAAGAACAGGCTCATGCATGCTTCGCTCCTTGATCTTTTGATTATACGCAACGGGGGCACTGCATCGCTAAATTCTCTGACCGTGACTGCCGACAAAATCCCGCTCGTAACGGCCTCGGCCGGGTCGTGTAGGGCGGGGTGCTTACGCTTCCGCCTCTAAAGTTTCTTCAAAATTCATGGTTCCAGACTGGGCGAGCCCGTGACCCGATCCCAGGCCTCCCGCCCCCGCCTTCCGGGAACACCCCTGCTCCCCTTTGATCCTGCCGAGTTGCGCCTTGAGGCACCCTGATGGGCCATCAACTACTAGTACTCCAGCAGCGGTTCGTGTCCTGAGCTGGTTCTTCTCAGGTAGTGACTGCGCTCGGCGGTGGCTTGGCGGCGTCGGCGCCAGTGGGACCAGTTCAGTGCG
>NZ_JBEZLV010000081.1:0-10667 GCF_040652335.1 Streptomyces sp. NPDC048270
GGCCGTCGCCACCATGCACAACCTCGCCATGACACGGTGAAAGAGCAGGTCAACCCGCCACACAGCCCTGCCCCCACCAGACCTTCTGCAACACCTTTTAGTTTGCCCCCACGCGACCTCAACCCTCAGGAAGGCATCTGGTTGCTGGTCAAACGGACCATCGGCAACCTCGCCGCCGCGAACCTCGACCAACTGGTCAGGACCGTGAAGCTAAGGACTTGCAGATTTTTAACTCGTGGCTTTCCGTTCGGTGGTTCGTTGGTCTGACATGAGCGGGTTGGATGGGCAACGGGCCTTGCTGGCGCTAAGTTCGAGGCGATTCGGCCGCACCTCGACGAGCGGCAGCGTCGCCTGCTGATAGGGGCGGAGGCCCAGTCTCTCGGCCACGGAGGGGTCAGAGCAGTCGCCCGTTCCGCCGGTGTCCGTGAGGCCACAGTGTCTATCGGAGTGCGGGAACTCGACTCCGGAGAGGCACCGTTGGGACGGATTCGTCGGCCCGGCGCTGGCCGCAAACGCATCGTCGACCGAAACCCAGCCGTTCGGGAGGCACTCCTCACGCTGGTCGAGCCCGATGTCCACGGGGATCCCATGTCGCCGCTGCGCTGGACCCCCAAACCGCAAGCTCGCCGAGCAGTTGACCCGGCAGGGCCACCGGATTGCCCGGCTCCAGTAGCGGCTTGAGTGTCGCCGGGTGGATACCGCGATCAAGGCTGATCCGTATGGCTCCGCGACCGACGGTCGCGGGCGGAATGGTCAGGGTGGTCATCTGCTTCGTCCTTTCGAGCTGGTGGCGGGCGGCTCCCGTCACGTACTGGTGCGGGCGCCGCGCCGTAGATCCTGGGACTGGCGAGTTCGCGGGCGCGGCCGACTGCTGCGGATCGCCACGGTGTCGTGGAGGCCCCTGCGGGATCCGCCGGCCCGTCAGCTCACTGCCGTGCGTTCCGGCGGATCTCCCGCACGGCGCGCTGTCGGTTGATCACCACGGGGTGTCGGGCGAGAGCAGCCTCACAGTCCAGGAGGTTGTTGAGTAGCTGGTAGTAGCGGGTCGGCGAGATTCCGAGCTCGTTCCGGATTGCCGCTTCTTTCGGGCCGGGTGCTGTTGGTGCCGACCTTGGCCAGTACCGGAATTCAAAGTCCAGGAGGGCGGCGTCCTGCTCGCTCAGGGTGGTCGGCGCGCTTGCCGGGAGGGTGGAGGTGTCCAACGGGGCTCCGGAGCTGTCGAGTGGATTCATGGCAGCCGCGCAATGCGGGTGGAAGTCAGTGGGTGTCGCGCCAGTGGCTGAGACCGACGGCGGCCACGACGGCCAGGCACATCAGCTCGGCCTGGTTGTAGATGAACAGGCCTGCGGGGGTCATCCAGGCGAGGTAGCGCAGAGCGTCCAGCAGGGTGGTGGTGGCCGCCTTGCTCATGGGATCTGACTCCGGGAGGGAAGGGGCGGCGCGGTTGTGCGCCGCGATCCAAACTCTACGCGAATTCCTGGACTTAAGCAATCTTGATGTTCTGGGTAGTGGATGTTTGTTCCCGGAGGTGCTCCTCCATGCCCCGCTGGAGGCGGTCCATCGCCAGCCGTTGGTGAACGGCTTCCTCGATCGCTCTCCAGACCAGGCCCTGGGCCGGGTCCTTCGGGACGTGCGGCTCACCGCGGTTCCGCGGATGGTGATGACGGTGTGGCCCTGCGGGGGCTGCGCCTTGTGGACCATGATCAGAGTTGGTGTCCCGTGGCCGGGGATGTATGCCCCCGAGGTGTCGATCACCCAGGTCAGGTCCAGTTCTCTCAGGTACTCCTCGATGAACTTGCGGCCGAACTCGCGCTTCATGAAGGAGTTGGCCGTTAGCTGCGCGATGGTCCCGGCCGGCCTGGCCAGCCTCGTCATGAGCGCGGTGAACGGGAGCGCGAGGCTGTACTTGCCGCTGCACTCTTCCGGGTAGGCGTGTCGAACCCGCTCGCGCAGCTGGGGGTCGCGCACCGTGATGTACGGCGGATTGCCGACGACCGCGTGGTAACTGCCGGGGCGCAGCAGCGGCTCGTCGGTGCTGAGCAGCGAGTCAGCGGCGGCCACCTGCACGGGCCATGCGTCTGGGACCGCCGAGATCGGCCGGCCCAGGACGCTTGCGGTGGTCGCGAGGAGCCGGTACCGCGCCAGGGCGGCCGCGTACGGGTCCAGGTCGACGCCGTGGATGGCCTGCAGGGTGCGTTCCAGGGATCGCTCCATCGTCACGGCGGCCCGCGGAGCCCGCCCTCGCGGCCGGTGGCTTCGGATGCGGTGGAAGGCCGACAGGAGGATGTGCCCGGTCCCACAGGAGGGATCGATCATCCTGATCTGGTCAGCTCCGACTTCGTCGAGCGCTGGCTGCACGGACAGTTCGAGCAGCAGTTCCGCGACCCAGGGAGGGGTCTGGCACAACGCCCTCGACTTCCGCGCGTCCGCCGACAGGGCCTGGTAGGCATCGCCGAGCCGGTACCCGTCGACGCGGTGAGCGTCGTCGGCGATCGGGGCGAGGCTCCACAGCTGGGCGATCCGGTCCCAGCCCGACTGGCTGATCGGTCTCTTCCACAAGGGGGCCACCTGTGGATCCGCGAACGACTCGAGCGCCGGGTGGGCGGCGGCCAGGGCTTCCAGGGCGCGACGGGTGTGGTCCGGGCCGGTCCCGGTAGGGCAGTCGACGAGGCGATGCTCGGTGGCGTGTTTGACCAGGGCGACGGCGTGGGCCCAGGACACGGCGACGTGGACGCCGACCTCGCCGGCGAGCTCGGCGACCAGGCGCTCGTAGGCTCGAGGAGAGGGCAAGGCGGCAAGGGGCACGGGATTTCCCTTCGGTGGGACGAAAGCCCCGCACGGAACGGTGCGGGGCCTCGGCTTGAGCGGTCAGAGCAAGTCGGCGGGCGGGGGACCGGTCTCAAAGGTGTGAAGCAGCGTCATCCCCCCTCTTGGCGCTGATGGTGCTGATACGGGCGACGCGACGGGGATCGAGTGCTCGACCTTTGGGGCCGTTGACGTGTGCCTTGACTTTGACCTTGACCGCGGGGCACTCCCCTCCGGCCGCGATGATGGCCTTGTGCTCGCGAGGGTTGGGGCAGCGCCAGCTCGACCGGGCTTCGACCCTCCAGCGCAGCGTTTCCTCTCCCCACTTGTGGTCGTGCTCGGCGGGGAGGCGCTCGCCGATGAAGCGGGTTGCCGCCTCGCGGATCACGCGGACGTCCCGAAACTTCACGCGGAGCTTGCGGCCCTTGCCGCTCTTCTGCTTCACCGTGCATTCGTCATGCTCGAAGGCAGTCCTCAGGTCCCAGAACGCGAGGAGCAGGCCGACGAGGATGGATCCCGGCGCCGCGCCCCAGTCAGGGGCGTGGCCGTAGCTCTGGATGCTCGTGCTGATCTGGGGAACGGCCAGGACTATCGCGTTAGGCGTGTAGGGGGTGCTGGCCTGGTGGTTGGGAACGAGGAGCGCGGGGAGGCTGCCGAGGAGGTCGGGCGTCCTGGTGAGGGCGGTGACAGACAGCAGGAGCTTCTCTCCGGTCCCTTCGGTTTCCCAGGCCAGCCCGTGGATGGGAAGGTCGGAGGCGTCAGTGATCGGGACGGGGAAGTGCACGACACCGACCGGGGCCGGGGCTTCGTCGGTGTTCTCCAGAAGGTAGCCGTCGGAGCTGGTGATCAGCTCATGATTGGTCACGGCGGCGGAAAGCGCCGATGAGGCCACCCATACCTGCGCTTGGTCGAGGTTCTTGGACATCTTCATGACCAGGTCCAGGTGGAGCTTGACGGCGGCCCGGTCGTCGGCGATGTCTTGGCGGGCGCGGCCGAGGTGCATGGCCTGGATGAGGTCCATGGCCAGCGGGTACCCATTGACGGGCTTGCCGAAGAAGTCGGCGAGGTCGGCGCGCATCTGCTCCGCCGTGGCGGCGCTGTCTTCGATGCTCACGCGGTCACCCTCTCGGGGTTGACGGCGGGGCAGGGCCGGAACATGGCGTATCTCCAGATTGCTGGGCGGTGGTCTTGGTGTTCCTTCCGCGGATAGCCGCTGGCCGGGGCTTGGCTGGCGGTGGCCGCGGGGCACGGTCAGTGCTCGGGTGGCGCGGGGAGCACGGCAACCTGCAGTCTGAGGTCGGTGCGGCAGGCGTAGTGGACAGTGCCGGACACCCCGGTGTCGCGGTAAGTCGGCTTGGGGACCCCGGCCGCGTCGCGGTACTCGACCAGCCCGAGAGCGGTGAGGGACTTCGCCGTCTGCCAGGTCACGCTCGGCGTCATTCGCCCGTCAGCGACGACGTTGATGGCGTGTAGTCAGGCAATGCGCTTGATGTGGGCGTAAAACACGGTCTCCGCAGCATCGTGATTGAAGTCGGGTTCACCCGAGTGGTGGGTGAACTCGTAGGTTCCCGGCGGAACGTCCACGACGGTGCCAGTCGAGCTTGTCGGGGTCGCCTCCCTTAGCCTTCCAGTCCAAAGATCGGCGATGGAGTAAGCCCATAGATCGGTGCAGATCTCCGCCATGCACATGTCTTCGGGCAGAGACGAGTTGTCGTTCTCGTCATACCTCGGACTGGCGATGACGTAGCTGTCCGGCCCGGTCTGGTAGAGCCCGAGGCCGCAGTTGGTGGCGGGGCCGTAGGCGCAGCCGATGGCCGCCATGGCCTTGATCGCCTGAGCCTGTCCGAGGGTGGAGTTGTAGCTGGCCTGGGTGCCGTTGCGCCAGTTGTAGACAGGGCGAAGGTCATCAGTGACGACGATCTTGCCTGACGGAACGCTGAGGGTGATGACAGTGGTGAAGCCGTTCGGGTAGGGACAGGGGCCCTGCGCTTGGACGGAACCCTCGACTATCCGAAGTTACGGTGCAATGTCGCAGACGGCGCAGTTGTACACGAAGCCCGATACGAGCGGGCCTACACCGTTGAAGGTGGTCACTTCTACGGTGCTCTCGCGGAGCTTGTGCCCGTTGGCGTCCAGGGGGAGATTCTCGACGTTCATCTTCATGAGGTTTACGGCTCCTGGTCTTGGTCTGATCTCGGCTGCTCTCGCTGCGGCCGCCGGTGACATCACCGGTAGGGGCGGCCGAGCACGGTTCAGACAATACATCGACTCATAGAATTAAGCAACATATGGAGGTGATTTCCTGTCTACCGCTGGCGGAAGCGGAGTAAAAGACTGGTAGCCCCAAGGCCCTCTTGGCGGATCGCCGCTCACGTACCGACGTCGCGCGGCCCGTTCACCGCAGGGGGCGCCGGCTGGGGTTGTCGCACTTGCCTGGGCGCCGGTTCGTGGATCCGGCGACAGGTGAGGTGGCGCTCCGCCTGAGTCGTCAATTCAGCACGTGGAGGGCCCCGTTGGAGGCGAGTGTCACGCTGTGGCCCTGGTCGGAGAGCACGGCGGTGCACAGGAGCCGAATTCCGCCCTCCGTCCAGAGGCTGGGACCGTCGACCGCCTGGGACTCCCACCAAGAGACACTCACCGTCTCGTGGTGGGAATCGCGACAACGCCTACGGTCGCCGGGTCGCTCCAATCGGCCATCCGGACCTGCTGGGCAAGAACGCGGCGGACGGCATCGCATCGCCGCACCGCCTCGTTCCTGCGTTCGCGCGCGGCGTTTTTGACTCGGCGGGCCGTCTCGGAGCTGACGGGGCGGAAGACCGTGCTTCCGGATGTACGGCCGGTGACCACGACTGCCCCCGTGGGCCCGGCGGCAACCCGTGAGCGGCCGACGGCCGCGGCGACCTTGCGCACCTCGGCTCCACGGTAGATCCGGGCGGCGGCGCTTCTGTTGCCCTGACCGATCGCCAGCCCGATGTAGTGGTCGTGCTGGACGGCCGCCACCGCGTGGCGTGAGTCGGCCAGCCGCCGCGCCGGCTCGCCGGCGCCCAGCCCCGGACCCGCCGTGTACACATCGAGGCGATGCAGCGCTTCGGCGGCGACGCCGAGCGGGAGGTGTCCCCGCTCGGCGTCCTGCTGAACGGATCGGTGGGATCCAGTCGATGGTCTGGCCTAGATATGGGGCCGAGAAGGGGGCGTTGGCCAGAAGGTCGAGGAGGGTGTTCGCGTCCGTTTCAGACTCGGGCGAGACGAGGCTCGGCATGTCGTACTCCTGAGCTGCAAGGGGGGAAGCGCGGGGACGGGTGGGCCGCGTGCGGATCCCGACATCTCAACCGTTGCCACATTCATGGAATTACGCAGTCACCTCTGGAGGAGGTGGCGGACATCGACCAGTTCCCCGGCCCGGATCTCCTGGAGTCCGGTCCACCGGGCGCACCGGGCGAGAACCTCTTCTGATCCGTCGGGCAGCGCGAGGCGGAACGCGTCGTGGGCGAAGGTGCGGGCCAGGTACATGGTTTGCGGCCGTTCCTTGGCTACCAGAGGCGACGACGGCCGGGTGGCGCGGTCCTTGCGGTAGCGGGCGTTCGGCATCAGCAGGAAGGGGCAGCCGGCCGCTGCGTGCGTGGCCGCGAAGACGGCGCACTCCACACACATCGGAGGGTCCATTGCGATGTGGTGCTCGACCACCTGCGGACCCCCGATCACGGCCCGGATGACCGGTAGTGCCAGCCCGCACAGCCCGCACAGGTGCTCGATGATCGCCTTGGCCCGCCGGGGACCGTCCAGTTCGGTGAAGTCGGGCGTGCCGTCCGGCCCGAGGGCCGTCACGAAGCTGATCGGGTAGCCGCACGCATCCCGTGGCCGCGCGGCGATCCCGGGTGGCAGCTGTGCAGCCAGGCGGCGGTCGATGGCGGAGCCAGGTTTGGTGCTCATGCTTCCTCCCTGCGGCGTCCGGCGAGAAAGGCGGTCCAGGCGTCGTGCTCGGCGGCGGTGAATACCGGCGCGGGATCGAGGGCGGACCGCCCGAAACAGCCGGAGCACTCGGGCGGGACCAGGCCGTCGGCGACTCCCCCTACCCGCTGGTCCAGCCACTGGCCGCAGACGGAAGCGGCGTTGGTCTCGAACGCTCCAACGGTCAGGTGCAATTCCGTCCGGTCCCCGGTGAGCCCCTCGGTGACCGTGACGGCCGGGCCGGCGGCGAGTGAGGGGAACGCGCTCTCGGCGCTACGCGCTTCCTCGGCGTGGACCTGCAGCCCCACTCCGAGGAGGTGGATCGGGTCGTGTGTGTGCCGCTGGGCGAGGTGGAGCAGTGCGCGCGCCGCCTCGCGAACCCGGATCTCGACACCGGCGGGGGCCGGATGAGCGGTGAACCGCTGGAGATCCGCGAAAAGGAGGAGCAGCAGCTGGCCGGGCCCTTGTCCCGAACTCGGTGCGTCCAGGTGATGGGCCAGGGAAGCGAGGCCGTCACGGATGGCGGTGGTGACAGCCGGCGAGTTGCCCACGTCGGCCCTGCGCAGCAGACCGCTGTCCAGGAGGGCCGTGTGTACGGCGTCGGCGCGGCGCGACTCGTCCCGAGGCATGGGGTTGGGCAAGGCGTCGATCAGGCGCTGGGCGTCAGCGCGGGAGTCGGCGGGGGTTCGCATCGTTCGGTACTTCCTGTCGGGTCGGGGTGTGTGGAGTCCGTGCCGTCCGGGGCGCCCAGATTGCGCCGCGGTAGGAGTGGCCGGGGTAGCCGGCCTTGGTCTTCATCAGGTGGCCCTCGTACGTCCGGGCCTTCCACTTGCATGTCATCGGTTGCTCTCTCGGAGGGCACCCGGCGGCCGTGCCGCCCGGGTGCGCACGATCACAATTTGGGGGCGCGGTGGGCCATCCACTCCTTGGCGGGAACCTGTTCGGCGGCCTCGGGGAACGCCAGGTAGAAGTCCAGGGGCCCCCTGCGGCGGGCTTCCGGGTCCTTGTACGGGAACACCCCGTAGATCAAGTGGTGCTCGGCCGACACTCCGGTGATCCGGCGCTCGCGGAGTCTGTAGGAGCGCGAAATCGTCAGCTCGACTCCGTCGGCCGCCGCGAGCACCGGGCAGACCGACAGCGCGTACGCCGCGCAGCGGGGGTGCGTGGGGGGCTCGACGTAGAAGTCGGCGTTCGGGCCGCCGATGAACACCAGGCGGCTGGTCGTCTTGATCGACGCGGAGCAGATGCCGCAGAGGCGTTTGGCCATCAGCTGCCGTTGGCGTGGCGGGCACTGGTCGCCGAACTTGGCCGTTCCCCGGCCGGGCTCGCACGGGCAGATCACGTGCTCGCCCAGATCGGCGTCCTTTGCGACGGCGAGATGGCCCCCTGTGGATCCGGGTTCATGCCAGGGGGTGTTGTGGGGTACCGGGCGCCCGGCGGTGCTGCGCGGCAGCCGCGCGACGTTCGGCGGCATCGGAACGGATCGCCAGTTCGCGGTCAACGTCACGTCTCTCCTTGGCAGTGACGGGCGGGCAGATCACCGAGGTGTCGCCTTGTGGGGGTCGGGAGCCGTGGTGACGCTCGCGCTCAGGGCGAGCACCACGGCGTCCACGACGTCCTGGGCCAGCTCGGCCTTCGCGTGGTTTCGGGCGATGCTCACGCCGGTGTCGCCGTAGTGGGGCTTCGGGGCTGGCGAGTACCAGGCGAGAGCGTCAACGGCCGCCTGTACGGCGGCGGCGAGCCGGTCACGGTCGGCCGCATGGAGCAGCCGAGGCAGGTCGGGGGCGAGCATGGGGCACTCCGGTTGGATTTCGCAGTGGCGGCGCGTCCTGGTGTCGGCGGCCGGAGGGTAGGGCGTGCGGCGCCCCTGGGAGGAAATCGAACCTCCGCGCATGGCTTCGCGAGTCGTGGCTCTGTCCGCTGAGCTACAGGGGCGTATGAGAGGAGCCTTGAGGCGGCCAGACGCTTGCGACCATACACATATTCATAGATTTACGCAACTCCGCCAAAATGCTTGACGTTCGATTTGACGTTATGACAAGTTGTCAATGCGTCGCAGCGAATGAAGGCCGACGCTCCCTCACCTCGACACCGCACAGCAGCGGTTGTCGCCTTCTGGCGCGGCCCGAAGGGCTCGCATAAGGAGAACCATGACCTCGTCCTCGACCACCCCGCACGACGCCACCGACCTCGGCCTGTGGCCGGCCGCCGCCGAACCCGCTCCGCGCCTGGACGAGAAGTCCATGGACCGCGCCGCCGGAGTACTCCTGGGCGCCGGAGCGGGCGACGCTCTCGGCGTCCCGTACGAGTTCCAGCCGAGCATGAGCGACACCCGGCGACCGGAGATGAAGGGCGGAGGCCTCGGCCCGTTCGCCCCCGGCGAGTACAGCGACGACACCCAGATGCAGGTGTGCATCGCCGAGGTCGCCGCGACCGGCGTGGATCTGCGCACCCCTGAGGCGTTGGACGAGATTGCGCTGAACTTCCTCCGCTGGTACGGCGGCGGCCCGGCCGACGTTGGCAACCAGACCCGCAGCATCCTGGGGACCACCATGCGCGGCAAGCTCCTCGCCCTCCGAGGTGATGCTCGACGTGTCCCGCCGCCACGCCGCAGCCCACCCCAACAACAGCGCCGGTAACGGATCACTGATGAGGACCGGCATCGTCGCCCTCGCCTACCTGGATGACGCCAAGGCCATGGCCGAGGCCGCCACCCTGGTCAGCGAACTGACGCACGCCGACCCCGACTGCGCCGATGCGTGCGTCCTGGGGTGCTCCGGCATCCGCATGGCGGTCCTGGACGGCAGCTTCGACGGAGTTCGCGCCGGGCTGGAGCTTCTGCCCGAGGGACGCCGGGCGGTGGGCGGCCCGGCTGGATGAGGCGGAGGCGCACCCGCCGCGTCACTTCGAGCGGAAGAACGGCTGGGTGGTTGCCGCTCTCCAGGCTGCGTGGTCCGCCATCACCCGCACCCCCGTTCCTGATGACCGGCCCGAGGACGGCAGCTTCGCCGCCCAGCACTTCCAGCTCGCGCTGGAGGCCGCTGTGCGCACCGGCCACGACACCGACACCGTCGCCGCGATCGCCGGTGCGCTGCTCGGCGCGCGCTGGGGCTCCTCGGCAATCCCCCTGGCCTGGCAGAACAAGGTCCACGGCTGGCCTGCCAACACCAGTACCGAGCTCGTCCGTCTCGCCGTCCTCACGGCTCGGTACGGCCAGGAAGACGCCGCCGGCTGGCCCTCCGCACCCCGCGTCCGCACCCCACTCTCCTCGGGACGCGCCTTCACCGCCCGCCACCCGCGCGACCCCGACCTCGTGCTGGGCAACCTGGCGCTGACCGAGTACACCGGCCCCGCCCCCGTGGACGCGGTCGTCTCCCTGTGCCGGGTGGGCGCCGACCCGATCCTGACGGGCACCGACGTCGAGCACGTCCGGGTCTGGCTGGTGGACAAGTCCGGCGCGAACTCGCACCTCCACTTCACCCTCGACCAGGCAGCCCGGGAGGTCCTGCGGCTGCGCCGGGAGGGCAAGCGCGCCCTTCTGCACTGCGTGGCCGGACGCAGCCGAACCCCCGCTGTGGCGGCGATCTACAGCAGCCCGGCCTATGACGTGCCGCCCGTGGACGCGCTGCGAGAGGTCAACCGGGCTCTGGGCAACTACTGGACGCTGCCGAACCACCCGGAAATGTTGGACGCCGTATTCCAGCTGGCAGGGGAGAAGCCCCAGCGGGCCGCGCTTCCGCCGGCCTCGGCTCACGCGAAGGTGTGAGCACATCGCTCGGCGGTGAGCATCAGGGCACAGCAGAACGGGGCGTGGGGGGGGGGCGCGGGCGGCCGGGGGGCCGACCCCGCGGCGTCCGCGGCGACCACCACCCCCGAGAAAGAGTCGGTGAGCAGCAGGGGCGGGCGCGCGAGGA
>NZ_JBEZLV010000082.1:0-10366 GCF_040652335.1 Streptomyces sp. NPDC048270
CCCGATCCTTGAGCCGCACCCACCCCTCCCACCCCAGCCGACCCCTCCCAACCCCGCCCGGCACCTTCCAGCCCCGCCGGCGCTTGCGGCGCGGGGCCCGGGGCGGAGCCCCGATCCTTGAGCCGCGCCGGGCACTCCCAGCCCAGCCGAGTACATCCAGCCCCGCCGGAGGGCAACCCGCACCCGTTCGAGTGGCGCCCCCGCCCGAACCGGGCGATCCTGGCAGACAGCGGCGATCCAGCCGAAGGGACGCCGGGGCCACGTACGCCCCGGCGCCCCTTCGGCCCCGTAGACCCCCACGGCCCCGTAAACCCCCTCGGCCTGCGCAGGCCGAAGCCACGCCCCGGTGCCAGACTGAAGGCATGGCTACGCTCAGTCAGTCCTTCCGGGGTCGGCTGGTGCAGCCCGGAGACCCCACCTACGACGAGGACCGCCAGGTCTGGAACGGCTCCGTCGACCGCTCCCCCGCCCTCATCGCCCACTGCACGGGCGTCGCGGACGTCATCGAGGCCGTACGGTTCGCCGCGGGGCCCGCCGCCGGGCTGCCGGTCGCCGTACGCAGCGGCGGCCACAGCTTCCCCGGCCAGTCCGTGTGCGACGGCGGGATCGTCGTCGACCTCTCGCCCCTGCGCGGCATCCGCGTGGACCCGGAGGCTCGGACGGTCCGCGCCCAGGCCGGGGTGCTGCTCGGCGAACTCGACCACGAGACCCAGGCGTTCGGAATGGCCGTACCGGCCGGGATCGTCACGCACACCGGCCTGGCCGGGCTCACCCTCGGCGGCGGGATCGGCTGGCTGATGCGCAAGTACGGGCTCACCGTCGACCAGTTGCTCTCGGTGGACGTGGTCACCGCCGACGGGTCCTTCGTGAAGGCGAACGAGGACGAGAACCCGGACCTCTTCTGGGGGGTGCGCGGCGGGGGCGGGAACTTCGGGATCGTCACCGAGTTCACCTTCCGGCTCAACCCGCTCGGGCCGATCGTACTGGCCGGCCCCGTCATCTGGCCGATGGCCGAATCCGCGCGGCTGCTGCGCTTCTACCGCGAGTGGATCACCACCGTCCCGGACGAGCTGACGACGGCCGTCGTCCACCGCAGGGCGCCGGCGGCCCCGTACATCCCCGCCCCTCTGCACGGCGAGCCGGTCGTGATGGTGGTCTGCTGCTACGCGGGCCCGGTCGAGGAGGGGCAGGAGGTGCTGCGGCCGCTGCGCGAGGACGCGGGGACCGCGCCCGTACTCGACCTGTGCGCGCCCAAGCCGTTCACCGAGCACCAGGCGATGTTCGACCCGTCCTTCCCGCACGGCCGCTGGTACTACTTCAAGTCGTGTGACGTCGACCGGCTCACCGACGAGATCATCGACCGGACCGCCGAGCACGCGGCCCGGATCGTCTCCCCGTTCACCGCGTTCCCGATCTTCCAGCTCGGCGGGGCCATCGCGCGCGTCGGGGAGGACGAGACGGCCTTCGGCGGGCGCGGCGCCGGGCACACCTTCAACATCAACGGGACGACGGAGGGCCCGGAGGGCTTCGACCAGGAGCGGACGTGGGCGCGCGGCCTGTGGTCGGCGCTCGCCCCCCACCAGACCGGGGTCTACCCGAACTTCCTGATGGAGGAGGGCGAGGAGCGGATCGAGCAGGCCTACGGGGCGCGGAAGTACCGGCGCCTGCGCGAGCTGAAGCGCCGCTACGACCCCGGGAACCTCTTCCGCCTCAACCAGAACATCCCGCCCGCCGCACCCTCCGCCGCCTCGGCCACCGCGCCGGCCGAGGCGCTGTCCGAGGCACCGCCCGGCGCCCCGGCCGTGACGGCTACGAGGAACGGACCCCCGCCGGAGTCCTGAGCCTCTGCCCGGTCTCCTGGTCCTGGTCCTGGTCGTGTTCCCCGCCGCTCGCCGTACGCTGCGCGGGCAGCGTCGCCCGCAGCCGCCGCGGCCCGGAGAGCACGTACACGAGCCCGAATCCGGCGCCCACGACCACCGCGCCGCCCACCGCGTCGAGGACCCAGTGGTTGGCGGTGGCGACGATCGCGCACACCGTGATCAGCGGGTGGAGCGCACCGAGCAGCTTCTGCCAGCCCTTGGGTGCCAGTACGACGATCACGATGCCGCACCACAGCGACCAGCCGAAGTGCAGCGAGGGCATCGCCGCGTACTGGTTGGAGATCGCGGTCATCGCCCCGTACGAGGGGTTGGCCAGGTCCTGCGGGCCGTGGACGGTGTCGACGAAGCCGAGGCCGGGCATCAGGCGGGGCGGCGCGAGCGGGTAGAGCCAGAAGCCTATGAGGGCCAGTACGGTCGCCAGCCCCAGGGAGGCGCGCGCCCAGCGGTAGTCGCCCGGGCGGCGCCAGTACAGGACGGCCAGGATCGTCAGCGGCACCACGAAGTGGAAGGAGGTGTAGTAGAAGTTGAAGAACGCCTCCAGCCAGGGCGTGTTGACGACGGCGTGGTTCACGGCGTGCTCGATGTCGAGGCCGATGGCCCGCTCGATCCCGAGGATCTGGCTTCCGTTGCCCTCGGCGAGGTCGCGGCTGGTGGGGGCGGCGGCCCTGATGTGCGAGTAGAGCGAGTAGCCGACCCGTATCAGCAGGAGTTCCAGCAGCAGGTTGGGGCGGGACAGCACGCGCCGCCAGAACGGCAGCAGCGGCACCCGCTGCCACCGGGCGGCCGCGGGCTTGCCGTAGGCCGTCGGGACGGGCTCGCGCCAGTACGGCGAGGAGCGCGGCAGGAACGGTACGGCGCAGGCGGCGGCCAGCGCGGCGAGCAGCAGCACGTTGTCGCGTACGGGGGCCAGCGCGGCCAGGTTCGGCAGCAGCACCGCAGCGGGCAGGGTCATGGTCAGGACGACGGCGACGGGCCACACGGGCCGGTCGGCGGCGCGCCGGCCCACCTTGCCGGCGACGGCGAGGAGCACCCACAGCAGCTGGTGGCGCCAGCCGGCCGGGGACACGGCGACGGCCACGCAGCCGGTGATGGCGACGGCGAGCAGCAGCTGCCCGTCGCGGGCGTAGCGGACGGCGCGGCGCAGCCCGAGGAAGGCGATGCCGGCCGCGAGGGCCGCGTAGAGCAGGATCTCGGCGGGCCCGGCCAGGCCCAGGCGCAGCAGGGCGCCGTGCACGGACTGGTTGGCGAGGCTGTCGGGGGCCCCGCCGAGGCCGGTGCCGGCCAGGTGGTGGATCCAGTACGTCCAGGAGTCGCGCGGCATGGCCGCCCAGGACAGCGCGGTGGCTCCGGCGAAGGTGGCGGCGGCGGCCCCGGCGGCGGGGCGGCGGCCGGTCAGCCACAGCAGCGGGGCGAAGAGCAGCAGCGCGGGCTGCAGGGCCGCGGCCAGGCCGATGAGGAAGCCGGCCTGGCGCCCGCCGGGGACGCGGAAGACGGCCAGGAGCACGAGCAGCACGGGCAGGACGGCGGTCTGGCTGGGCGAGGCGGCTTCGCGGACGGGCAGCGAGACCATCATGAGCGCGGTCAGCACGGGCGCGGCGAGCAGGGCGGTGCGGCGCGGCACGGGGTCGGGCAGGCCGCGCGCGGCGACGAGCCCGATGGCGGCGACGAACAGCAGCGTCAGGGAGATCCAGGCGAGCTCCAGCGACGGCGCGGCGAGGGCGACGAGCGGTTTGAGGACCAGCCCGGCGAACGGCGTGCCGGTGAACTGGCCGGTGTCGTAGAGCGAGCCGGGAAGGCTGCCGGGGAGGTGGAAGCCGCCCAGCCACTGGCCCGGTGGGACGCTCAGCACGACGGCGGCCTGTCTGACGGCGAGTGCGCCCGCCAGCGCCCACAGGAGGAGGCGTGCCGCCCCGAGCCTGCTGCCGCCATCGCCTATGACTCCGGCATGTCCGTGCCCACCACTGTGCTCTGCCGCGTTAGCCACGCCTCGCCGGCCTCCCGCCCTGTTGACCGCAACCCCGACTTTGCCTGGCTGCCGCGTTTCGTGCCCCGTTCCATTACCTGGACGACGATATCCCGCGCGGGATACCTAGGATGGCCCGCATGAGCATCGTGAAGATCAACGCACTGACCGTGCCGGCCGAGCAGCGGGAGGTTCTGGAGCAGCGATTCGCCTCGCGGGCGGGGACGGTGGAGAGCTCGGACGGGTTCGAGTGGTTCGAGCTGCTGCGGCCCGTGGAGGGCACCGACCAGTACCTCGTCTACACGCGGTGGCGGTCCGAGGAGGACTTCCAGGCGTGGATGGAGGGGCCCATGAAGGCCGCGCACCAGGGCGGTGGCGGGGCTGGTGGGGCCGGCGGGGCCGGTGGTGAGGGCGGCGAGCGTCCGAAGCCGGCGGCGTCGGGTTCGTCGGTGTGGTCGTTCGAGGTCGTGCAGCAGGCGGCGCCGAAGAAGGCGTGATGCGCTGAGGAGCGGCCGGGGGCGCGCGCCCCGGGCCGCTCCCGGCTGTGTTCGACGTGTTCGACGTGTTTGGCGTGTTTGGCGTGTTCGGCTGAGGTCGGCCGAGGTCGGCGGCTCGTGCGGAGCGCTCAGCTCCAGAAGGCGTCTTCCTCGTCGATGTCGGCCGTGCACTGGTCGATGTCGGTGATCTTGTGCCCGACGATGGTGAAGAAGAGGCCCTGCCGGATCTCGATGCCGCGGTCACCGCGGTCACCGCGCGCCGTGTGGAAGCTCATGACGTGGCCGCGCCCGTCGGCGAGGACCGATTCCAGGTGGACCTGGAAGGTGCCGTTGGTCTCCTCGCCGAGCCGGCGGTAGAAGTCCATGGCGTTCTCCCGCCCCTTGTGGTGCCCGGACAGCGGGTTGTTGCCGGGCACGTGGTGGATGACGTCGGCC
Organism: Streptomyces sp. NPDC048270; assembly: GCF_040652335.1. NCBI lineage: Bacteria > Bacillati > Actinomycetota > Actinomycetes > Kitasatosporales > Streptomycetaceae > Streptomyces > Streptomyces sp. NPDC048270. The sequence continues at coordinate 4,776 of NZ_JBEZLV010000082.1, forward strand.
GTCATCAACGTGCTCAGCGTCTCCATGTCCCCCTTGGAGAAGGCCTCGTAGCCGCGGCGGATCAGGGCACAGTCGGGATGCTCGGACATGGTGTGTCACACCCTCCAGAACGCATGATTTGCCCGTTTTTCCTATCATCAGCCCGTGCCTGTGGATATTGCACGCCGGAGATCGGCGGCGGACTCCACAATGACGCCATGAGCACTCACAGCGAACACCGCACACAGGCCGCCACCAGCTCCGGCGCGGGCCCCCGCACGGACACACCCACGGAGACGGGCACCCGCACGGACACACCCACGGAGACGGGCACCCGCGCCGACACCCGCACATGGACCGTCGCCCCCGAGCCGTTCACCACCCCCGACGCCACGGTCCTGCGCCGCGCGTACTACGCCGAGGTCGCGGGCCGCTACTGGAAACGGACCGTCACGGAGGCCGAGATCGACCAGGGACTCCTGGACTTCCCCGACGACGGCCTCCTCCCGCCCACGGGGCAGTTCGTCGTCGGCCGGCTCGACGGCGAGCCCCTGGCGTGCGGCGGCGTACGCCTCCTCGACCCCGCCACCGCCGAGCTCACCCGGGTGTACGTCGACCAGCGCGCCCGCGGCACGGGCGGCGGCGCGGCCCTGCTGGAGGTCCTGGAAGCGGAGCCCGCGCGCTCGGCGCCGAGCGGGTCCGGCTGGACACCAGGTCGGACCTCGTGGAGGCCCGCGCGTTGTATGCGCGGCACGGCTATGCGGAGATACCGGCGTACAACGCGGGCCCGTATGCGGAGCACTGGTTCGAGAAGCACCTGGTCTGACCAGGTCTGATCGGGACCCACCAGGTCAGACGGGCACCCGATCAGAGCTAGTGCGCGGCGTGGTCCCGGCGGGGCGAGGCATCGTAGGGCTCCTCGGCGTCGGACCCGCAGAGCTCCGCGTTGATCTCCTGGACCAGCTTCACCAGGTCGGTCGGGCGGTCCGGACCCCACCAGTCGCCGAGCAGCTCGGCGAGGGACTCCTCACGCGCGGCGGAGAGCCTGGCCGCCGCCTCGCGCCCCTTGTCGGTCAAGATCAGCGCGAGCCCGTCCCGTACGGCCAGGTGGCGCTCCTCGACCTGGCGGGCGGCCTCCGTGATGGCCTTCAACGGCACGATGGTGCGCTCGGCGAGCATGGCGGGCTCCGCCGACCCGTACTTCTTGATCCGCAGCAGCAGCCAGCTCGCGGCGGGCAGCAGGTCGTAGCCGGCCTTCTCGGTGATCTTCTCGTAGACGTGCCGGCGGCCCTCCTTGGTGCCGAGCACCGACAGCGCGCGGGCGACCTCGTCGCGGGAGGACCGCTCGACGGGGTTGGAGGCGAGGGTCTCGGTCACATCGGGCGCGGTGACCGAGCCGCGGAGCTTGTCCTCCTTGAGGAACCAGGCGACCACGAACGCGATCAGGACGATGGGCACGGCGTAGAGGAAGACGTCGGTGATGGAGGTGGCGTAGGCGTCGAGCACCCGGGGTTGCAGCTCGGCAGGGAGTGTGGCAATGGCCCGCGGGTCGGCCTCCAGCTGCGCACTGCCCACACCGGGCGGCAGCGCGGCGCCCGTGAGCGCGGTGGCCAGCTTGCCCTCGAGACGGTTGGTGAAGATCGTGCCGAAGATCGCGACGCCGAAGGAGGCGCCGATGGAACGGAAGAACGTCGCGCCGGAGGTCGCGACGCCGAGATCCGCGTAGCTGACGGAGTTCTGCACCACCAGCACGAGCACCTGCATGACCAGGCCGAGGCCCGCGCCGAAGACGAAGAAGTAGACGCTCATCTCCCAGGTGGAGCTGGTGCGGTGCAGCTGGTGCAGCAGGAGCAGGCCCACGGCCGTGACGGCGGTTCCGGCGATGGGGAAGACCTTCCACCGCCCGGTGCGGCTGACGATCTGGCCGGAGGCGGTGGAGGAGATCAGCATGCCGAGCACCATCGGCAGCATGTGGACACCGGACATCGTCGGCGAGACGCCCTGGACGACCTGGAGGAAGGTCGGCAGGTAGACCATCGCGCCGAACATGGCGAAGCCCACGACGAAGCTGATCACCGAGCAGAGGGTGAAGGTGCGGATGCAGAACAGCTTCAGCGGGAGGACCGGTTCCGCGGCCTTGCGCTCCACGAAGAGGAACACCGCGAGCAGCACCGCGCCGAGGACGGCGAGCCCGATGATCTGGGCCGAACCCCAGGCCCAGGTGGTGCCGCCGAGGGAGGCGACCAGGACGAGGCAGGTGGCGACGCAGGCGATGAGGAAGGTGCCGAGGTAGTCGATGGTGTGCTTCGAGGAGCGCACCGGGATGTGCAGCACGGCGGCGATGACGGCGAGAGCGACGAGACCGATGGGGATGTTGATGTAGAAGACCCAGCGCCAGGACAGGTGGTCGACGAACAGGCCGCCCAACAGCGGGCCCAGCACGCTGGTCGCCCCGAAGACACCACCGAACAGGCCCTGGTACTTGCCGCGTTCGCGCGGCGGGACGATGTCGCCGACGATCGCCATGGACAGCACGATCAGCCCGCCGCCGCCCAGGCCCTGCAGGGCGCGGAAGCCGATGAGCTGCGCCATGTCCTGGGCGATGCCGCACAGGGCGGACCCGATGAGGAAGAGGACGATGGCGTACTGGAACAGCTTCTTGCGTCCGTACTGGTCGCCGAGCTTGCCCCACAGGGGGGTGGCGGCGGTGGAGGCGAGCATGTAGGCGGTGACGACCCAGGACAGGTGCGCCATGCCGCCGAGGTCGCTGACGATGGTCGGCAGGGCGGTGGAGACGATGGTCTGGTCGAGGGCGGCGATCAGCAGGCCCAGGAGCAGGGCGCCGATGGAGACGAGAACCTCGCGGGAGGCGTGTTCGGCGGCAGGTCCGGAGTTCTGCGGGCCGGGACCGGGGCCCACGGCATCCGTGGTCACATCCTGAGCCATCGATTCCTCCTCAGGCCGGATCAACATCTCCATCCTGCGTGGTGTGTCCGGTTATGGCCTCTCGGCGGGGTGGGCGGAGGGTTGGGAGCAGCCCGGCGGGTCTGCATAATGCCTGGCAGTGTCCAGGGAGGGATTCCAGTGAACGGTGAGCACTGTCCAGATTGCGGCGCCCTCGGTGCCCGCTGCCGGTGCGTGCCGGGTGCGGGTTTCGACCCCTTGCGCATCCGCCCGTACGTCTCGCTGCCCGACCCGGGCGAACCGGACGAGGACGACCTGCCGCCTCCACCGCCGATACCGCGCATCGTGACGCTGGCGGGGCAGGTGGCGGGGCAGCCGCAGGCGTGGGCACAGGAGCAGGAGCGGGCGCGGGCAGAGGCGCGGGAGCAGGCTCAGGAGCAGGAGCAGGAGCAGGCGCGGGCACAGGGGCAGGGTCAGGCGCAGGAGCAGGAGCAGGCTCAGGCGCAGGTCCGGGCACAGGAGCAAGCCCGGGCACAGGAGCAGGCTCAGGCGCAGGGTGACACCCCGGCGTACGGGACGCCGGTGCTCCCTGCCCACCAGGCCTGGCCCGATGGGCAGGGTGGGCCTGGGCAGGGGCCTCGTCCGGGGCACGAACCGGGTCAGGCGCCGCAGCCGTGGCAGGAGCCGCGTTTGGGCCAAGGGCGGGGCGAGGGCCAGGCCCAGGCGTCTCAGCGGGCCAAGGAGGCGCATCCGGCCGAGACGGTGCAGCTCCGTGCCGTCCCGGAGGCCGCGACGGCCCCGAACACTTTCGGTGGCGGGGGGAGGGGAGGGGGAGGGGGCCCCGAGACGCGGACCGGCCCGGCTTCCCGCCGACTGCTCCCGCTCCTGATCGCCGCCGCCGCGGTGGTGGCCCTCGGGGGGACCGCCATGGCGCTGTGGGTGCTCCCGAGCTCCGCGAGCAACGACACCGCCCTCATGGACGCGAAGGCATCGGCGCCCGTGACGAGCCTGGCCTCCGCCAGTGCGTCCCTGAGCCCGGCCACCACCGGCTCGACCAGCCCCTCCCCCTCGGCCTCGGCCTCGCCGTCCCCCTCGCCGAGCACGTCCAAGTCGCCTTCGCCCTCGCCCAGCACGTCCCGCTCGTCGGCGCCCCCGTCCCCCAGCGCGTCACCGAGCACGAGCCGCGCCCCCAGCCCCACCCCGCCGGCGGCGGCACCGACCCTGCGGTACGGGGACTCGGGCGCGGAGGTGGAAAAGCTCCAGCGGCTGCTGGCGGCCAGGGGCCTGTACACGTCCAAGATCAACGGCAGGTTCGACTGGCGGGTGGAGAACGCCGTGTCCACCTTCCAGTACCAGAACGGCATCGACGACGAGGAGTGGGGCGTCTACGGCCCGATCACCCGCAAGGCGCTGGAGGGCTAGGCCTGCCGTCCCCGTCGGAGCTGGATCTAAGGATCTTGGTTCGGTGGGACTTGGTTCGCGAGCCTGGCCGGGCAGCGGGTAGGCGTCCGCAATCACGCCGACTTCCGGCCCCTCGCCGAAGGACGCGGGCTCCCGCCAAACGTGACCGCCGAGGTCCGGCGCCGGTGCGGGGACGAGCCCGGCCTGTTTCCCAGCGCCGTCCTGGATCGGGTGGGAGGAGCTGGCCGCCGTCGATTGGGACGAGCCCGCGCTCACCCTCGACGCGCGCGCCTGAGTACCGGCACACCCCCCGCAGCCACACAAGGGACAGGGGTCACACCCTCGGCGGTGGCGCGGAGCGCCGACGTTTTGTATCGTGGAGGAACAAAGTGGTTCCGTCCTCACTCCCTGACCGGTGGACGGAACCACTTGTTCTCTTTTTCCCGCCCCGTCTGGAGCCCGCCGATGCCGGCCAGCACCACCACTACCGCACCTGTCGTCCTCACCGCCAAGGCCCTGCTCCTGGACATGGACGGCACCATCGTCAATTCCGATGCGGTGGTCGAACGCTGCTGGCGCGATTGGGCGGTGGCACACGGCCTGGATCCGGAAGAGGCCCTCAAGGTGGTGCACGGCCGCCAGGGCTACGCGACCATGGCTGTGCTGCTGCCGGACCGCCCGATGGAGGTCAATCACGCGGAGAACGCGGTGATGCTGGCCCGCGAGACCGCCGACACCGACGGCGTGGTCCCCGTCCCGGGCGCCCCGGAGTTCATGGCGTCGCTCGCCGAACTGCCGCACGCCCTGGTCACCTCCGCCGACGCGGCCCTGGCCAAGGCCAGGATGACGGCCGCGGCCCTGCCGATGCCCGCGGTACGGGTCACTGCCGAATCCGTCCAGGCCAGCAAGCCCCACCCCGAGGGCTTCCTCAAGGGCGCTGCCGCACTGGGCATGGACCCGGCCGACTGCATCGTCTTCGAGGACTCGGCCGCGGGCATCGCCGCCGGCCAGGCCGCCGGCATGCGCGTGGTCGGCATCGGCCCCCGCGCGGCCGCCCACAACCCGACGGTCCACGCTCCGGACCTCACGTCCCTGCGGGTTACTGCGGCTGCGGACGGCTCGATCGAGGTCGAGGTCGAGGTCGAGGTCAACCCGGCGGCCTGACTTCGGCTGATGCTGATCAGGGAGGGTTGGGGGTTTCCCGTCAGTCCTTGTCCTTCCGTGCCGGGCCGCCCTGTCAAGGGCGCTCCTTCGTCGCGTCGCTTCGCGATGGCCTTCGGCCACCCTTGACAGGCCGTCCCGTCCCG
>NZ_JBEZLV010000083.1:0-9696 GCF_040652335.1 Streptomyces sp. NPDC048270
GTGACCAGTTCCCGCATCAGCCATGAAGCGATCTACCAGGCGCTATTCACCGAGGGCCGTGGCGCGCTCAAGCAGTAGCGGCCCATGGGCTCATTAGCTCCACGGTCTCCTTGCGCGACCGCTGATTCTCCGCTCGAAGCCGGGCCAGTTCCTTCCGCTCGGACTCCTTCCTTATCGGGTCACGACTCCACGCTACGAGGGGAAGCACAGTTCAACCGGAACCACGCCCGGCCCGGTGCCCCCCGGCGAACGCGCCTTCGCCCAGCTGAAGCCCTGGAAGACCCTCCGCCGAGCACGACACTCCACCAACCGCCTCAACGCACCATCTAAGCCACACTCTCCTCACCTGCGGGTATGCAGGATGAAAGAGGCTCACGAATGGGCTCGTGCATGGTTGGTGTGATGGTGTTGCTGTGCTGTCGTCGGGCTGTTGTGGTGGTGGGCGTTGCAGGGCGTGGAATGATCATGTCGGAGCTTCAGATCGCCTCTCCAGGTCTCAGCGTCGGCGATCACTGATCTCGTCGTTGGGTCGGAGTCTCTCTGGCAGGGGGCGGGACGCTGGGCTGTGCGGCTTCCCCAAGCAGGGCGGCAGGGCGGCAGGGCCGCCAGGCGCAGCCACCGACCAGGACTTGGACGATCGCGGCGAACAGCGTCTCGTCAGGCGTGTCCCGTATCCGTGTCCCGCCACCCTGCGGTCCTACCCGAGACGGGGAGATCAACGACTCCGCGATCTTCCGCAGCCCCTCCGGAACGATCCAACTCGGCTACGCCGAAGTCATGAGCGAGTGACTTTCACCCAGATCCGGTACCCGGTCTGGCCGGCGTCCGGAGTCAGGTCGGCCAGCAGTTGGTAGTGGGGGTTGCCCCGCAGCGCGGTGACCACGGCCTTCTGCACGGCCGGCCGTGTGGTTCCGTCGAGGACGATCAGACGGAACTCACCGCTGCGCACTGCCTGTGCGCACGCCGCGTCGGGATCCGCCGCCGCGAAACGCGAGCCGTCCATCCTCCCGGCACAGTCGGTCCACTGTTCCGGCCTGGTGCTCGTTCTCAGCTGATAACCCGGCATCTCGGCCGGGATCGCCAGATAGGTCCCCGAGGACCCCGCGTACGGGGCGAGGACGCCGGCCAGCCGTTCCTGGTCCGGGTACGCCGCGAACCACCGGTCCGTGTGCGGCATTCCCAGGCACAGCGCAGCCGTCCAAAAGGCGATGGCGAACTGTGGAAAGCGCAGGTGCCGTCCCATGAGCCAGGTGACACCAACACCCGCCAGGGGGGCGGCGAACCAGGCCAGAGCTCCGACACGGCCGATCCCGCCCGCGGTCGACCCGCTGACCGCGACCGCGGCGAGAGGCGCGGCGGCCGCGGCGCCGAGCGCGAGGACCGCCGCCGCCCGCCGGGCCCGCCCCGCCGCCCGCCGGACCTCAAGCAGCGGATGCTCACCCATGCCGTCACGGAACACGTGGCAGGCAGCTCCCACTGCCGCCGCCGCCATCAGCAGCAGGACCGCCGGACCAGGTCCTGCCGGACCCGAGGCGGCCACGCCAGGCGTGCCCAGCGCCGAACGGAACACCGGCCCGGTCAGGACGCCCGCGGCGTGCAGTGCCCACAGCAGTCCGGCCACACCCGCCGCCGCGGCCAGCACCCGCCGCACGGCAGCACCGCCGAACCGGCCCGCGTCGTCCGCGCGCACCCCCGCCAGCAGCACCACAGGTAGCAGGCACAGCACCGTCCAGTGCTGCGTCAGCACCGCCGCACCGGCGACCGGCACGGCGCACAGCACGGCGAGCCGGCCAGCCCGGCCCGTGGCCGTGACCGCTCGCGCCGTGCACGCCAGCAGGCACAGCCCGGCGGCCTCCGGCGTGGCGGATCCGCCCAGCACGGCGGTGGAAGGCAACACCGCGAAGAGCGCCGCCGCACACAGGCCCGCCCGCACGTTGAACAGCCTGGTCGCCAGCCCGTACAGCAGGGTCGTGGTGACCAGCATCAGGACCAGGCTGACTGTCCGTGCAGCCCAGATGCCACCGGCGGCATCGGCCACCGCGGCGAGCGCCGGGAACGACTGCGGTGACCCGCCGAGCGCGGGGACGCTCCACGGCCCATGGGTCCCGGCGGAGATTACCGTCGCCTCGGCGTGGCCCACCGTCAGGGACAGCGCCTCGAAGGGCGTGACTCCGGCCGGACGGCGCAGCGTGAGCAGTGTCTGCACGATCAGGACACAGGCCAGCGCCCCTCGGGCGATCAGGGCGCGGCGCCGACCGCCCTCGGCGGACCACCCCGCCGTAGGCGGCACCGGGACGGAGGCTGCGCTGGGTGCCGGACCGTCGACCGCCTGCAGGGCCAGAGTGGGCCGGTCCTCCTCGAAGGGCGGCGAGGCCCCCGGGACCGTGCCGGGACGGAGGTGCGCGTGCGGGGCCGTCACGAGACCCGGGTACGTACGTCGAAGCCGTAGCGCGGGTCGGCGGCGAGCCGCCGGAACTGCTTCATTGCGGCCGTGGTGCCCGTCTCCAGCCGCCAGTCGGCCCGTTTGGCGTGGTTGAACCAGACGAAGCCGATGATGTCCTCGTCCCCGTTCACCCCGGCGAACAGCTCTCGGACGTCGGCGGCGCGGCGGGCCGTGGGCTCCGCCGCGGTCTCCACGATGAGGAGCGGCTTGTCGGCGATGGCGCGCAGCTCCGTCAGAGTGCGACCGAAGACGGTGTCGAAGGTGCCCTCGTATCGGGTGAAGTAGCCGACCATCCCGATCCAGTCGACGTACCCGTCCCCAGGGTAGTACGGGGCGAGCGCGACATCTGGCATCGGGTTGACGATGTTGGGGGCCCAGGCCCAGATGACGTTGGCGACCAGGTTGTCGGTGAAGACGTCATGGACGTGGCGATAGGCCGCCGCGTAGTCTTCGGCGGTGGTGTGCTCCGGACCCCAATCCTCCCAGTCCCCGTTCATCTCATCCGCGAAGTCGATGACGACGGGGAGGTTCAGCCGGCGTACGGCGAGGGCGTACTCCTTGACGTAGTCGTCGCTCACGCCGGCGGTGATCTCCTTCATGGTGATTCCCCTCGGCTCCCAGGACACGAGCGTAAGTGCACCCTCCGCCCAGGCGTTGCGCACGCCCGACGCGTTGAAGCCGTCTCCCCAGGCCGCGTAGTCCTCGACGAGGTTGGGCTGCTTCCCCGAGGTACGCGCGTACTCCTTCAGCGGCCCCATAGAGGTCGGCGCACCGTCGACCGCGGCGCCCAGGTACTTGCCGGAGGGCGGGCGGATCAACTGCCTCAGATCGGGGGGACGGTAGTCCGCCGCGGTAGCCGACGCTCCCCGCGGCGGCCCTCCGCCCTCCTGGAAACCGAGGCCCCAGGGGGTGCACGCGGACGTGACGAACACGGTCACCAGTCCGAGTACGAGCCGCCGCGCCCGGTACCGACTCCTCCGGACGGCTCCTCCGAAGCGCTTCACGATCCCGCCTCCGCCCGCGGCTGTACCAGGATCCGGCCGACCACCGCCGCATAGAACAGGCCGGAGGACAGGATGAGCGCGAAGTCGGCCGCTTCCAGGGTGAGGGCCCGCCACAGGGCGGCACCGACCCAGACCGCCGCGGTCCCAGCACTCCAGAACCACATGCCGAACCAGAACCTTTTCGTCTGGCTGCCCTTCGCCGCACTCGCACCGGTCGGCTGCCATTGCAGGCGGCGCCCGCGCACCGCGTCCCAGATGGCGAACGCGTGCGCCCAGCCGTACATCATCCGGGCGGCCCAGGCTTCCAGCCGGTACGGGGCACGATGCCACAACGGGAAGACCAGGGTGGCGTAGACGATGCCCGGGAGGAGGAGCCACACGTGTTCGGCGCGCAGCAGGTGGGGAGCCGTGAGGAGCAGCAGGATCGGCGCGATGGGGGCAGCGAAGGTGAACAAGGCGGTGTGGAGGTAGTAGAGGAATCCGGAGATATAGCACAGGCGGGTGGTGACCGGCAGCCGGGCCGTCCAGAACTTGCGGCTGGTGAGCAGGCTCATCGAGCCGGTACACCACCGGTACTGCTGGCTGACGAAGGCGGGGATGCTGTCCGGGCACACTCCCGCGGATACGGCCATGGGGACGTAAACGAGGTGCCAGCCATGGGTGCTCAGGTCGAAGCCAGTGTGCACGTCCTCCGAGTGCTCGATCAGCGTGGTGCCGCCGTTGCTCTCCAGGGCGGCGCGCCGGTAGACTGCGCAGCTGCCGACGCAGATGGCGCCGCCGTTGGCCTGCCGGGACACCTGCACCGACCGGTAGAACAGCTCCTGTACGGCCCCGGCGCCGCGCTCCACCCAGTTTTGGGCGTCGAGCACCCGGAAGTACTGGGGAGACTGCACTATGCCCACACCCGGTTCGGTGTCGAAGTAGGGCAGCAGCTCCTGCAGCAGGTCGGCCCGGGGGGCGAAGTCGGCGTCGAGGACGAGCACGAACTCCCCCGAGGAGCGGCCGAACCCGAAGTGCAGGTTCCCGGCCTTCTTGAACCAGCCCGGGTTCTCGCGTGTGCCGTACCGGAAGCCGAAGTCACGGGACATGGCCGCCACTTCCGGGCTGGCGGAGTCGTCGAGGACGAACGGCAGGCACGTCCCGGGATAGCGGTCGGCCATGGCACGCACATAGGTCCAGGTGTTGTGCAGCACGGAGACCGGTTCCCCGCAGACCGGCAGGAAGACGTCCACGGACGGATACGCGGTTGGCTGCCAGCGGCGAACCAGACGGCGGTGTGCTTTCAGGTCGAAGTCGCCCGCGAAGCCGTTGACCCGCAGCGAGACGAGGTAGTAGGCGAGTGAGAAGCCGGTCAGCGGCAGCAGGAGCCACCAGGCGGAGGTGGCGCCGAACAGCATGTACTGGCAGGCCGTCAGACAGCCGAAGCCCACGAGTGAGGCGACGGTCATCAGTCGCAGTCGACGGACGGCATAGGCGTACTTCTCCCGGTCCGTTGGGGGTGGCGGCAGCAGAGTGCCGGGCACGGCCGCGCTCGTACGTGCTGCACCATGACGTCGCGATCGACGACGGTCACGGGTTTCACGAGCGGGGGACGCCTCGGCCGGCGTCCTCGCGCGAAGTCGGATCGCCAACGCGTCAGCTCCGAGCCGGGACCGGGAGGGGCCGCCGCGGCTCTGTGGTGCGGGGGTTCGCACCGGAGCCGCTCCCGTGCCTGGTGCTCCGTCGGACCACGGCGCGGATGCGGGCGCCCAGTTCCCCGGGACGGCAGGGCTTGACGACGTAGTCGTCGGCCCCGAGGTCGAGGGCTCGGACCTGTGAGACGGTGTCAACCCGTGTGGTGAGCACGATCAGCGGAACGGACAGCTCCCCGTGGAGCGTTTCGCACAGTCCGAAGCCGTCCCCGTCGCGCAGGTCGATCTCCAGAAGGGCGATGTCGTAAGGCTGCCGGTCCGAGCGTGCCTGCCGGACCGCCCGGATCGCCGCCGGCCCGGAGGTCACCCGATCCGTGTCGAAGCCTTGGGACCGCAGGGTCCTGGCGAGGGTTTCGGCGTACAGGGTGTCGTCTTCGACGTGAAGAAGGCGCATCGGTGGAGTCCCTCATCGTGGTGCGCCTCATTGGCCGCGCCGTGCGTAGGTGGGTGTGGGCGGGTGTCCGCATTGCCGTAGCCGGGAGCACGATCGGGGGGCCTGAGGGCCCCGGACCCGCCTTCACCATAACGGTCGCGTCCCGACGAGGACCTGCCCTGACGGGAAGTGATGCGTGCGTCAACGTGCACGGTAGGCCTGGGGAGGGATGCCCATGACCGACTTGAACTGCCGGCTGAAGAGGAAGCTGTCCTGGTACCCGTAAGCGACAGCCACCTGGGCGATCGACTTCCTGCTCTCGTTCAGATGCGCCGCAGCGTGCTGGATGCGGCGGCGGACGAGCCACTCCCTGGGCGGTATGCCGAAGGTCTTGCGGAAGGTACGGGTGAAATAGTCCGGGGACAGTCCGGCGACCTGGGCGAGGTCCGCCACGCTCGGCCGGCCGGTGATGTTGTCATCGGCGAACTTCTCGATGGCCTGCCGCGCGGATGGACTGAGCACGCCCGGCTCCGTGTACTGATCCGCCCTGCGGAACAGGGAGGTGAACAGCACCAGCAGCAGTCCTTGGATGCGCTTGTCCCGGTGGGGCAGGGCGGTGTCGAGTTCGGTGACCAACAGATCGAACAATCCGCGCACTTCCCACACATCGGGGATGCACAGGGCCGGTGCGAGCGCCTCCGAGCCCTCCTCGTCCGCCGATATCCGGAGCAGGTAGACCACGCTGCCCCGGTCGTCGGGTGTCGCTATGGAGAACGGGGTGCCCGGGCGTATCCAGAGCACGCTCCCCGCATCGAGGTTCCAGCGATCGGGGCCCGCGGTGGCGGTGCAACTGCCGCTGACCATGAAGTACAGGAGGTGCTCGTCCGGCCCCTGGGGATGCTCCAGTCGTCGGCTGCTCTCCAGCACTTGCTGCCCGAACAGGCCCGGGGTGTCCACCACGCGGTCGGGGCGCACAAGGCCGAGCCACCGGGCGGTGGTCCCTTCCTGGGGTTCGTCACGGTCGTCGGTGTGGGAAGGCATAGCCACCGTTCCTGATGGCCGCTTCGTCTCTACGGTCAGCATGTCAATCAATACTGACGAATCCGGTGTCCTCGCGGATCAGGGGAAAACCCTGGCATTCCGGTCCTCAGGAGGTGGGAGAGATCCCCCGATAGAGGACAGCATTGGGCGCCGGAGCACATGCCAACAGCCTGATAGGGCAACCGATCGGGCAGTCCGCCTAGTACGGGGGCGTGCCCTGCGGCAGCTCGGCGGAGCCGTCGCTTCCGAGCGATGGTTGTACTGAAGACGTAGGTGTCGATATCGCGACCTGGAGAGACCGGATATGAAGACCGAAGATCTTTGGTATTACCTGGCGTCCTGTTGGGAGGCCAGCGAGGCTGCGAACTGGTGGGACTTCGCTCGAGGGCATCAGGACCTGGTGATGGGCGGAATCGACGACGCCGAGCAGCGGAAGACCGTCCTGGAAGTCCTTACCTACTTCGAAGATGTGGCGATTCTCTACAATCTCGCGGAGCTCCCCTGCGGTGAGGATCCGGCTGTATACCGCGAGTCGGTCAGAGGGATCTTCTGCGACTGGTATGAGACCGTCTTCCTGCCCTACAAGCCCGAAACCTACCAGGCTTCGGAGACGGTTGGCCCGACTACTGGCTCAGCAGAGCATTACGGGCCAGCGGTCGTGGACATTCCGGTGTCCCGGTCGCAAACAGAGCCGGATTCGCAGTCGGCCAAAAAAGCGGTGCCGGGGGGGCTGCAACCCGTCTCGGCTGCGACTGCGGCGTATGCCTCAGGTGTTTTTCAAACGTTCGGCACAGAAGGTGGAGCACTTCCGGCCAATCATGTCGAAATCCTCCAGCATGGCGCTGTAAACAGTGCCGTAGAAGAAGAGTATGACAGGCCGATCTTCGAGGGGCTGTGACCGAATCTCGGTCGTTGCCAATCGTTGAGACTATCCGAAGGGTGTAGCTATGATCGATCCGCAAGGGGCAGTGGATTCTGCCGCTAATATTGTTATGCAGATCATGTCTCAAGTCGGGGGCAAGCTCGAGATCACAGATTCGACGGATGGCATCCACAGCATCTCGCCGAGCCACTTGGATAGTGCCAGGGAAGGAGGCAACGTCGTAGCCTCCTACTCGACCGAAGGGTGCTGGTTTACCCACACTCGGCTGTACCGTGTGGCCAAGGCGCTTCCTGGTGGCGTGAGTACGGGGCGCGCGATGAAGGGCGCCGAACGTGGAACCAAAAATGAACAGCGTAAAGAGCAGGCGAAGGAAGTCAAGGAATCGATTCTGGTCGGGGCTCAGCTGCCTTTCCGGATTTCCTTTGATGTGATCGAGTACAGGCTCGCCCACCTCGAGGCGCAGTTCAACGATGCAGTGTCTAAATTGAACGCGGACGCAGGTCTGGCTGCAGGGGTGTATCAAGCAAAAATTGCTGCGATTCAAGCTGAACTTTCGACATATCCCAAGAACGATCCCGCGCGTGAGCCGTTGCGTCTCCGGATCAATGAGGTGCGGCGGGAGATGAACAGGGCGCAGGAGCAAGTCGAAGCCAGAATTGCAAGAGTGAACGCGCGAGCTGCTGAGAATGGCGCCAATGAAACCCACTATGCGATCACTAACTTCCGGATCCTGATGACCGGGGGAGAGGATATAGGGGTGAAGCCCTACGCGTCGAGCGGAATTTCCGTGCAGGGTCTTCTTCGGGCTACGCCTTCACCGGGGCAGGGTATACATATCTCGCTCAACTGGAACGAGACGGGTATCCCGTTCTATCACAATTCTTGGGCCGGCGAGATGAAGCTGGAACTGAACTCGCAGGGAGCGCCCGAGATACTCTCGGATGGGCGGGGTAACAAGTTCCACGACCGGTTCATGGCTACGATGTCAGGGCTTGCGCCAATTGTGGCGAGTAACATGCGAGGGAGGGGCGCCATTGATGAAGATGACCTTGGTGAAACTTATGCAAGTAGCGAAACTTGGGCTGCATCGGCGGCACGTAAAGAGAACAAGGAGAAAGAGGATAGGACTGCAATTAGCGCAGAGCGGATGAGGAAACTCTATGGTAGTGAAGTTCTGGTTGCCGCGCTGAAGAAGGCCGAGGAGGCGAAGGAAAAGGTGAAGGGGGGTGGTGGAGTAATGGAGCGCGGCCGTACGGTGAATAATGAATCCAAGAAGCCTCCGGCTGGCATATGGAAGATATTCGGAAAGTTCGGTGGGTCGAAGAAGGCAAGTGCCAAATCGGCGGCGGAAGCGAGGCGGAAGGAGAAAAAGTAACTGAGTCGAGGGGTGGAAATCCGGGGCCGACACGTAGCTGTCGTGTTCACCGCACAGATGAAGCGCTGTCGCGGTGCCCGTGGTCTCCCGGCAGAGAATGACTGCCGATGGGAAGAACTGCGTCTCCGGAGGTGCGGTGACGTCCAGGCCCACCGCCTCACCCCGCCGTAGATCACCAAGGGCTTCCGGACCAGTTCCGGCGTTGCGCCTGCCCCTGTGAGTCGGGGTGGGCTCCTCATGGTCCCGCAGGTGTCCCAAAGCGAAGACCAGGAGCTGTTTCCGAATCCAGGGGGCTACCGACCGCTCTCGGCCCGCCGGGTGTGGACGGGCGGGTGGGCCGGAGTTTCTGTGAGCAGGCTGCGAAGTTCTCGGCGGTTGCTGACGCCCAGCTTCGCGTACAGGTTTCGCAGGTGGAATTCGACGGTTTTCTCGCTGAGGTGGAGTGCTTCCGCGACCTCACGGTTCGTCAGGCCCAAGCCCACCAGTTGTCCCACTTCGTGTTCACGGGGAGTCAGCCGGGTGAAGTGATGCTCGTTGCCCGGTGACGGGTCCGAGAGCGCGGCCAGCAAGGAGCGGCAGCTGCGCAGGAGGACGGTGTTGTCCAGGCGGTCGAGTATGTCCTCTACCACCCTGAGATGCGCGCACGCCTGAGCGGCGGAAGGCGGCGAGGCCGGATGTAGTTGGCGGGGCGGATGCGGTGCTGTTGGCACGGGGGAGGAGGGGTCGTCCTTCGTGGTCCGCATGATTTTCCTTCGATTGGGACACCGAACACGTGGGAAGCGGGAAGAGATCTAGAACTCGTTTGATCGGAGGGTCACTTGGACTGTCTTGCCGCAGGGGCTGATCTTTACCGACCAGTCGACGGTCAGTTCTTCGATGAGGGCGA
>NZ_JBEZLV010000084.1:0-9065 GCF_040652335.1 Streptomyces sp. NPDC048270
GGTCCAGCACGCCGGGCGGTTCGGTCCGGCCGCGGGCCACCCTGCGGTGGGCGAGGTAGGACTGTTCCACGACCAGGTCCCAGCGCCGCTGGTGCTCGGTGTCCACGGGCAGCGACAGCCGGGCGCGCCAGCGGGCGTGCAGGGCGCGGGCGCGCGCCAGCAGCCAGGTCTCGGAGGCGAGTTGTTCGAGGGCTGCGGCGCGGTCGGGGTGGTCCGCGTAGGCGGCGAGGTAGGCGTCCGGGTCCCCGCCGTCGTACACGGGCCGTGGGGCGGTGGCGTCGAGGAGCTTCGGCGCCCAGGCGATGACCTCGGCGGTGGCGATGCCCGCCAGGTCGCCCGCCCCGAACTCCCAGTGGCCGGGCACCGCGTGGCCCCACGGGGTCTCGGTGCGGTAGCCGTCGGCGACGTGGAAGCCGTCGGGTCCCGGCGCGAGCAGGAAGCTGTGGTCCATGTGGCGGCGGCCGTGGTAGGGCAGCCAGGGCATCGCGTGGGCGTCGGCGACGACGTAGTGCGTGGTGCCCCGGGCCCGTACGGCGGCCTGCAGGTCGGCTCCGGTGGTCCGGGTACGGCTGCTGGCCTTCAGGCCCAGGAGCTGTTCGGCCTCGGCGATCCGCTGGTCGAGCGACGGGTCGACGGTGGGCAGCCCGTGGGGTCCGGGGCGGGTCTGCCAGCGCAGGGCGGACCCGAGCCGCAGGTGGGTGTCCGGCCCGTGGTGGTGGTCGGCGAGCACGGCCAGGTTGACCTGGATGCAGTCGAGCAGTTCGGCGTGCACGGAGCCGAGTGCGTGGCGTTCGGGCAGCGGCGCCGGAGCCGGGTGGTCGTTCATCTGGTGCTCCTTCGGGTGGTTCGGTACGTCAGATCCAGGCGGGCAGCGCGGGCAGCGGGCCGGGGGTGGTGAGCCCCTCCCCCGCCGAGCGGCCGGTGAGCCAGCCGAGCAGGGCGCCGCGGGAACCGGTGACGACGGGCCCGCCGGAGCCGAAGGCGGCCACCGGGGCCCCCGTGTCGTCGCGGAGGGTGCAGGGCGGGGTGCCCGCGGCCCCGGCGAGGTAGCCGCTGACGTCGTCGAGCAGGACGTCGGCGGCCGCCCGGGGGATGTCGCCGAAGCCGTAGCCGAGGTCGAGGTCGGTGTGGTGGACCTCGAGTTCGCGCAGCCGGATCACCAGGATCCGCTCGGGGGTGCACAGTTCACCGGTGAAGGGGCGCACGACCGTCCGCCAGGCGGGGTCGGGCAGCTCCCGGACGGTGGTCAGGAAACGGGCCGCGGAGCCCCGTACCCGGTCGACGAGGGCGGCCGCGGACTGCCGGGAGCCCTCCTCGATCTCGGCGTCCCGGGCCCGGCGGTCGGCGTACTGCGGTGTCTCGGTGCCGGTACGCGCCCAGTACAGCAGCCGCTCCAGCGCGTCGACCTGGGCGCTGAGGTGGCTGAGGACGTGGGCGCGGCTCCACCCGCCGAGGCGGGAGGGGGCGGCCGCGTCGGCGTCGGTGAGCCGGTCGAGGCCGTGCAGCAGCCGGTCGCCCGCGTCGGCGATGAGGGCGAAGGCCTCCGGGGTGGGCGGCAGGGACTTCATGACGGCCTCCTGTTGCGGCGGGGCCCGGGCCCCTCGGTCAGACGGGTGAAGGCTTCCTCGATCCGGGTGAGCTGCTCCGCGATGTGCGGCAGGGCGACGGGGTCCTCGGCCCGCAGTGCGCTCAGCTGCTGCTGCGCGTCTCCGTAGAGCAGGCTCGTCGCGGCCTTGAAGCGCAGCGCCGCCGGGTCGTCGCCGAGCAGGTGTCCGGCGAGGACGGCGACGCCCCCGTGGTCGAGGAGGTGGGCGGCGAGCGAGGCGGAGTCGGTGATGCCGCGGCCGGCCAGCGGGGCGCGCAGCGGCTCGAAGTCCGGGTAGACGTAGAAGCCCGCGGTGGGCGGCCGGCAGTGCGCCCCCGCGGCGGTCGCCCGGGCGTGCACCGCGCGGGCCACGGCTCCGTGCAGGCGGGCGGCGGCGGCCATCCGGGCGCGGACGGGCTCCGGTTCGGCGAACGCGTAGGCGGCGACCTGCTGGAGCGGGCCGGCCAGGGTGGACCAGATCTCGCTGGCGGCGGCGACGACACCGTCGCGGACCGCTCGGCCGCGGGGGCCCGCGGGGAAGCGCGCCGCGCCGACGCGCCAGCCGCCGATGCCGAGCGATTTGGACAGGCCGGTGGTGACGACGGTCCGCTCGGGCGCGACCTCGGCCGGACTGAGGAAGGGGGTGGCCGGGTCGTGCACGACGTCGCGGTAGATCTCGTCCGAGACGATCAGCAGGTCCTCGGCCTCGGCGACGGCGGCGAGTTCGCGGACCAGGTCCGGCGGGGCGAGGGTGCCGGTGGGGTTGTCGGGCAGGGTCAGGACGAGCAGGCGCGGGGTGCGCCCGGCCGCCCTGGCACGGCCGATCGCCCCGCGCAGGGCGCCGGGGTCGGGGACTCCCCCGCACACCGCGGGCACGGGTACGGCCAGGGGCTCCCTGCCCGCGTACCGGACCTGCGGGGCATAGGTGTTCCACGCCGGCCGGGGCAGCAGGACGTCCCCGTCCGCCGCCAGGTTCAGGGCCATCAGCAGCGGCTTGCTGCCCGGGGCGAGGACGATGTCGGCCGGGTCGGTGGGCAGGCCGCGCCGCCCGAAGTAGCCCGCGACGGCGGCGCGGGCGTCCTCGGCTCCCGCGACGGGCCCGTAGGAGGCGCGGTGGGCGCCCGCGGCGAGCTGCTGCGCGAGTTCGGGGAGTACGGGCAGCCGGGCCTCTCCGAAGGTGAGGTTGACCAGGGGCTCGCCGGCGGCGCGCCGCTGTTCGACGAGGTGGCTGAGGGTCAGGTTCGGGGACGGCTGCGTCATGCCGCTTCCCGGGTCGGGTCGGTTTCCGTACGGGCCGCCGGTCCGGTCGCCTCGGCGCTTGGCGCGGCGCGCAGCGCGTCCATGAGGTCGGCGGGGGTGTCGGGGTGCGGCTGGAGGTCGTCGAGCCATGCGGCCGTGGTGGAGTAGCGGGCCCGGAACGGGCGTCCGACCAGGGCCGGGTTGCGGGCCTGGACCATGCGCAGCTGGAACCAGCGGCCCTCGCCGGTCTCCTCCACGCCGTCGACGCAGACCTTGCCCGGGGTGGCGGACATGACCGGGCCGCGGACGGTGCGGGCGAGACCGGGCAGGGTGCGGTAGGCGGCGCGGAAGATCCCGACGGCCTTGGCCAGCGGCACCTTGAAGTAGTCGTAGGGGCCGGTGTCCCGTTCCACGAAGAGGTAGTAGGGGACGGCTCCGGCGGCGATCTCCGCGCGCCACAGCTCGCTCCACACCCCGGCGTCGTCGTTGACGTGCGCGATCAGCGGTGCCTGGCAGTAGACGACGGCGCCGGTGGCCCGGATCCGGGCCACCGCCCGGCGGGCCAGGTCGTTGTCGAGTTCGCGGGGGTGGCTGAAGTGGGCCATCACCGCGAGCTGCCGCCCGGAGGCCACGACCTGCTCGAAGAGCCGCAGCAGGTCGTCGGCGTCCTGGTCGGTGACGAACCGCTGCGGCCAGTAGGCGGGCGACTTGGTGCCGATGCGCAGGGTGCGTACGGACTCCACCGCGAGCAGCGGCTCGATGTGGGAGCGCAGCCGCTCGGTGGACATGATGAGGGGGTCGCCGCCGGTCACCAGGACGTCGTGGACCTCGGGGTGCTCCCCCAGGTAGCCGATCAGGCCGGAGGGGTCGGGGGCCGCGAAGCGCAGGTCGGCGTCGCCGATGAACTGGGCCCAGCGGAAGCAGTAGGTGCAGTAGGCGTGGCAGGTCTGGCCCTGGCCGGGGAAGTACAGCACGGTCTCGCGGTACTTGTGCTGGAGTCCCGGGACCGGCCGGCCCTGGTGGTGGGGGACGTTGAGCTCGCGCTGCCCGGACGGGTGGGGGTTGAGGCCGGCGCGGATCCGGCCGACGGCCGCGCGCAGTTCGGGCTTGCGGGCGGAGTCGCCGAGCAGGCCGCCGATCTCCGCCTCGTCGGCGGCGGTGAGCATGCCCCGCTGGGGGAAGGTGAGCTGGAACATCGGGTCGTCCGGGACCCGGTCCCAGTCGACGAGCTGTTCCAGGACGTGGGAGTTGACCCGGAACGGCAGGACCTGGGAGACGCGGCGGACGGTCTCGCGGATGTCGTCGGGCAGGCCGTAGCGGGCGGCGATCTCGTCGAGGTGGCGCGGCCCGTAGGCGGTGAAGCGGTCGGTGGCGAGGGCTCCGGGCGTGGTCACCGTGCTGCCCCCTGGCCGGTCTCCTTCGTGTAGAGGGAGTCGCCGAGGACGAGGAAGTCCAGCTGCATCGCCCGGAAGGCGTTCAGGGCGTGGACCGCCGTGTCGACGATCGGCTCGCCCTTGTCGTTGAAGGAGGTGTTCAGCAGGACCGGCGGGACGCCCTGGCGTTCGAGGGAGTCGAGGACGGCGCCGACGAGCGGGGCGTCGTCGCCGCGCAGGACCTGCGGGCGGGTGGTGCCGTCGACGTGGACGACCCCGGGGGCGACCTTGCGGCCCAGCTCGGTGGCCTTGGCGGCGCCGAGCATGTAGCGGCTGAGGTGCTCCTGCTGCTCCCACAGCCTGGCGCTGTATCCGGGGCGGGTGACGCCGGCGAAGGGGCGCCACTGCTCGCGGTTCTTGACGGTGTTGACCCGGGTGTTGACCTCGGCGGTGTCGGGGAAGGCGATGATGGAGCGGTGGCACAGGGCGCGGGGGCCGACCTCGGCGCGGCCCTGGGCGACGGCTCCGACGCGGCCGCCGAGCAGCAGCCGGGTCACCTCCTCGACGTCGAGGTCGGTGCGGTGCAGCCCGGTGGTGTCCAGGCCGGCCGCGCTGCCGATGTCGCTGCCCAGGTAGGGGCTGAGGGTGGTGGTGTGCTGCTTGGGCGGGCTGACGGCCCACGCGGCGCCGAGGGCGACGCCCGCGTCGTGGGGCACGGGCGGGACGTACAGGGGGCCCGGCAGGGTGCCGTTGGTGGAGCAGTTGAGGGCGACGCCGCCGGCCAGGCAGAGCTCGTCCACCCCGGAGATCTTGCGGGTGAGGGAGCTGAGGTGGGTGACCGTCTCCTCGATGATGCGCTGCGCGGTCCAGGCGACGGCCACGGCCTTGGGGTCGTCGGGGAGGTTCTCCTCGTCGGCCTGCGGGCGGTCGGCGCCGACGATGCGGGTGTAGCGGTCGCGCCAGGCGGCGACCTGTGCTTCGTACTGCCGCTTGACGTCCTCGGCGGTGGCCCGGCCGGCGGCCTCGGGCAGCGGGGCGATGGCGAGGCGGAAGTCCTCGTCCCGGATGTCCACGAGCTGTTCGGCCGGCATGCCGGCGGCCCGGCCGTAGGCGGCGAGGCCCATGGTCTTGCCGGCGTTGAGGAAGGAGAAGCCGAGCCAGGTGGAGGCGGCGTCGTAGGCGTAGCCGAGGGAGGAGGTGCGGCCCCAGCTGCGTTCCTGGCGGGGCTCCTTGCCGTCCTCGAAGGTCCAGATGCTGGAGGACTCGTTCTCGCCGTGGCCGTCGATGACGAGGACGCCGGCCTTGCGGAACGGCGAGGCGTAGAAGGCGGAGGCGGCGTGCGCGGCGTGGTGCGGGACGCGGACGACCTCGGGCAGGCGGCTGCCGAAGTCGAGTCCGACGGCGTACGCGAGGAAGTCGGCGTCGCTGGTGAAGCGGCCGGGGTAGAGCTGGTCGACGTCCCATCCGAGGGCGACGACGTCGATGTCGGCGGGGCTGATGCCGGCCCGGTCGAGGCACATGCGGGCGGCGCTGACGGGCTTGCGGTAGAGCGAGTGGCGGTGGCGGTTGATCCGCTCCTCCTCGCTGAAGGCGATGATCTCGCCCTCGCCGTTGACGAGGCAGGCGGCGGTGTCGTGCCAGCCGGTGGGAGGTGCGTTGACGCCGAGGGTCCACATGGTGGTCGCCTTTCATCGGGTGCGTACGGTCGTGGTGCCGTGCGGTCGGTACGGGGTGCGGCGGGTCGTGACGGGGCGGTCAGGACCTGGCGGGCTGTCAGCCGGCGGCCGTGACCAGCGGGGTGACCTCGGCGCGGACGGCGCGGACGGCGGCCGCCGAGGCGGTGGCGCACTGTTCGGGGGTGTCCCCGGTGACCAGCAGGGCGGCCAGCCGGGGCACGATGCCGCGCGGCGGCAGGAGGAGCTCGGTGCCCGGGGCGGCGAGGGCAACGACTCGTTCGACGCCCGGCACGGCTTCGGCGGCGCTGAGGTCGAGGGAGCGGACCTGCCCGTCGTGCGGCGGGTAGACGAAGGTGACCTCGGCGCAGCGGTCGCGGGCCGGGGTGAGGTCCGGGGTGCGGCCGAGGGCGATGTCGCAGGCGGCGGCGACCAGGTCGACGCCGGTGGCGAGGGCGCCGAGCAGCGGGATGAAGTCCCCGCCGAGGCGGCCGTTGACCTCCACGACGCGCGGTCCGGTGGGGGTGAGCCGCAGCTCGGTGTGGGTGAGGCCGGTGCGGATGCCGAGCGCCGCGTGGGCCTCGGTGACCACGCTCTGCACGGCGTCGGCCCAGGGTTCGTGCCGCCAGGGCGCGACCAGGTGGCCGACCTCCTCGAAGTGGGGGGCGAAGCCGAGGCGCTTGCGGGCGACGTTGGCCACCACGGCCCGGCCGCCGCTGACGGCGCAGTCCACGCTGATCTCGGGGCCGGTCAGGTACTCCTCGACGATCACTCCGTCGAGTCCGGTGATGCCGGGGAAGGCCGATCCGGCGGCCTGGTCGAAGGCGGCGGCGAGTTCGCGCGGGTCGGCGGCGAGGGTGACCCCGATGGAGCCGGCCAGGGCGCGGGGCTTGACGACGACGGGGTAGCCGAGGGCCTCGGCGGCGTCCAGGGCCTCGGCCGGTGTGCGCACGTGGCGGAACCCGGCCGAAGGGACGCCCGCGGCGCCCAGGATGCGGCGGGTGGTGAGCTTGTCCCGGCAGCGGTCGACGGCCTCGGGGGCCATGTGCGGCAGGCCGAGCCGTGCGGCGGCCCCGGCGGTGGTGCGCAGCAGGGTCTCGTCCCAGGTCAGGACTCCGGCGGCGCCGGGGTGGCCGGCGAGCAGCGAGCCGATGGCGGCGGCGGTGGCCTCGGGGTCCGTGGTGTCGGCGGTGCGGTGGCGGTCCTGGACGTACGGGAGCTGCCAGTCGGCGGGGGCGCCCTGGACGAGCGCGGCCTCGGCGCGGGCGGCCACCGCGTCCAGCGAGTAGGAGCGGTAGGCCGGGGTGCCGCAGCCCACGACGACGACGCGGGCGGGGGCTTCGGGATCGAGCGCGGTGGTCTCGAGCCGGGCCGTGCGGGCGGTGCGCCGTACGGCGGCCTCGACCTCGGCGGTGCTGTGGCCGCGGAAGCGGAAGCGGGCTCCGGCGTGCTCGTACCCGCCGCCGGTGACCAGGCCGCCGACGGCCGGGAGGGCCTCGGCGTAGGGGCCCTCGCCCTGGTGGGAACTGACGGCGCGGACCCGGCTGGGGGCGGTCTCGGACGGGGGCACCAGCAGCCAGCCGGCGACCTGCGAGGGGTCGTCGACGGCGGTGCCCGAGGTGTCGGGCAGGCCGGTCTGGTGGGAGAAGGCGGCGGCCATCAGGTCGATGCCGTGCACCTCGCGCCATACGAAGGGGACTTCGGCGCCGCCGGGGCGGGCGGCCATCTCCAGGACGGAGAGCGCGCCGAGTTCGTCGCGGAAGAGTTCGAGGTGGAAGACGGAGGGGCCGGTGAACAGGGCCCGGGCGGTGGCGAGGGTGTGCGCGCCGACGGCTTCCAGGGTCGCCTCGTGGTCGATCTCGACGGAGCCGAGGGCGCTGCCGGAGGTGAACTCGAGGCAGGTGTTCAGGTAGCGGGAGGCCCGCCAGGCGCCGAGGCGGGTCCCGGTGTAGACGCCGTCGACGTGCAGCACCTGGTGGGGCTGCCAGGGCTGCACGATCATCTCGATGCCCTCGGGGAGGCGGTACGCGGCCAGCTGGGCGGCGTCGTCGAGGCGGGTGATGGCGGCGCTGGCGGTGCCGCGGCGGGGCTTGACGAGCACGGGCCAGCCGTGGCGCGCGGCGAACTGCGCGACGGCCGTCCGGTCCGGGGCGGCCTCGGTGGCGGGGGCGGGCAGTGCGGCGGCGTGCAGTCGGCGTGCCATGACGAGCTTGTCGCGCAGCGGTTCCAGGTCGGCGGGGTGCGTGCCGGGCAGGCCGTGGGCGGCGCGGAGTTCGGCGGCCAGGTCCAGGTCGGTCTCCTGGAGGGCGACGATCCGGGTCGGGGGGCCGCTGCGGGCCACCAGCTCGGCGACCCGGGCGTGGACCGCGGGCACGTTCTCGGTGCTGTCGACCAGGGCCACCCCGGCGGCCTGCCCGGTGGGGAGCGAGCGGACCGCGCGCTCGGTGGTGACGTAGCTGACGCGGTGGGCGGTGTGGTCGACGTAGGCGGCGTAGTCGGCGTAGCGGTCGGTCCACCGGTGGATGATGATCACGTGTTCGGGCATGGCGGAGCCTCCAGGGGGCGGGTGCGGGAAGGCGGCGGAGTGGGTCCGGAGCTGCTCAGTCGAGGGAGACGGTCAGCGGCCGCAGCACGCGGGACGAGGCGGCGAAGAGCAGCCAGCCGGCCGCGAAGGCGGCGCAGACCACGACGAGCGCGGTGCGCAGGCCCAGTGGTCCGGCGAGTGCGCCGCCCGCCCAGGCGCCGAGCGGGAAGGTTCCGAAGGCCACGGTGCGGTAGGCGGCGGTGACCCGTCCCAGGCGGTCCGGCGGGGTGATGGTCTGGCGCAGGGTGACGAAGTAGACGTTGAAGACGGTGAATCCGATGCTGAACAACGCGAACGCGCCGGTGATCAGGGCGAGGGAGCCCGGGCCGCTGCCGTCGGACAGCAGGATGACGGCGGGGGCGGCGCAGCCGAGGGCCATGGAGCCGACCAGGACGCGGGCGACGCCGAGGGCCCGTCCGGCGCGGCGGGCGAGGACGGTGCCGAGCACCGCGCCGAGGCTGCCCAGGCCGATGCAGGTGCCCAGGGCCCCGGCGCCGAGGCCGAGTTCCCGTACGGCGTAGACCAGGAAGACGGTGAGCAGGGCCTGTTCGCACAGGTTGAACCAGGCGCCCTTGAGGGTGAGCAGGCGCAGTGCCGGGTCCTTGAGGATG
>NZ_JBEZLV010000085.1:0-9053 GCF_040652335.1 Streptomyces sp. NPDC048270
GTGGCAGCCAGCCGGTGTTCGATCCGGTTCCCCTTCGAAGTGCCGGGAGGCAGGTGGCAGACGGTGACCGTCAGGCCGGCCTCGGCGGCGAACCGAGCGAGTTGACGAGTACGCGGTAGGGCTGTGGAAGAGGGCGGTGTGGCCGCGGAAAAAAGGCTCGCGGCGGCGTACGGGGCCTGGATCGTCTTCGAGGACGAAGCCGGCTTCTCGATGACGCCGCCCCGTGCCCGCATTTGGGGCCGGCGCGGGCACACCCCCTTGATCCGTGTCCGCGGCCGTTCCCGACGCCGGACCTCGGTCGCCGCACTGTACTGCTACAAACCTGGTGAGGAGCCGCCTCATTCACCGGCCCCGCAACCATCTCCTGCTCAAGGGCGCCCGCAAGAGTTTCTCCTGGCAGGACTACCGCGACTTGCTGGTGAGGGCCCATATTCAGCTCGGCAGACCCATCGTGGTGATCTAGGGCAATCTCAACACTCCTCTGGCCGCCGGAGGGAAGCAAGGAGGGCCGGAGGGTTGCCCTTTCGCCTCTGCCCGATAGCTCTAGGCGTCGAGAGGCTGTGCCCGAGGGTGAGCCTTTCAGTAGGAGCCCTGCACCACACGTCGAGAATCAAAATCAGGAGACAATCATGTCGCTACATTGGCTTGGCGTCGCCGCTTCCAGAGGATGGGATGAAGCTATTTGCGTTGCGCGCAGCGAACTCGGCAACCAGGACCTTACTATTGGCGAGCTGCATGAATATACGGAACGAATGTTTGCCACTCACTCCGTCCAAGATGTTGATCGCATTGCGGCCGATTTTGGCCCCTCCGCCATGTCCGGGCTAATCACTGCGGACAGTGTGCAAATAGCCACGCAACAATGGGGTTGGCTGCAGCGCGCTTCCCTTCGGCAATGGGACGAGGCCACCTCGCATTTCTGCGAGGTGGCCTCGTCCGCGACCGACGTTGCCGGCCTGGAAACCTTGATTCGAGCCATTCAGCCAGGGGCATCCGAAAGCCTGGAGGAGCTTGCAGGACAACTCTACATAGAGGCCCTGTTCGGCAACATGACATATGAGATCCTGCGGGTAGCTCAGAACGCTGCTGCTTCACAACTAAACGTCGCCTCCGGCGCGGGCGCAAAGTCCGGGCCCAGGAGCCGAAAGTCCACTGAAAGACCTGCACAAATCCGGGCGAGGATCGCTAAGGAGCAGGGGAAGAGCTATGCCAAGATTCGCGGCCCCGTGGCAGAAGTTGCCGGGACCGGGCAGGAAACCGGCGTCACCGGACTTGCCGCCGAAAGGGTGAACACCGGTGGGAATAAATCCAGCTCCCGTCGACGAGCAGAGCGCAATGCCGTGGCCAGCGTAACCGCGAAGGCCGGAGCGAGGCTAATCTCACAGTTTTCACACCCTACAGATCTCTCGAACGACGGCGCTGAGAATGCCATAACGAAGCCCTCCGGGCAACGTAGCGACCGTGACCAGCCAGTCTTGACACCATCCCATCAAGTGGCAAGTGAGGACAGCCCCCAGGCCGATGAGCCGACTAACTGCACCATCTGCCTGGAGTCCATCGAAGCTGCGGAGGCCTACGTAACCGACTGCCGCCACTCCTTCCATCTCCTTTGCATTAAGGAATGGAAGAGCCGCGGGAGCAGCGATTGCCCGCTCTGCAGGCAGGCGATGGACCCTATTCGTGACACCCCCGAGCCGTCATGGGGATGGAGCGAGAGCGCGACTGAACTCCTAAAGGATCTGGCAATCGCCGCGCGTACCCTGCGCGGAAATATCGCTCCAGATGCACAGATGAGTGCTACATGGGGCAAATTCATCAATGAGTTGCCTGCGCAGGCCGCTTCTACTGTGGCGGCATACCCTGCATGGCAGGACTTCACTCGGACGCTTATCCGCAATGCGCGAGACTCGGATCTCATATCTAGCCACTTGGTTCAGATGGTGATGCTCTCGCGCGTGATTGTGGACATGGTGCCGATCCCGCGGCAGGTGTCACCAAGATGGGGGTGGAGCCGAGAATCCGTGAGTACGTTCCACCACCTTGTGGAAAAGGCGGAAGAAGTACGCGTTAATTCTCGCGGGCGAGCACCGGAAGAGAACTGGATGCACTTCATGAACCTTTTGAACCCGGATCTTCGAGATCTTCTTATTTCATATTCGAACGGCGCAACTTTCGGTGAGGTACTGTCCCAGCACCCCGATAAGGGAGGAGAGCTCTACCAGCACCTCGTGACAATGATGACGTTCGAGTAGGGTAGCGAATCCTGTCATCCTGGATGATTTCATGTCGGCAGGGTTTGGTCGACCTTGATAATGAGGCCGATACGGTTGGTGGTTCACGCATCGTGCTCGTCCCATGGTTGGCTCCAGCTATTGAAAGGCTTTTTATGGGTACGCTGTCAGCTGGAGTCAGGATTGTTGGGCGGCTGGTTCTGGTTGGGCTGCGGAGCCTGTTTCAGCCAGTTGCATTGAAGGGTTCGTCGAATCCTCAGAGTGGCGGGCGGCGTAGGCGTTCAGCGGACTTCCAGATCCGGCGTCTCGGCCAATGTGAACGGCCGCTACCTGATCAACAACGGCGCCCTGGACAACTACAAGGCCGACTATGCGGGCGTGGTGAAGTACCTCGTGAACCAGATGTGGACCAAGCCGCCCCGTTCGAAGCCCGGGCGTCTGCCTCTGGATTTCTTCGAGGGGGTGGTCCGCGGGCCAGACGGCCCGCGGATCAGTCCCCCGCTCGTTGGGCGCGCGTTGTCAGCCCTGTGGGTCCGAGTCACGGTTCAGCTGGGCATGAGATCCCGGTTCGTGCTCCGGGCGGCCTTCAGATCCTTGCCCTGCTGGAGCCTGAGCTCCAGGTCAATGACCTGTGGTCGCGGGCCTTGAGCTGTTCGCTGCCGGCCCGGCCCGGCGATGCCAGCCTCGCGCCACACTTGGTCGCCGAGAACCCCACCCAGGCGGGTTTTGAGGGCGCGACCCCGGGCGGGGAGCCGCTGCACGGTGCGAGTACCCGCGGCCAGGAGATCGGCCTGAAGCGAGGCCCGGCTGACCGCTGGGCCACGCCCCTGCGGCGGCCAGGGGTTCGACGGCCTGGGCATGGATCTCGCCGAGGAGGTCCCGGTGGCGGTAGAGAGGTGTGCCCGCGCCTGCCCCAGGTGCGGGCACGGGGCGGCGTCATAGAGAAGCCGGCTTCGTCCTCGAAGACGATCCAGGCCCCGGACGCCGCCGCGAGCCTTTTCCGCGGTCGCACCTCCCTCTTCCACAGCTCTACCGCGTGCTCGTCACGCTCGAGTGCTTGCCGGCAGGCGCCTGCCAGGACCAGCCGTGACGTTTCAGCAGCCGCCAGACCGTCGCCGCCGAAAGGCTCACCCTCAGACGTCGGCGCATCACCCTCTGGACCCGGGCAGGGGTCCCGCGTTCGTCGTCGAAGCCGTGAGCTGTCGGTCCCCTGCCGAGTTCCTCCTCCAGCACGGCGAACTGTTCGTCGGTGACAGCCGGGGAGTTCGCCGGGCCCGCCGAGCGCAAGCCCTCCATGCCGCCCTCGCGCCAGGCACGACGCCAGCGTTCCACCGACCGGACACTCACCCGCAGCTCTTTCGCGATGACCGCGGTCTTCTCGCCTGCCGCGAACCTTTCGCCAGCCTGAAGCCAGGATCCCCTCACGAAACACCCGACGCTCAGCGGTCAGGCCCCCGCCCTCCGGATAACGCATACCACCGGCATACCGCAGGGATCATGAATCGTCACCACCCGACCACAACCCGAAAACCTCAGCGGCTCGGCACCACCCATGGGATGTGCCGCAGCAGCCGTGGGCGGCCCAACCACTGAGCAGACAACGCCGCCGCAGTCGTCTGGCGCTGCGTCGTCGGGTCGTAGTGCCGTAGGAGACGGCGGTCAGGCCCGTGTGAGGCGCATACGGCGCGACAAGGTCAGGCCCGAAAGGCCAGCACACCCCGCGGCCGCGTCATTTGGGTGTGTCCTGTCCTCTTCCTGTACGTCCCCTGCCCGGGAGCTTTCCCGGGGGCCGCGATTCTGGAGCCACTTCCGGCGCAGATGGAGCGAACGGAGGCCCCTCAACCCCGGACTGGAGTTCCGATGTTCCGCAAGATCCCCCCACGCGTCGCTCTCGTGTGCGCCATCGCCCTGGTCACCGCCGCCACCGCAACCGCGGGGATCGGCGCGGCCGTCTCCGACGGAGGTTCCAAGCCCACCGAGAAGGAGATAGCCGCCCTGTTCGACGGATGGAACAACAGCCTGCAGACCGGCGACCCCGAAAAGGTCGCCGCGCGGTACGCGAAGGACGCGGTGCTCCTGCCCACCGCCTCCCCGGAGATTCGTACCGATCGTGCCGGGATCGTCGACTACTTCGAGTACTTCCTGAAGACCAAGCCGAAGGGCGAGAAGATCCGCAGCGTGATCACCATCCTCGACAAGGACTCGGCAATCGACGCGGGCCTTTACGAGTTCCACCTCACCGACTCCAGGACCGGCGAGAAGCGCACCGTCGAAGCCCGTTACACGTACGAGTACGAGAAGCGGAACGGAAAGTGGCTGATCGTTAACCACCACTCCTCGGTGCTGCCGCCCGCAAGCTGATCGCCACGCACAGCCCGCCCCCGGGCGCGTCCCGCAGGGTCACGGTCCCGCTGTCGTCCGTCACCAGTTGCTTGACGACGGCGAGGCCGAGGCCGGAGCCGGCACGCCCGGTGAGGCCCTGGCCGCGCCAGAAGCGATCGAAGGCCCGGGCCTTGTCGGCATCGCCCATGCCCGGGCCCTCGTCCAGCACCAACACCTCGACCTCGTCACCCCGGCACTCCAACCGGACGGTGATCGCCCCCATGTCCGGTGAGACCTCCAGGGCATTGGACAACACGTTGTCCAGGATCTGTTCCAGAGAGCCGGGGCTGGCCAACACCAGGAGTCGGTCGGCGGCAGCCGCCCTGAGCGTGATGGTGATGCCGCGTTCGTCGGCGGCGGGCCGCCAGACCGACAAGCGTTCCTCGATCACGTTCCGGAGCGGGAGCGGCTCCGCCACCGCAACCTTCGCCTCCGCCCTCGCCAGTACCAGCAGACCGTTCACCAGACGGCTCATCCGGACCACCTCGGCCGTTGCCTGCTCCACATCCTCTTTGACGAACTCGTCGTTGACGCCGTCCGCGATGTTGTCCAGGGACAGGCGAAGTGCTGTCAGAGGGGTCCTGAGCTGGTGGGACGCGTCCGCAACGAAGATGCGCTGCGCCACGATGAGAGTGTCGAGACGTTCCGCGCCCTGGTTTAGCGTGCGGGCCAGGGTCTGGGTTTCCTGAGGCCCGGTCACCGGGGAACGTGCCGTCAGGTCGCCGTCGCTGAACTTGCTCGCCATGTCGTTGAGCTGGCGCAGGGGGCGGGTCAGCCGACGGGCGGCAACGGCGCCGATGCCGGCCGCCGCCGCGAGGACGATGACGGCCAGGGCGGCCCGGAACCCCCAGATGGCCCACAGCCTGGCCGTGAGACCGTCTGTCGAGTACACGATCCGTACGGCGCCCACGACCGTGCCCCGGGGGCCACTGTCGCCGTACGCCGGGCGCTCGTCCACCACCCGGCGTACCTGCGCGGGGACGGTGACCACCAGCCGTGGGCCCCAGATGACGGAGGAGCCCCAGTCCGTGGTGGAGGATCCTTCCTCTAGGGCCCGGTAGAGGGCAGCGTTTCGCTCCGGGCGGGGCAGGTCCGCGACACACTCTGCGGTGGCGGTGGTCTGGACCTCGCCGGGCGTCTCGTCGCCGTAGGCACTGGCCATTTCCTCCAGCGCTTGGCACGAGGCGTCATCGCTGTTGCCCAGCAGCAGCGCCATCGTGGTGGCCTCGCGGGTGACGGACAGCTGGGTGTCGTCACGCAGCTGAGCGGTAAGGGTGAAGGCCACCGGAACGGTGAACAGACCGATGGCGACTGCCACGAGCAGGACATAACTGCGGATGAGCTGGCGGATCATGATCAGGTGCTGTTTCCGCCCTCGTCGACTACGAGCCGGAAGCCAACCCCTCGCACGGCCTCGATGGTGACCGCGCCCGCCAGTTTGCGCCGTAGGGCCGCCACATGGACGTCCAGTGTCTTCGTCGGCCCGAACCAGTTGGCGTCCCAGACCGCCTCCATGATGTGTTCCCGCGACATCAGCGCGCCCGGGTCCTCGGCGAGGAAGGCGAGCAGGCTGAACTCCTTGGGGGCGAGCGGGACCTCCGCACCGTCCAGTCGTACCCGGGCGGCCCTGCGGTCGATGGTCAGGCTCGTCCCGTACCGATCCGGGCCGGCCGCGGCGGCGCCGAGCGTGCGGGGCTGTGTCCGCCGCATCACCGCCCTGATGCGCGCGATGACCTCCCGCAGGCCAAATGGTTTGGAGACGTAGTCGTCGGCCCCCAGTTCCAGTCCCACCACCCGGTCCGCCTCGTCGCTCCGCGCGCTGATCACAATGATCGGGACGTCACCGCGGTCACGGAGCGCCTTGCATATGTCGAGGCCGTCGGCGTCGGGCAGGCCCAGGTCGAGCAGCACCACGGCGTACGGCCCCTCGTAGGCCAGTGCCGCCCCACCCGTGCTGACCCATTCCACCTCGAAGCCGTACCGACGCAGTCCGCGCCGGAGCGACTGGGCGACCGACTCGTCATCTTCCACCAGGAGTACGTGCACGAAACGAACCCTAACCTTCGAGCTTTCGAGCCCACGACAGCAACGGGTGCCGGGCCGGAATCTGGGACACCTGGGCAGTGGGCCGTTTCGAAATCGTGACTCATTGTCTCGCACGAACCGGTGGAGTGGTCGACGATGCGGCTCGCCACCAGGGAGAGTGACCGGCCCACAAGTCACCACTGCCCAAACGGAACCGCAATCACATTTCGCCCCCGCTCCCGGGCCGACTATGCGATCTGATCGCAGCTCGTCCGCACACCAGATCGGCACTATCTGTACCGGGCCGGAACCCCACGCTGGCTCACATGCCTGCCAACGCGCCGGCGACGGCAGCATTACCCCCGATCGATCCGCTGCAGCAAACACCTCGCCAGCACCGAAACCCTAGCGCGCCATTCGTTCACGCTTCCGCCTCCGATGGCCCCGCCGACGGGCACCCAAGGACCGCTCGCCAGGCACGGAGCGGCTGTCGCGGCCGGCGTCGGTCGACGGCGGCTGCGGCAAGCACTTCGTCGAGCACGCCGCCACCTTCGGTATCGACCGCGATCCAGCGAATG
This sequence comes from Streptomyces sp. NPDC048270, assembly GCF_040652335.1. Classification (NCBI taxonomy): domain Bacteria; kingdom Bacillati; phylum Actinomycetota; class Actinomycetes; order Kitasatosporales; family Streptomycetaceae; genus Streptomyces; species Streptomyces sp. NPDC048270. Next base: position 7,217 of record NZ_JBEZLV010000085.1, read on the forward strand.
GGCACCCGGCACCAAAAGGTTCACCCCACCCCCAAACGACGCTGGTCAGGCAAGCGGACGTACGGCTGGCTCATGCTCCCGCCGCCTGGCCTGGGCGGACAACAGCTACCGCACCAAAAGCCATCGACCACGGCGCCCGCCTCGGCGTCGGCGTCGACGTCTTCCACCGCGACCCCGGCCAGAAGGGCTTCGAAGTCATCCCGCGGCGATGGTCGTGGAGAGGACGTTCGGCTAGCTCGTGCACCGCCGCTCGCCCGCGACTACGAGACCCACGGGTCTGATGCAGGTTTGGGTGGCAGGTTGAGTCACGCGGCTTGGAGGGCCGGTGTGGTCATGACGGTCTCGAATTCGATAGGGGTCAGTCGGCCGAGTGCGGCTTGCCTGCGACGGCGGTGGTAGGTCCGCTCGATCCAGGTCACGAAGGCGATCGTAGTTCCTGGCGGGTGGCTCACTTCCTGCGGTCAAGGACGTTCTTCTGCAGGAGGCTGAAGAAGGACTCCAGGGCCGCATTGTCGGCGGCTGCCCCGATTCGCCTTATCGACCCGGCCATCCGGTGCCGGTCGAGGACCCGGACGAATTTCCTGGACCGGAATGGCGAGCCGCGATCGGTGTGCAGGATGCATCCGTCGACGTGTTCACGTCGGGCGACGGCGTTGTCCAGGCGGGCACGGCCAGGCGGGACTTCATTCGTGCGTCGATGGAGTAGCCCACGATCCTGTTGCTGAAGACATCCTTGACCGCGCAGAGATACAGCTCGCCGTCGCCGGTGGCATGTTCGGTGATGTCGGCGAGCCACAGCCGGTTCGGGCCGGCCGCGGTGAAGTCACGACGCACCAGATCGTCATACACCGGCGGGCCAGCCTTCATGCCCCGGCCGCGCTTCTTGCCGAACACGCTCCACCAGCGGTTGTCCCGGCAGATCCGCCACGCGGTCCGGTCCGCCATCGCGGACCCGGCGCCACGCGCTTCATCTGCCAGGAAGCGGTAGCCGAACTCCGGGTCCTCACGGTGGGCACCGAACAGCGCGTTCGCACGATACGCCTCCGCGAGCACGGTTTCGCCCACCGACTGGTCGAGCCAGCGGTAGTAGGGCTGTCTGGCGAGCTTCAAGACCCGGCACGTCACCGTGACGGGCACCCGTCCCCGGCCAGCTCCTTCACGAGCGGGTAGATCCTTTTCCCGGCAGATGCGCCTGCGACAGGTAGGCCGCGGCCCGACGCAGGACCTCGTTCTCCTGCTCCAGCAGCTTGATCCGCCGACGTGCTTCCCGCAGTTCCGCGCTTCCCTGGCTGGACGTTCAGGGCTTGGCACGGCCATCGATGTCCGCCCGGCGCATCCACTTCCACAACGTCATCGGGTGGACTCCGAAGTCGGTGGCCACCTGCTCGACCGTCACACCCGGGCCGCGGTTCCTCGCGACCCGCACGACGTCCTGGCGGAACTCTTCCGGATAAGGCTTGAGCACAGCGACATCCTTCCCACCTGCCCCACAAGGCAAGCCAGTTCAGATGTCACCCGATCGTGCGGCAGACCCGTCTGATGCCATAGGGCCGACCTTAGAACCAGCGGCTGACAACAGCTTGATCGTCGCTCGCCGGCCTTGCCGCCGGGTTGGCGTTCAGGCTGGCAAGTTTCGAGTGGCCCCTTGTCCCGGCTCACCAAACTGCTGGCACCGGACGCTGCAGCCGCCAACTCGACGCTGAAGCGCTCAGTCGCAATCACCCGATCGGTGGGCAAGTCGAAGAAGCACACAGTTCTAGATGCAGTTACGCAACCAAGAAGAGTCGCGTTAGGAGTGAGAAAACCGCTTAAACACCAAGAAAAAGGACACAGATAT
>NZ_JBEZLV010000086.1:0-8237 GCF_040652335.1 Streptomyces sp. NPDC048270
CCACACAGATCGCGCGGGCGAGCAACCCGGCTGGCACCACGGCGATGTGGGTGAGAGACCGGCTGGACGGGCTGTGGCACGACGAGGACTTCGCCATAGACACGGTAGTTGACCGCGAAGGATTCAACGATCAACTCCTTCAGGCCGGCGTCGCGCACGGTCCTGGCGGACGGTGCTGCCTGGCGTTTGTGGTGGGCATAGTAGGTAGAGGGGGCGATCTTGCAGTCGTACTCGGTGAGCGTCCTGCAAATCGGCTCGACGCCGCCGAAGCGGTCCCGGTGCTCGTCGATGAGGCCGTTCTTCACGGCCGGACTCTCGCCCCAGCCCTCGAGCCGGGGCAGGTGCACCAGGAGCGTGGAGCGGCTGCTGCGCTCGACGAGCGTGCCGATCGCGGAGCGGCCCGTCCCGATGAGGAAATCGCCTTCCCAGTGTCCGGGGACCGCGCGGTCCCCGGCCTCGGCGGGGCGTTCACTGAGGATGGCGTCCGCGGTGACATGCCCCTGCGGCTTGTTCTGCGACCGTGCACGGGGAACCTGCAGCGAGTTGGGATGGCGGCAAAGCATGGGAAGGACTGGGACCTGCTTCGACAACGCCGCTGCGGAGAGCCCCTGGGCCGTTATGAAAGAAGAGATCGGCACCCGCTGGTGGCCCGACCGGGCCACCGCCCGCGCCGAAACCACCGGCAAGGTCAAGCCCTCGCGGCATAAGGACAACGTGTCCGATCATGGGGAAACTTCATCATCCGCAGTCACCCACGAGGCAGGCAGCCCCACGGCCAGGCAGCGGGTGACCATCGCCTTCGCGAGTTCACCCTTGGTCGAGAACTCCCGCCATCGGGAATCCTCGCCGCCCGGCAGCGTTCCCGGTCGCCGGTCCAGACTTTGGGTGCTGAACTTGAATGGGTGATGTCGGTCTGATGGCGGTCAGTCGTCCATGGTCAGGCCGGTTCCGGCGAGCTTGACCTGGGCCAGCATCCACCGCTGATCCGCCCAGCCGTGAACCAGTGGACCCTGCTCCAACTCCCGCTCAAGCCGGACTACTTGTCATTCGCTCAGTCTCGGCCGACCCGGCGATCCCTTCGAGTGGACCCCGACCTGACCGCGCTCCCGCCATTGGCCGCGCCAGCGTTCCACCGACCCTCGCTCACCCGCAGCGCGGTCGCGCTCTCTCTGTTCTTCTCCCCGCCCTCGAAGCGGACCACGGCCTGCAGCCGGATCCGCTCCCGCGCGGCCCCTCTCGACGTCGGTCAAGCCGCCGCCTGCGCGTACCTCACAGCCCAGCTACCGGAACGGTTCAGACGCTGTCAGACGAACAGCCTCGACACCACCCAATCAAGTCCAGTAGCTAAAACTCCCGGTCCACCAAAGCCCGTCCGCGGCTGGTCGCGTAGGCAGCGAACATTCTGATCTGACAGTTGTCGATCTTTCCCGAGGTTCCCGTGTACTGCCAGCCCACCCGGCCGAGGTGCGACCGCCTCCAGCGCGTCCGGAGGGCCTCGGTGACCATCTCCAGCCGCGTCAGGTCACGGACCGCGGCCAGGACGTGGGTGGAGTCGGTGCGCTGCGTAGTGCGTTCGCGCACCAGGTCTTTGACGCGGGCCAGGGCGAGGTCGAGGAGACGGTCGGCACGGTCGCCGTCGGTGAGACGGTCGCGGAAGTCGGCCAGCACGCTGTGGTGGTATCCGGGGTCGTCGAGCTCCACGGCCATGGCGTACATGAAGTCGATGCGGCAGCGGACCGCCTCGGCGGCCTGCCGGCCCGACAGGCCGAGCACGAACTGCAACACTCAGACGGTGGCCAGCTGGGCCGGCGAGAGGCCCGGATGCCCATCCCGCGGATACCAGTCCGCGAAGTCCTCGTCACGCCACAGCCCGTCCAGGGGGTCTCTCACCCGCATCGCCGTCGTAACGGCCGGGGCTCGCCGCGCGATCTGCGCGGTCAAAGGCGGGACTTGCCCACCGGAACGAGGACGGAGCGACAACGGACACCTCGACGACTGCGCGGGCTCTCGGAACACCCCGAGCATGCCCACCGTTACCTCAGCGCACCGAGAAACTCCAAGATCACCGACAGAATCAAGCTAAGTGACGGGGGTTTCCTGTTACGTCGGGTTGGCGTAACAGCAGGCGAGCCAGGCCCGGTTCATAACGTTGATCACGCCCATGGTGTCCGCGTGGGCCAAGTGGCCGCCGGCGACGCAGTGGAACTTCTCCTGTTATGCGGTTCTCCGCTGCGGTGTGCCCGCATTCGGGGGTGGCGGGAGGTGTTGCGAGGGCCCACCCCGAAAATTCTCCGGCTGGCGCCTTCAGTCTTGCTGGTCAGGATGGCGAGGAACACCCCCGAGGTTTCGGGGTCGGGCCAGCGCTACGCGAGTTCAACAGCGAGGGCGACCACGTCCACCGGCTCATCCACTACCCACCGAAGGTGGCGCTCTCGAAGCTGGCCAACAGCTTGAAATGGGTCAGCTCCCGCTACCTGTGGGCCGAGTACACCGGCCGGATCAACCGTGTCGAGATGGAGTCCGACTTCCGGCGCCCTCGTACTTCGCCGGTTCCTGCGACGGCGCTCGCCATCGTCACGGAGTACGTCGAGCAGTGGAAGCGACCCGTCTGAACGGTTACCTTGGAGCGAAGCAGAATCCGGTACTTCGCGCCGCCAGGAAGGCATCAGCATCTGGTTCCAGCACTTCCTGAACGGCGAGCTGTGGCTGACAGATGGTTACAGTTGATCACGCAGTTCATTGCCCGAGGCAACCGAAGCGGTCCGCTGGGGCACGGTCATCTCGGTGTCCAGTCCGCCGCCGGGCCGGGGCCGCGCGGCAACCTCACCACCGTGCGCCTGGGCGACCGCCCTGACGATCGACAGACCGAGGCCACTGCCACGGGTGGAACCGACTCGGTCGGTCAGGCGACGGAATGGCATGAACAGTCCGGGAACCTCATGATCGGCGATTTCGGGACCGGTGTTGCTCACCATCACCGACGCGCCGTGCAGACCCTGGGCGGTCCGAACCTTCAGCGCGCCCCCCGTGATGTTGTACCGGACCGCGTTGTCGACCAGATTACGCACCGCCTGCTCCAGCAGTACAGGGTCGCCCGTGGCGGGGGCGGGGGCTAGTACGGCGTCGATGTCGATACTGCGCGCGGCTGCTTCGTCCGCCGTGCCGACCAGGGCGTTGCGCGCCAGGTCGGCCAGGTCCAGTTGCCTTCGTTCGGTGACGGTGTCGGTGGCCCTGGCCAGGGTGAGCAGGGCGTCGATCAGCCGCTCGTGTCGCATGCAGACGGACAGCAGATTCTCGCCGAGGAGGAGAACTTCCGGTGGGGCTCCCCGCCGGTTCATGGCTACCTCGACCAGTGTCCTGTTCACCGCGATGGGAGTCTTCAACTCATGCGCGGCGTTGGCGATGAATCGCTCCTGGCCGGCGAATGCCTGATCAAGCCTGTCGAGCATGTTGTCGAAGGAATCCGCCAGGATCTTGATCTCCCCGGGACGGGCTCGCAGAGCTATCCGTCGGTGCAGGGTGCGGCCCGCGATGGCGCTCGCCGTGGAGCTGATCGCCTGCAGTGGACGAAGCAACCGCCCTGATACGAACCAGGCCGCCGTGACCGCGACCGCACCCACCACCAAAACGGTCACCGCACCCTTGAGGAGCAGGTTCTGCTGCATAGAGGCTGCGATGACCTGCTTCGTCGTGTCGTTACCACCGTGCAGGGGAGCAGGCAGCGACTGGAGCTGAGCGGCGTCCTTGCAGGTCTCGTCGAAGGCCAGAGTCAAGGCGTAGCGCAGCGAGTTGTCGACCAGGACCATGGTCACCGCGAGGACTGCCGTGGCGGCGATGAAGAAGATTGTGCCGAAGAGCAGGGTGAGCTGGAGCCGCAGACTGGCCGGCCAGAAGCGGGCAAGAGCCTTCATCGCAGCCTATATCCGGTGCCGGTCACTGTCTCGATGGGATCGGGTTCGCCGAGCTTGCGCCGGAGCGAGTTCATCGTGACCCGGACGATGGTGGAGAAGGGATCGGTGTTCTCGTCCCAGGCTCGCTCCAGCAACTGCTCGGCGGGCACCGCCGCGCCCTGCGCCCGCAGGAGCACCTCCAGCACGGCGAACTCCTTGCGCGATAGGGCGACGCGCGCACCGTCCCGAAGGACCTCCTGGTGACGCGGGTCCAGTCGGATGCCGGAGCGCTCCAAGACAGGGGGCACCACAGATGTCGAGCGGCGGCCCAGCGCCCGGATCCGCGCCACGAGCTCGCCGAAGGCGAAAGGCTTGGCCAGGTAGTCGTCGGCACCCAGGCTCAACCCGTCGACCCGTTCGGCGATGGTGGTGGACACCGTGAGCATCAGTACGCGGACTTCGCCGCTGGCGGCCACGGCGCGGCGGCAGACCTCATCGCCGTGTACCACTGGAAGGTCACGGTCCAGCACCATCACGTCGTATTCGTGCGACCTCAAGCGCTCTAGCGCGCTCGCTCCGTCGTGTACGGCGTCGACGGTGAAGGACTCCAGGCGCAGGCCTTCGGTGATCGCCTCGGCGAGCAGCTCCTCGTCTTCGACGAGCAAGATCCGCATTCTCTGAGCTCCGCTTCCCTCGTGTTGAATTTCCGCCCACTGTGTCAAAGGCGTGCCGATCCACCATCATGCGGGGCCGATGTAAGGACACGGTGAGCAAAAGGCTTACCGTGGACCCACGGCGAGCGTGGTCAAATTCTCCCCAGTAGGTCACAGGGCGCTGCCGGAAGAATCAGTGGGCCTCAGATCCTACCGGATTGCCTCATAGGGCAGTTCTGCAGCGAGCCCATCGGAAAGGAACGTTCCCATGCGCAAGATCAAAAGTATTGCCATTGCACTCGCCGCCGCGACCGTTGTTGCAACGGGAGTCGCCGGCATGGCTACGCTGGCCCAAGCCGAACCGAACACCGGGGGTGCGGCTGCCACTCGAAGCCCGGCCAAGGTGGCTCAGCCCGAACCGGCTCCCGGCGCCATCGTGGGCTCGGCTGCCGCCACCGCTTCCGGCGAGCGAACGTCGGTGCAGCAGCGGGTGGTCACGAGCGTATCCAACCGGTCCGGGCAGGTCATGACCCTGCTCGAATCCTCGACGCTCGGCCACGCGCCCTTCGGATCCGAGGGAACGCACCGTCAGCCGAAGGCGGGCCAAACGGTCGCTGACTCGTCCGCCTATTCCTATCTGAACTCTGTGAAACTCCCCAATGCCGCGATGGAGACCACCACGCTCTGGAAGGTCGGGAGTGATGCGACCCTGAAGCTTTACCAGGGTTCCACCGAATCCAGGATCGGGTGCGAGATCCAAGGCTCCAAGGCTGCTGACTACACCTGCAAGGTCACCGTTGGCGCCGGCAGCGGTGGTGGCACGGACGTTACGGATGTCGTGATTTCTAAGCGGTAATCGCCTGCCGGGCCCCCCATCGCCGGCCCAGTCACTCAGTCAATTGACACGCCAGAATACAAGCTTGGAAAACCCCGTGACGAACATTCCGAACAACACGGCGGACCGGCCGATTAGTCTCACCCACCGTGCCGCACGCCAACACCAGCGGGACATGCGGGCTGTTCGCATGCGACGTCGTGTGTCCGCGGGCGTCGTAGTCCTGCTGTGCCTGGTGGCAGTGACCGGCTTCCAACTGATGCGAGGGCTGCCGGCCCCCACGGTCACCGGCCCCCTGTCCATCGAACGGGCCCTCCCTGGAACGGCACCGCTCCTGCCGTGGCCCGCAGAGGGGCAGGCGTCCGTGATGATAGACGGGTACGACACCGCGTCGTCGCCCGACCAACGGCCCGTTCCCACGGCAAGCATCGCCAAGGTCATGACGGCCTTCCTCTTCCTGAGCCGCTACCCGCTGCGCGCCGACGAAGAGGGTCCCTCCTTCACCGTCTCCGCGGAAGAGGCTGCTCGCTACCCCACGCGGGTGGCGAATGGCGAGAGCCTGACACCGGTCACCACGGGGCAGCTCTTCACCGAGCGTCAGGCCCTTCAGGCCGTACTGGCCATCTCGGCGAACAACGTCGCGGACGAGATCGCCCGTTGGTACGCCGGCACCCGGGCGGCCTTCGTCACCGAGATGAACCAGACCGCACGCCGTCTCGGAATGACCTCCACCACGTACACCGATCCCACAGGCTTTGACCCCGCCACGGTCAGCACGCCCGCGGACCAGGTTAAGCTCCTCAGTGCGGCCCTGCGACTCTCCGAGTTCGCCGAGCTCGCCGGATCCTCCTACACCGACCGTTCCGGCGCGCGCCACCTCAACACCAACCCCTTGCTCGGCGAGCAGGGGGTCTTCGCCGGTAAGACCGGGACCACCACTCCCGCCGGACGGAACCTCGTCTTCGCCGCCCACCGTGTGATTGCGGGCGCCGACCGCCTGGTCGTTACCGCCGTGATGGCGCAACCACAGAGACCCGAGATCCTCCGGACGGCCGCCACCACCCTGCTCACCGCGGCAGACCGCAGCCTCGTGAGCACACCGGTCATCCGGGCCGGGGAAACCGTTGCGCACCTCGACGACGGAACGGGCCATCGCCAGCCGCTCCGGGCCGCGCAGGACATCACGGCGACCGGCCCTCCGGGAAGCACCGTGAAGGTCACCATCGAGCCCGATGGCGCCCTTCTCCCCAACGCCGCCATCGGAAGCCCGGCCGCCCACGCCGTGACGACCCAGGCTTCACCGCACGCTGCCCCCGTCTCGCTAGTGACGACCGCCAGGCTCCACAGGCCCTCGCTCCTCTCCCAGCTCACGCGGACCCGCTAAACCCGGCCGGGCCACTATGGACGGCCCAGCGATTGCACTGGGCTTGATCCGGGAGCCGGCGGCGCGAGCTCGTCCACGACCGTGGTCCGCCTTTTTCTTCGCAGGTGGCGGCCGATGATGCCTTGCTTGCGCATCAGCCGGGCGACCCGTTTCGGTTGATCGTGTGGCCGACGCCCCGCAGTTCGGCGTGGACTCGCAGGGCGCCATAGTTTCCGCGGTGCCCGGCATGGACTGCGCGGATCTCCTCGACCAGAGCGTCCTCGGCAGCCGCCCGCGCCTGAGCGCTGGTGATCCACCGGTAGTAGCCCGAGTGGGAAACCTCCCGTACCCGACATATCCCGGGCGAAATAGGCTGTCGCCGGCGCAGGATCCCGCTCGTGATGCCATTCCCTTTTCCGCCCTGGCGCCTGGTGTTCTCCGTGCGCAGCCGGACCAGCTCGGTCTCGGTGTCCTGCAACTCGCCGGAGGCGGCCGGACGGTCATCGGCGTCACGCACCCAGGTCCGCAGCGTCTCAGGGTTGGCATTCAGATCAGCCTCGACGCCCCGATACGAGTGCCCTGCCCGCCCCAGTCCGCCACCAGGCGATCGCGTCGGACCGAAAACTCCGCACCTGACTTCGAGGGCCTTGCCATGGGGATCTACGCCTTCCAAGATCAACAAGATCCATGGTCGGTGTGTCCGCACCACGGGGATCACCTCAGTACTTCGCATTCACCTCGGATGCGGTGAAGCCACGGCAAATCAGATCCGGCGCCTTCGCCGCCGCCTGTTTCGCGTGTCAATGGCCTTTGAGTGCTGGCTTCGACACTTTCCGTGAAGCGGGTTGGTCAGTGGGCCAAGAGGATGCGTCGGCGGAGGAGATCGGGGCCAGCCCGGCCGCAGTGCTGGCGCTTGAGGAGCTTGATTCTCGTGACGTTGCCTTCGACGGCGCCGGAGCTTAGGGGGAGTGTGAGTCCGGCGGTGACAGCGGAGAGGTCCTTGCGGAGCCCGTTGGCAAAGGTGCGAATCTCTTTCACCTCGGATTCGTCTGCATGGGCGAGCCAGGCTCCGAGCCTGTGCCCGTCTCGGCGGCGCAGGATGGTGGCGAAGCCGCGGGCCAGGCGGCTGGCCTCGGCTAGCTCCGGGCAGCGACCGCAGACACCTTGAGGTCCTGGCGAGCCTGGTCGCTCTGGTTTTCCGGTCGGCCGATGATCCACCGAACGACGTCGGCGACTGCGGGTGGTGGTGGAGGAACGGCTCGTGGCCCGTTGTGCCGGGCCAGTGCGTTGAGGAATCGCCGGGCGCTCCTACGGGCCCCCTTGGTAGCCGCGGGCGGTGAGCCCGTCGAGCAGGGTCTGTGCGTTGTCGCATCCCTCGGCCCACCGGCGCGCGAGCTAAAGGGTGTTGCAGAAGGTCTGGTGGGGGCAGGGCTGTGTGGCGGGTTGACCTGCTCTTTCACCGTGTCATGGCGAGGTTGTGCATGGTGGCGACGGCC
>NZ_JBEZLV010000087.1:0-8061 GCF_040652335.1 Streptomyces sp. NPDC048270
CTCGGCGTCCTGCGGCCGTCTGGGGCTGGACATAGGCCGCCCACGGTCGCGACGGACGTCTCCCTCACGCGGCAGCGGGCAGTCCCGTCCCCCCGGTCCATCGCCCGCCACGTTGCTCTCTCACTCCGGCTGCCCGCAGGCGCCCACCGGCTGTTCCCAATTCGCTGTCTGCGGCGGCTTTTGAGCAGCCCATGGCGGGTGGATCGCCGCCAGATCACCTCAGCCGCGTAGCGATCCGTGGCGGCCTATGTCCAGCCCCAGACGGCCGTCTGACGCTGAGAGATGAGAAGCGCGTAGCGATCTGACGCGTCTCACCGCTCCTGATGGGCTTCTCGCCGCTGTTTGGTGCGGGTTGGGCGGCCCCCGGCCCCGAATGGCCTGTCTATCGGCCCGTGTGGGGGTGCGCCCGCCCCCGGTCGGCTAGGGGCCGATCCCTGATGCCCATAGGTCGGTGTCTGTCCCCAGTGGACCGTTCTTTTGGGGGCTTCCCGTCAGTCCTTGTCTTTCCGGGACGGGACGGCCTGTCAAGGGTGGCCGAAGGCCATCGCGAAGCGACGCGACGAAGGAGCGCCCTTGACAGGGCGGCCCGGCACGGAAGGACAGTGGGACTGGCGGGAAACCCCCAAACCCTCCCTGATCGGCATCAGCGGGAATCAGGCTCTCGCAGCCCCCGACGCCCCGGCCTCCCCGTCCAACCATGCCGCCCTGTCAGGTTGTGCCAGAAGTCTGGCCGTGGGCCTGAAATCTGACGTACCGTCAAATCAGCCCGCCCCTGCCCCGCTCCCACCCCCACCTCCACCCCAACCACCCCAACCCACCCCACCCCCCCCCGGAGGTCCCCCATGCCCGCCGATCGCCCCGTCGCCCTCGACGAGTACCCCATCCACCAGGCACCGCTGTCGATGAAGCACCTCGTCAGCGGGGACCGCAACGCCTACGACCGGTGCATCTTCCACGTCTTCGACCACGCCGGCCGCGCCGTCCTGATCCTCGGCCTCGGGGTCTACCCCAACGCAGGGGTCATCGACGCCTACGCCACCCTCCGCGTGGGGGACGAACTCCTCGCCGTCCGCGCCTCCGACGCCCTCACCGACGACCGGATGAACCTCTCCGTGGGGCCGCTGTCGGTCACCGTCGACGTACCGCTGCGGCAGCTGACCCTGCGTTGCGCCGCCGACCCGGACGACCCGGACGGGCTCTCGTACGACGTCACCTGGACCGCCGAGTTCCCCGCCGTCTGGGAGCCCCACCACATCCAGCGCCGCGGCGACCGGCTCATGCTGGAAGGCCGCCGCTTCGTCCAGGCCGGCAGCGTCACCGGCACGATCCGGGCCGGGGGCGAGGAGTTCACCCTGGCACCGGGGGAGTGGACAGGAACCCGCGACCGCAGCTGGGGGGTGCGCCCCATCCCCGGGGAGGACGGCGGCCGGGCCGCCGAGGAGTACCGCCCCGAGGGCTTCCACTGGCTCTGGATCCCCGTCCGCTTCGAGGACCGGTTCCTCATGGTCATCGCCCAGGAGGACGCCGACGGACACCGCACCCTGAGCGAAGCCCTCCAGGTGTTCCCCGAGGACAGCGGCCGCCACGACGTACAACTGGGCTGGCCGCACACCGAGATCCGCTACCGGCCCGGCACCCGCCACCCCGAGGGCGCGGTGGTCCACCTCACCGACCCCGCCGGCCGCAAGCCGATGGAACTCGGCGTCGAGATACTCAACTCCTCCCCGCTCGCCGTCGGCGCCGGCTACCCGCCCGCCGCCGACTGGCAGCACGGCACCTGGCAGGGCCGGGGCTGGACCGACCGTCGCGTCTACGACCTCTCCGACCCCACCGCCCACCCCATGGCCGCCTTCGGCGTCACCGACCACTCGGCCCGCTTCACCCTCGACGGACAGGTCGGCCACGGCATCTTCGAGCACGGCAGCTTCGGCCGCCACGACCCGAGCGGCTTCGCCGACTACTCCTCCGTCGCGCCCTAGGGCACCGACACCGACACCGACACTGACACCGTGACCGTGACCGTGACCGTGACCGTGACCGTCACCGCACCGCACCGTCACCGTCACCGCACCGACACCGACGCACGACGCCCGCCCGGACAGCCACCCCCCGTCGGACCCGCAGGAAAGGGGCTCACCCATGGCCACCGCACCGCGTCCCCGCACCTCCACCCGGGAACCCGAGGAGCTCGGCCGGCGGCTCGCCGCCTGGCTGGACACCAGGCTCCCCGGCGCGAAGGTCACCAACGTCTCCGTCCCCGGCTCCAACGGCATGTCCAGCGAGACCCTGCTCTTCGACATAGACCATCCCGACACCCCGCTGCGCGCCTGCGCGCTGAGACTCGCCGCCGACCCCGCCGCCTACACCGTCTTCCCCACCTACGACATGCCCCGCCAGCACCGCGTGATGAGCCTGGTCGCCGAGCACACGGACCTGCCCGTCCCGCGCGTGCAGTGGCTGGAGGAGGACCCGGGGCCGCTCGGGGCGCCGTTCTTCGTGATGGCCCGCGCCGAAGGGCGGGTCCCGCCCGACGTCATGCCCTACACCTACGAGGGCAACTGGCTGCACGCCGCCACCGACGCCGAGCGCGCCGCGCTCCAGGAGGCGAGCATCGCCCTGCTGGCCCGCCTGCACGACCAGTTCCCGGCCAAGGAGGCCGAGTTCCTGCTGCCCGAGGGCGTCGGCAGTCCGCTGCGCCGTCATGTGGACGCCCAACGCGCCTACTACGCCTGGGTGGTGGGCGGACTCGCCCCGTCCCCGCTGATCGAGCGGGCGTTCGCCCGCCTCGAGGAGCTGTGGCCGCAGGACGAGGGCCCGGCGGTCCTCAACTGGGGGGACGCCCGCATCGGCAACGTCATCTACGACGGCTTCACGCCCGTGGCCGTCCTGGACTGGGAGATGGCGGCGTACGCCCCGCGCGAGGTGGACCTCGGGTGGAGTGTCTACCTCCACCGGTTCTTCCAGGACCTCACCGTCGGCTTCGGCCAGCCCGGACTGCCGGACTTCCTGCGCCGCGAGGACCTGGAGCGCCGCTACGCGGAACTCACCGGGCACACCCCGCGCGACATGGAGTTCCACACGCTCTACGCGGCCCTGCGGCACGGGATCGTGATGCTGCGCATCGCCTACCGGCAGGCGCACTTCGGCGAGGTCGAGATCCCCGCGGACCCGGACGGCCTGATCCTGCACCACGCCAGCCTGGCCGCCATGGTGCAGGGAACGTACTGGTAGGGAATCCGGCAGGCGACCCGGCGCGGCGCCGGGTCGGGCCGGTCAGGCCGCCTGTGCGTGCTCGCGGCGCGTCTGCGGGAGCAGCGGGCTCGGCGTGCGCACCGGACGCGAGCCCGGACCGCCGACGTGCGAGAAGGGCTGCGTCCGCCAGTCGAGTCCCTGGGGCAGGCTCAGCATCACGACGGGCTCCAGCTCCTGCGGCGCCGCCGGCTGCGGGATCATCCCGACGGTGGGCAGTGCGTCGCCCACGGGCCGCCCGGTGCCCGCGCACACCGTGAGCCCGAAGGGGTTCCACGAGGTCAGGCAGATGGCGTGCTGCGGCAGGTGCTCCTCGTCGGCGACGAGGGCGATGGACTGGCCGCAGTCGGGGCACACGGCGTGGTGGATGTCGAAGGCCTCGTGGTCGTCGAGGTATTCGCCGTCGTCGTCGTAGGCGGCCTCCTCCCCCGGATCGAGAGGTGCCAGGGGCTCCGGTTCGGTGCGACCGGCGCGCTTGGTGTTCAGCATGGATGTACTCCCCCTTGGGTGGGCCGGGCGGGCTCGTTCTTCGGCCTCGGCCACAGCAAGCACTTCCCGTCGCGCGGCACGAGTAACCACAACAGCCCGCCGTACGCCCGCATCCGGTTGTGGCCTTGGTCACATGCCCGGCGCAGATGCCTCCAGTGGGCGGACAGCACTGTGCCTGGAGAGGCGTTGGGCCTTAGGTTGAGCGGCTATGAGCGCAATGGAGGAGCTGGACCGCCAGATCGTGGATCTGCTCGTGCGGGACGGGCGGATGAGCTACACGGATCTGGGCAAGGCCACCGGACTGTCCACGTCGGCGGTCCATCAGCGAGTACGCCGGCTGGAGCAGCGCGGTGTGATCCGCGGCTACGCGGCCGTGGTCGACCCCGAGGCCGTCGGGCTGCCGCTGACGGCCTTCATCTCGGTCAAGCCGTTCGACCCGAGCGCCCCGGACGACATCGCCGACCGGCTGGCCGGCGTTCCCGAGATCGAGGCCTGCCACAGCGTCGCGGGCGACGAGAACTACATCCTGAAGGTCCGCGTCGCGACCCCTCTGGAGCTGGAGGACCTGCTGGGCCGCCTGCGCGCCCTCGCACACGTCTCGACGCGCACGACGGTGGTTCTGTCCACTCCGTACGAGGCCCGCCCGCCCCGCGTCTAGCGGACCTGAGGCGCCGGGCGGGGGCCCGGCCGGACCCCGGCGGTCGGGCGGGGCCGGGCGACGCGCGAGACTGGTGCGCATGACTGACCGCACCGCCCACTCCGCCGACGCCGCCGGAGCACCGACCAGGACCGTCCTCCTCCGCGGGGGCGAGGTACACAGCCCCGCGGACCCCTTCGCCACGGCGATGGTGGTCGAGCGCGGTCACATCGCCTGGGTCGGCTCCGAGGGCGCGGCCGACGCCTTCGCGCAGGGCGTGGACGAGGTCGTCGACCTCGGCGGGGCGCTGGTGACGCCCGCCTTCACCGACGCCCACGTCCACACCACCTCCGCCGGCCTCGCGCTCACCGGGCTGGACCTCTCGGCCGCGCCCTCCCTCCGCGCCGCGCTGGACCTGGTACGCGCGTACGCCGAGAGCCGTCCCGCCGACCGGGTGCTCCTCGGGCACGGCTGGGACGCCGCGCGCTGGCCCGAGCGGCGGGCCCCGCGCCGTGCCGAGCTCGACGGGGCCGCCGGGGGCCGCCCGCTCTACCTCAGCCGGATCGACGTGCACTCCGCGGTGGTCACCACCGCCCTGCTGGACCTCGTCCCGGGCGTGACCCCCGAGGGGGACGAGCCGCTGACCCGCGACGCCCACCACGCCGTGCGCGCCGCCGCGCTGGCGGCCGTCACCCCCGCCCAGCGCGCCGAGGCGCAGCGGGCCGCCCTGGACCGGGCGGCCTCGCTCGGCATCGGCTCCGTGCACGAGTGCGGCGGGCCCGGCATCTCCTCGGCCGAGGACTTCACGGACCTGCTGGCGCTGGCGGCGCGGCGGCCCGGGCCGCGCGTCTTCGGGTACTGGGCCGACACGGACCTGGACCGGGCCAGGGCGCTCGGCGCGGTCGGGGCGGCCGGGGACCTGTTCGTCGACGGCGCCCTGGGCTCGCACACCGCGTGCCTGCACGCCCCGTACGCGGACGCACCGCACACCGGCACCGGCTATCTGGACGCGCGCGCGGTCGCCGGGCACGTCGCGGCGTGCACCGAGGCGGGCCTGCAGGCCGGGTTCCACGCCATCGGCGACGCCGCGGTCAGCGCGGTCGTGGAGGGGGTGCGGGCCGCCGCGGAGAAGGTCGGCCTGGCCCGGGTCCGCGCGGCCCGGCACCGGGTGGAGCACGCCGAGATGATGACCCCCGCGACCATCGCCGCTTTCGCGGAGCTGGGCCTGACCGCGTCGGTGCAGCCCGCCTTCGACGCCGCCTGGGGCGGCGAGGACGGCATGTACGCCGACCGGCTCGGGGCGGAGCGGGCCCGCACCCTGAACCCGTACGCGGCCCTGCTCAAGGCCGGTGTCCCGCTGGCCTTCGGTTCGGACGCGCCGGTCACCCCGCTCGACCCGTGGGGGACCGTGCGGGCGGCCGCCTTCCACCGGACCCCTGAGCACCGCATCTCCGTCCGGGCGGCCTTCACCGCCCACACCCGGGGCGGCTGGCGGGCGCTGGGCCGCGACGACGCGGGGGTCCTGGTCCCGGGCGCGCCTGCCGACTACGCCGTCTGGCAGACCGGGGAACTGGTGGTCCAGGCCCCCGATGACCGGGTCGCCCGCTGGTCCACCGACCCCCGTTCCGGCACCCCCGGACTGCCCGATCTGACCCCCGGCGGGGAGCTGCCGGTATGCCTGGCGACGGTGGTCGGCGGGCGGGAGGTATTCGTACGCCCACAGGGGTGATCCGGTGGGCCTCGGTTCGGTGCGGGCGCCCGGACCCGGATAGGTTCGGCCGGGTCCACCACAGGACGTCCGTGCCGGACGGATCCGTCTGCTCAGCGCGCCCGCGCCTCGGGGGCGAGGGAAGGTTTCGCCGGTGGGGGCGCCCCCAGCGGCAGTTGGGGGAGGGTGGCCCCAGTTCGGGGCCCGGCGGTCCAGTAGACAACGGTCACGGCGGCCCGCAGCCAGCGGGAGTCCGACCGGCCCGAAGGACCGCGGGCCCCGATCACTGTTCTAAAGTCATTGACTGCGACCAGACCTACAGGACGTGCACGAGCACAAAAGGGGACTCAGTGAGCGACGGCGGACAGCGGACCTACGGACCGCTCGGTACGGCCTTGGTGATCATTCCGACCTACAACGAGGCGGAGAACATCGGGCTGATCGTCGGCCGCGTCCGCGCGGCGGTGCCCGAGGCCCACATCCTGGTCGCGGACGACAACAGCCCCGACGGCACCGGGAAGCTCGCCGACGAGCTGGCGGCCGGCGACGACCACGTGCACGTCCTGCACCGCAAGGGCAAGGAGGGCCTCGGCGCCGCCTACCTGGCGGGTTTCGTCTGGGGTCTGGACGCCGGCTACGGCGTGATCGTCGAGATGGACGCCGACGGCTCGCACCAGCCGGAGGAGCTGCCGCGCCTGCTCACCGCGCTGGCGGGCGCCGACCTGGTGCTGGGCTCCCGCTGGGTGCCGGGCGGCCGGGTCGTGAACTGGCCCAAGAGCCGCGAGATCCTCTCGCGCGGCGGTTCGACGTACTCCCGGCTGATGCTGGACGTCCCGATCCGCGACGTGACCGGCGGCTACCGCGCCTTCCGCCGCGAGACCCTGGAGGGCCTGGGGCTGGACGAGGTGGCCTCCGCGGGCTACTGCTTCCAGGTCGACCTGGCCCGGCGGGCCGTGCAGAAGGGTTTCCGCGTCGTGGAGGTGCCGATCACCTTCGTCGAGCGCGAGTTCGGCGACAGCAAGATGAGCAAGGACATCGTGGTGGAGGCCCTGTGGCGGGTCACCCAGTGGGGCCTCAAGGCCCAGGCGGCCAAGCTGCTCCCCGGCAGGGCCGCGCCGTCCGGGGGCAAGGGCGGCGCCAAGGACGCGGGCAAGGCCTGACCGGCGGCGGCTGACCGGCAGGGGCTGACCGGCAGGGCCCGGCCGGCCCGGCGGGCCCCCTAAGGGATGTCCGGTACCTCCGGCTGAGGCTGCTTTTACGCGGGCCCAGGCACACTGGTGGGTATGACGACCGGCGTTCCCCCTTCGACGGCCCCCCGGCCGCGGCGCACACCTGCCCGTACGTTCCTTCCCCTGGCGCTCGCCGCCTGGCTGATCCTGGAGATCTGGCTGCTCGGCCTGGTCGCGGGCGCGGCCGGCGGGCTGGCCGTGGCCGCGCTGCTCGCGGGCGGGATGGTCCTGGGCGTGGTGGTCATCAAGCGCGCGGGGCGCCGTGCCTTCAAGAACCTGACCGACACCTTCCAGCAGGCGCAGCAGGGTGTGGCGCCCGCTCCGCAGCAGCCCGGCCAGGGCAACGGCCTGACCATGCTGGCGGGCCTGCTCCTGATCATGCCGGGCCTGCTGTCCGATGTGGCGGGCCTGCTCTGCCTGCTGCCTCCCGTCCGGGCGTGGATCAGCCGTCGGGCGACCCGTTCGCTGGAGCGGAAGATGGCCGCGGCGCCCGCCGGCACCTTCGGCGACGCCTTCCAGCAGGCCCGTATCCGCCACCCCGACGGGAAGGTCGTGCAGGGCGAGGTCATCCGCGAGGACGGGCCCGCGCGGCACCCGGGGCCGGACTCGGGCCACCGCCCGCCGATCGCCCCGTAAGGACACCGGGAGCGGGTCCTCCCGGACCCGCCGAGCGCGCAACAGCCGAGGGGCCCCGCCCCCCCCGGGGGGGGGGGGGCCCCGGGCGGTTGGTGTGTGAGGGCGGGGGCGGG
>NZ_JBEZLV010000088.1:0-7857 GCF_040652335.1 Streptomyces sp. NPDC048270
TGCCCACCCGCTCCCCCGCCATGATCTACATCGCGATGATCGCCCTCATGACCCGCCGGATCACCCACGAATCCACCCCAACCTGGCGAGGAGCAACAACTACATCAAGTACGCGGAACGGGATGAAACAACGGGTCAAAACACCCTCTGACGGCGAGGCACGGCACAATGCCGGAGCCCCGGCACGCGCCCATGCCTGCCGCAAGGCCAGCCGCAGCTCCACCCAGGGCAAGTCGGCATCACAGCGCGGAGGCGAGAAGTCCCACGGCGGCGGCCACTCCTCTGAGCGCACCAAGGTGAAGGCTGGCGACCTGGCCCAGGGCGAGGCCATGACCAATCGTCGCCGACGACAGCGCGGAGGAGATCCTGCGCGTCATGAGCGAGCACCAGGTCCGCCGGCTGTCGGTCATCGACGGGCACACGCTGGTGGGCATCGTCGCGTTCGCGGACGTCGCCCGCGCGATGCCGGACGCGAAAGTCGGTGACCTGCTCCAGGCGCTCTCAGACCTGACCGGTCCACCGGTCCGTACGCCTGGTGCTGGGTCCGGCTGCTGGCCGAGCACCACATGTGGCCAGTGCGCCTGCTGGGGGTGGGGCGGGGTGGGTCACGAGAACCGTGTCGTTCGGGCCGGGGGCGCACGTCGAAGCCCGCTTCGTCCAGGATCGCTGCGAGGGCGGAGGCTATGGCCTGTGCAGGCCCGCCAGGGAGGTGAGAAGGTCCAGCTCGCCCTCGTCCTCGTGTATGGCAGGTGACCGCCCGGGTGACTTCCGCGGGCTGCCAGGCTACGAGCACGCCATCCGTGTCCGAGCGCAGGACTGTAAACGGAATGAGGTTCAGGTTCTCACGCGCGGGTTCCTCGAGCGCCGGGCCAGGACCCTTCAGGATTCCCGCACGGCGGCGGCCTGGGCGCGGGCACCCACGGTGCCTACGGGGATACGCATCCGGCGGAGCAGGTCAGGTGTGGTGCGCAGGGTTAGTGTGCTGCGCCAGGTAATACCGGGGTGGCGGGAGTGCAGGTGAGACAGGGCGCGGGTGCCGATTCCGGTGGGAAGGAGGCGGTGGTCGATATGGATGCCGGTGATCACCCCTTCCCCGCAGGTGGTGCAGGTGCGGTAGTGGATCTGGCCGACGACCTTACGGACGTGGACCAACAGCAGGCAGTCCTCCTCTACACCCGCACTGCTGCCAGGGATGCGAGTGGAGCAGAACTCGATGTCCCGGTAGGCCAGGATCCTGCGCCGTAGCCGCCTGACGAAACCGCCGCGACGTCTTTGCTCTACCGCGTGGGTGGCTGGCGTTGCCGCGGTGCCAGGGGCGGAACGTGCGCTCGTGGGACGTGCGTGGATTCCGGACATGAATCCGCGTCTGCCCAGGGTGAGGCGGATGACGCCCATTGCACCAGGCCGAGACGGTTCGGAACGGTCGGGCGACGGTGTCGCGGGCGACGGTGGCGGTGAGGTGGCGGATGTGGACGTCCAGGGCGCAGTAGAGGCCGCACCTTCTCGGTGACCTGCCCGCACAGGACCAGGTCCGATACGTCCCGAGTTCCCACCAGGTGGGCGAGCGGAGTTGCGTAGAAAACCGAGCGGCGTGCCTTGACGATGCAGTACGAGGTCTCATCCGGCCGTGCCGGCTCGATTAGGTCGGCGTGCGGTCCGGCTAGCGCCGCGTTCAGGATCTCCCCGTGGTGGGAGCGGTCACGCTTGAGGATCGGCCGGGGTCCCAAGCCCGCCCCCGCTTCGGTTTCGTCCGAGCGCTCACCCGATTGACAGCAGCAGCCGGCGGCCAGAGGTGCAGTCGGCAGAGAGTCCCTTCACGTTCACGGATCTCGTCTGGACCGGCTGATCTGGGCTTGGTGGGGGGTACAGGATTGGGTGGTGAGCGCTTGGTGGCCGGAGCGGAGCTCGGTCAGGAGGCGGCCGGCGTCGGTGAGGGGCGTGCCCTGCAGGGTGTGTACTTCGGGAGGCGCTGCGGCGGTGGCCCGTTCCTGCTCTACGCGGACCAGAAGCGTTGTCGCGTCGTCGATCAGGCCGGCGAGGCGGCCCTCGTCGGTGGGGGAGGCTTGGCCGATCTCCTCCGACGCCATGGCCCCTGTCCGCAGCATGGAGCTCAATCCGGTCCTGAAGGAGCCGGGCCGGTTCGTGAGCTGTTCGCTGTCGATGGCCTAGTCGAGGGTGCGTGTCATGAAGCGCAGGTGGTCCATGACACGCTCGGCGACGGTGAGCGAGTCATGGGCGCGGGGGAGAGCGAACTCGGCGCTTTCAATGCCGCGGGGCGGGCGGAGGCGGCTCTTTTCGATCTCGGTGTCGATGTTGCGCCGGATGCGTTCGCAGTCGGCCGACAGGGTGCGCCAGTCGCGACGCCACCGCCGGACGCGTTCGACGTCGGGATCGCTTCCGTCGAACATCTCCGCCATGCCCTCGAGGCGATGGCCCATCGCGGTGCAGAGGCGGGCTACGGCCTGTTGCCGGTGGTGAACGTGGCGGGCGGGGGCAAGGACGAGGTGGGCTGCGAGACCGCACAGCGCGCCGAGGACGACTGAAGCGGCGAGGTAGCCGATGTAGTCGATGCGTCCCTGCCCGGAGGAGAATGCGAAGAACGCGACGATACCGCCGACCGCTCCATCACCCGCAACGCTTCGCGGGTGATGTGGTCGACGACCGGCCCTACCTGCATCAGCCGCAGCGTGGTTGTTACGTAAGCGATGAACAGCACCAGGCTCAGACCCACGAGTAGCAGCGTGAATGAGGACTGGACCAGGGGAACCGGGGCTGGAGCGTCCGGGTCGTTGTAAGAGGTGAGTACCAGTAGCGAGAAGACAAATGTCGACAGGAACACCGTCAACGTCAGTTTGGTAATCCGGTTGCGCACGAAGATGCGCACCACTCTGGGTGTCAGCTGCCCGCTCGTCATCTGCAGGGCCACCAGGGACAGACTGAATACGACGGCCAGAAATGTCAGCATCGCCTGGCTGACCGCTGTGACGATGGCCTTGGCGTCCTCGGTGAAGTCCCGCACGCTGATGCCGTCACTCGCCAGTATGGTGACCAGCTCCTGATCCGCTGTCAGAGCGAGGTTCCACAGAAGGCAGGCCAGGATTAGGCCCGCAACCGGCGTGACCCACAGGGTCTCCCGAGCGTGTTCCCGCAGCCTCACTAGCCTGTACGGCACGCGGGACCGCAGCACATGGATCATATCGGCACAATATCGCCAATACCGCCCATAATGGCTCGCCAATCTCAGAAGCGCATGGCGCCCGTGCCATCACGGGGGCACCATCCATCGGTCCCAGCGTCCGGCCATTTCCCTACCTCGAAGAGGCTGTCAACGGGCGGGCTCGCAGGTTTCGGTGACGGGTTTGCTGCTTCCGTCGGAGGTGTGGGTGATGCTCTTGCCGTCTTGGTTGAACGTCACCTTGAAGGTTCCGTCGGTGTAGGTCTGTCCGAGGGTGAGGACGGCTTGGACGAAGTGGGCGGTGCCATCGATGACGATCGCACGTCCTTCGTCGAGGATGACGTGGGCGTTGCCGATACCGGCGGCACACTGGGGCAGGAACCGGTCGGGAGGTGTGATGGCTTCGCCGACTTTGTACTTCGAGGACGGAGAGGGCGTGGGCTGTGCTGTGGTGGCCTGCTCTAGCGGCGGCCGCGCGCACGGTGCGGGCCCGGGCGATCTCTTACGGGGCCGGCCGACGGCGCCGCGGTTGCGGCCCCGGTCGTGCGTAACTGCCCGCGAGTGATGCTGATTGATGGCGGCGGCGGCCATCGTGTAAACGTTGACGCGGCCGGGGAGGCCGATCGGTCACGTCCGGCGGCGCGCTGAAGGAGGGCACGTTGACGGCATCGGTCAGCGTAATCGGTCCCGCCGTCGGCCCCGTCGGCCCCGTCGGCCCCGTCGGCCGGAGCGCAGCGTGGAGCTGAGCGGGCTCCAGGGAACTGGCCCGGGAATCGGTCACGGCCGCGACACCGTGGCCGAGGTGACCATCGGCCACCCAGTCGGTCATCGCGCTGCGGACCCCGGGGTCCGGTCCAGTCAGCATCCAGCCGGTCGAAGTACCCGCCGCCGTGGTCGAGGTGCAGGCGGCGGGCCAGTGACCGGTGGCCCGTGGTTCGGTCATGACCGGTGACCGATGGGACCCGGATCGGTCATCGGTCATCGGGCCTGGCAGCGGTCACTGGATCGGTCACGCGCTGATCGGTCACGGCCTCGTGGCTGCCCGAGGCGCCCGGCTCCGTGACCATGACCGGTCACCGCAACCCGGCGGGGCGGTCGGTCAGCTGCGCCCGACGGAGCGAAGGTGCGCTCGGCCCTGCTGCTTGCGCTGCTCGTCCAGGCGGCCACAGGTTCTTTTCCCGTCCTCTGTCCTGTCCAGTTGCTCAGCCTGTCACCAGGTCATCGCTGATGTCAGCCCACTCTCGGACTTTCACCGTCGGTTCCTCTCCGTCGCCGACCTTCGTGAAGGCGTCCGGCACGCGACACAGCTGCTCGCCGTCGAAGTCCGGGGTCTTGGCCTGTGAGTAGGAGCTCGGGCATCGCCCCGCTTGCTGTTGGGCGGCGACGTCGTACGCCCGGCCCCGCATGCCGACGGTGCACAGCTTCTCCCGCACTGCCGCTCCGGCGAGGACCGCACAGTGGCTCCGGCCCGGCGGCCGGGGAGAAGGCACCCCAGGTCGACAGGTGCGCCCGGACCAGGGCCGGTGTGCCGGGGTAGCCGGTCCGGGTCAGGCACGGGGGTGGGTGGATGCCGGACGGGCAAAAGGATCGCTGCGGGTGCCGATCCGGCGCCGACCGTGTGGCGCCGAATCGGCACCCACAAGGTCCTCGCCCGCCTGACCTCCAGGCATGCCCGTCCGGGAACCCGGCGATGACGTCGTCGCCCAGATCGTTCGCGCCGCCTGCCCTGCGGACCTCGGTGCATCCGTGTGCCGCGAGCCGGACCTTCTCGGCCTCGGCTTCGTGGCGCCGCCGCGTACGAGCGTCCCCGCCACACCCTCCTGGGGCCGGCCCCCGCTAGGACCACCAGCAGCATCGTTCCCGTCCCATGTTCTGCCCCCTCCCTGGATCTGGCTGACCGTGCGCACTACAGCTCCCCGACCGGGCGCAGTTCATCCAGGCCACGAGAGGCCGGACTCCCCGCGGAGTCCGGCCTCTCGTTGCAGGGTGCTCGAGCGCACCCCCTTTGATATGCGTGTCGATCAGATGGCGCGCAGGTCGGCCGCCACCGCAGCGAGGATCGAGGCAAGCTGGAGGCGCCCCTCCTTGGGGAGGCTCCGCGCGAGGTCAGCGACCAGCGCCTCCTTGCTTCCGCTGCGCTCGACATAGCGATGCAGGAACCGAGTTCGCTGCTCCTCGTCCAGAGTTGCGATGACGAGGTCCATGACGGCGTTTCCGTCGTGCCATGGCATGGGGGGAAGGTTGGGAACGTCCACTCGACGGGCAGGCGGGCTTTCCTCGGCGATAGCTGAGTCATCAGCGAGGGGGAGAGCTGCTGTGACACTCTCGGTGCTAACGCCGTTAGCACCCGTCGCTCCGCCCGGCGCAGCGCGCTCAGGCCCGGGGGCGCTAACGGCGTTAGCGCCTAGCGGGGCGTCAGGGGTGCTAACGGCGTTAGCACCCTGGTTGCTCTGCTTACGTCGTTTGGTCTCAGCCCGCTTGGCCATGGCTTCTTCAGCGGCGCTCTGCTGCTGCTGCGCGGGGAGCTGTCCCACGTTGCGAGCGATCTCCACGGGGAGAGTGCGGTCCTCGACCGCTTCTTGGAGCTCCGGGGTGAGCTTGAGCAGTGCGATGCGCTGACTAACCCACGGGCTGGACTTGCCTAGGGCGCGCGCGACAGCTCGCTGGGATCCGTGGACACCAACGAGGCGCTGGAGGGCCTTCGCTTCGTCGAGCGGGTCGAGGTTCTCATGCTGGACGGCCGCGATGAGGGCCGTTTCAAGGAGGGTGTCGGCGTCCTGCGCGAGGGAGTCGTCGACGTGGACGGGGACGTCATCGAGCCCAGCGAGTTTCGCGGCTGCCAGTCGTCGGTTGCCATCGACGACAAGGTATGTGGCCTTGCCGATCTGGCTTTCATGGTCGGGGTGCGCTGCGAGAAAGGCCTGTCGTGTTACAACCGCGAGGGGCTGGATGACGCCTCGGGAGGTCAGGCTGTCGGCCAGATCCTCGACCGACTTCAGTTCCTCACGGGGGTTGTAGGGGTTGTGCGCGAGGGCGGCCAGTGCAACGCGGAGTGTCCCTGCGGAGGTGGCGGGAGCTGCCTCCGCGGCCGGACCATCCTGGCCTGAGAACCGGGCGAAAGAAGCCGCGCGGCTGCTCATGGGCTGGGCGACCGCATTGAAGGTGGGGGAGTCCCCCAGCATGTCTGCCTTGCTCATGCGGTCTTCACCCCTCGGGCGATCTGCCGCATCTGGTGGGACTGCTCGCTGTCGGGCGCGTAGTCCAGGAGCGCGCGCTGCTTGCGAACTGCTTCGCGCTGTTCCTTGACGTCGGGAACTACGGCGAGGACCGGGGGAGTGCCGAGCGACTTCCACTTGTCCAGGGAGGAGGTCGCGATGTAGCCGCGGCGGCTGTCGAACTTGTTGACGACGAGACCGAGCTGCTCGATCTCGATGTCGAAGTCCCGGGAGAGAGAGTCGATCTGTTGGATGAGCATTCCGTATGCCTGGGCAGAGGTGTCCTCGGCTTCGACCGGAATGATCAGCCCGGAGAAGCCGGGCTTCTCTCCGTCACGCTGACGCCCGTAATTGAGGGCCGCGTCCATGGCCAGTCCGAGGCTGGGGGGCGAGTCCACGACGATGACGTCGAAGTGCTCCTCGAGGGGTGCGAGTGCCCGCTCAAGGGCGGCTTCGCGCGGGCCACGGAAGACGGTCAGACCCGAGTCGAGGAGGAACGCGTCGAAGGCTGCGGGCAGGATCCGCAGACGGCCGCCGAAGCGGTCACCGCTTATGGCTATGGTCAGGTCGAGCAACGGCTGCTTCGCCTGCTCACGGTGCAGCATGTGCGTGATGAGGCTTTCCTCGCCGGCGGGGATGGCGGTGAGGCCCAGCTGGTGCGTGAGGTGGCCCTGGGGGTCATAGTCGACGAGGAGGACTCGCAGTCCGCCGATCGCCGCGGAGGCTGCGGCGCCTGTGGCGGACGGGTCTTCAGCGAGTGCTTCGGCAAGGCCGGCGGAGACCGCCGTCTTGCCGACGCCGCCCTTCTGGTTGCAGACGATGATCCGCCGGGTGGTCTTCTGTCCCTCGGCGGGATTGTCAGCGAGCCAGAGGACGACGGACTGGGCGAGTCCCTGGATGTAGGAGACGCCTCGTTCCCGGCAGTCGGTCTTGAAGTCCTCGTAAAGGCCTTCGGGGAGGTAAGTCCCGAAGGAGTCGGCGCCGGCCGTGTTGATGGCGGGGAGCTCGTCCGAGTGGTCACGCCAGGCCCGGATACCGGTGGCGACTGCGTCCTGCATATCGGTCTGGCGCTGCGCTGCACGGACTTTGAGTGCCTGCTGGAGGTGGGCGGGCAGCTTGGAGACGAGCTTCTCCCGCTCAGCTCCCGAGTTCGGAGATGACATGAACGGCAGCATACTGCCGTGGTTGGTGTTTCCAGAGACTCAGTAGGGGCGTTTTGCCAATTTTCCACGGCAGTTGCCCCTCCAGTGCTAACGGCGTTAGCACTGGAGGGGGTGCTACTGAGGTTTTCGGGTTGTCGTCGGGTGGTGCGGTTCATGATCCCTGCGGTATGCCGTTGGTATGCGTTATCCGGAGGGTGGGGGGCCTGACCGCTGAGCGTCGGGCGTTTCGTGAGGGAATCCGGCTTCAGGCCGGCGTGCGGTTCGCGGCGGGTGAGAAGACCGCGGTCATCGCGAAGGACCTGCG
>NZ_JBEZLV010000089.1:0-7419 GCF_040652335.1 Streptomyces sp. NPDC048270
TACGCCCTGCACCCCCATCCGGCCACGCCCATCCCGGCGCCCCAGACTCCGGAACCGTGCGAGCCGGAGTGGACACCGGCCATGCTGTCCGCCCCGCGCTGACCGGCATGTCCCCGGACCAACTGCACGACCTGGTTCAGACTCTGGCACCGGACGGGGACACCCAGCGCGGCCGCCCGCCCCACCTCGCCTTTCCCAACCAGGTCCTGGCCGCGCCGCAGTGCTCCACCTGCGCGTCAATCTGGCCGCGGAACCCCTCGCCGTGCTCTTCGGCAGAAGCCCCCACCGCCATGCACCGCACCCTGCTGAAGATCAGGAAACTGCTCGAAGCACATGGCATCGTCATCCCACCAGCGACCACCCCGCCCGCCGCCCTCGCACCCCTCCAGGGTCGGGTCCTCGCCCAGAGAAGCAATCCCAACAGCAAGATCAAGACGACGCGTTAATGATCTGCAAGCCCTTAGAGATGGTCTCGATTGGTGGATCGAAGTCTGGGTGCCCCGGCGGACTGCGCATCTCGACCTTGGTGCGACGATGCGGAGATGCGCGACCACAATGAACTGATCAACGTCGACGACCCTGCATGGCCGATCCTTCTTCAGGAGCTGGCTGACACCGACGTACCAGTTCAGGTGCTACTCGGCGATCCCGTGGCAGGCCGAGCCTCCCTGCTGCAGCTGCAGGTCTCCGCCCGGTCGAATTTGGGCGGCATCGTACTGAACTGCGGCGGTCTGCTCGTGGACGGTGGATGGCTTCGGATTTTTGGAAGTCCGAGCGAGGCCGGACTGCCTGGCCTGGCCGAGGTCAACGCGATGCCCTCGACATTCGATCCCTCATGGCGGCCCGGTGCTGGCCTCGTGGTTGCGCACGACGGCGAGCCAGGCGAGATCCTCTACTTCGCCCCTGATGCGCTCGGCTGGGAGGCATTGGGCGCCGGCCACTCGGCGTGGCTGTCTTGGATCTTCTCCGGAGGACTCCAGGAGTTCTATGAAGGCCTGCGGTGGGACGGCTGGCGTAGCGAGGTCTCCGTGCTGGACGGCCGGCAGGGGTTGTCGTTCTTCCCGCCGTTGTGGTCGGCCGAAGCCCGCCAGAATCTGCAAGCGACCAGCCGTCGCGCGGTGCCCATGGCGGAACTCCTTGGCCTGAGCCGCGACTCGTGCCTTCAGCTCGATGGCGCCGACCCGGGCTTCCTGGGAGTCGCATGATCCGGCTCACCCGTCCAGACGTCGATAGCAGATGAGGGTGGCGGCGATGCCGGCGAACGCGAGGAAGTGTTCGGCCTTGCGCTCGTAGCGGCGGTGCAGACGGCGACATCCAGCGAGCCAGGCCACCGTTCGCTCCACGGTCCAACGGTGGCGGCCCAGGCGCTGAGAGGATTCGATGCCCTTCCGGGCAATGCGCGGGGTGATGTTGCGGGAGCGCAGCCACCTTCGCAGGTGGTCGTATTCGTACCCCTTGTCGCCATGGCGTTTGCCGGGCCGCCGTCGCCGCGGTCCGTGGCGGGAGCGGATGGGCGGGATGCCGCGGACAAGGGGTTCGAGGCCCTGGCTGTCGTGAGTGTTCGCGCCGGAGATCCCGATCGAGAGGGGCAGACCGGACCGCTCGGTGATCAAGTGGATCTTTGAGCCCTTCTTGCCACGATCTACGGGATTCGGACCCGTCAGGTCCCCCCTTTGAGGGCCCGCATGTTCACCGAGTCGACCGCGCACCTCGACCAGTCCAGATCCCCGCGTGCACCGAGTTCATCCAAGACAACGCGGTGGAGCTTGCCCCGAACCCTGGCTCGGCTCCACTCGGTGAACCGACGGTGGGCGGTCGGTCCAGACGGACCGAATACCGGCGGCAGCTGCCGCCAGGTACAGCCCGTCGTGGCCACGAACATGATCGCCGCCAGGACCTCGCGATCACCGTGCCGCCGTCGGCCACCGCCCTGCGGACGCACCGGAGCGGCCGGGACCACCCGCTGAAAGAACTCCCACAACCCGTCCGGCACCAGACGCTCCACCCACGTCATCACAACAGCCAGCCTAGCGATCAAGTCAGTTGAGACGACCTCTTAGGTAGAGCACCGCGTCCAGCAGGTTCCGCAGGTCGTGGTGGAGCCGGTGCAGCTGGTCAAGGCCCCGGTCTGCTGCCACCGCTCCAGGCGCCGCCAACAGGTCTGTCCCGAGCCAATCCCCAGTTCAGGTGGCAGGAGTTACCAGGCGATGCCGTTGTGTAGGACGTGTAGGACGCCCTGCAGACACAGCCGGTCCGCCACCGGCAGCGGCCCCGGACCGCTCCGGCCAGGGCGGCAGCAGCGGCTCGATCCGTGCCCACAAGCCGTCATCCACGATCCACGGCCGAGTACTCACACCATCACAAACGACCGAATCATCACATCGGCTACGCCCGCCCAGGAGAGTATCTCAACAAGATCCTTTTACGAGCTCTACGTGTTCAATAGGAGCGACGAAATCTCGACTCCGCCTTGCATCCCGAAGCGAACTGCGACAGGAGGGTACAGGCCGATCGGCTGCACGAAAGTGCGCTCCAAACTGCATTGAATCACACCCCCATGGACCGTGCGACCCCCGGTAGAAATTCGAACAATTGAGCACGGTAGCTGCCATAGTGATATTTTAATCGTTAGCCAGACAGTCGATACAGAAGGATCTGACGCCTCAATGATACCCCGTGAATCTCTCGCAGAGTGCGTGCTATACGCAATCGACCAGTCCGCCGGAGACTTCTCGAGATATCAGAAGATCCCCCAGCGTCACGGTGTCCGCAGCTCCTTTTACGCATACTTGGAATTCAGTTCACATGTGGATTTCGAGCCGATATGCCGTGATGGCCGCTTCACGCCATTTGAGGACGAGTTCCTTCTTCGATGCGTGATTTACGCGGCCCGAAATTTCAGTATTCTCGAGGGCTTCCAAGAGTTCTGCGACGAAGTCAGAATCAATGGAGCCGACCTTCCAACGCCCGACCTGTCGGAACTGGCCAATGGGTATGCCGATACGCTAGCAGAATGGCATTCTGCATCGACACTCAAGAAAACCGAGGAACCAGGCGAGTTTCAAAAGTATGAGAAGCTCCTCTGGGATCGCAGGGATGCCATCTGGGAGATGAATCGGGAATTGACAGAAGAGATGCTGAACAATCGGAAGAAATTCGCACTCACTGTGATGCGCGTAACGATCTCGCCCTCCGGGCAGTACCCTGCTTTTCTGGCCAACCAGAAGGGGGATTTTCCTCCGCTAGGCGATGAATTTCTTGACCATGGATGGGCGAGCGAGGACTACAGTCTCGAGGGCCGGATAGACAAATCCGGTGACCCTTGTCTACTAACTCTGAAGGAGAAGGGGGTCGACCTTAGCAGTACGCTCCTTGAACATGTTTACTCAGAGCTCTACGGTCCAGAATGGCAGCGTGTCGTTTCCAAGCAACAGCAGCCGAGGGGCCGAACCCTCCCTAGCCAGGACGTGCCGAAGCAGGGAGCCTCCCACCCGCGAAAGAAGGAAGTCCCCCCCCAGGACGTACCGAAGCAGGCACCTCCCCACCAGTGGAAGCGGGGAGTCCTCCGCAGAGAAGTCCTCCGCAGTCGGAACGCGGTAGACAGCTACGGCGAACCCGGCCTCGAGTCGTGGAGGGAGGAGATCCGACGCGCCGCAGAGGCCGAGCGCGACGAGAATCCCCTCGGGGAACACATATTTACGCTGCTTCGTGCTATAGATAAAAAATATGCCGCTATCTGTGCGGAAAATAGCAGGACCCTGAAGGAGTGTCGCACTGTCACCGCCCTCATGATCATAAACCATGCCTTGCGATCTAGCCCTATGGTCTTCTTTCACGGGACGGACGCCTACTCATCAGTCGCTAATCTGCTAAGCCGACGGGCGCAGCTACCTGAGGGGAAAACGGTGCCCGGCTGGGTCGGCTCCACAGGGTTCACCCTGTCCGTTACGCGGAATGGGTCTATTCTCCGCGGTAGCGGAAAGATTTTCATTACAGAATACCACAACGACCATAAGGATGATATCCTGCGGGCCTTGCGACCTATAACGAAGAAGGCGATCACCTTCGGAATGGCAAGGTAAAAGCTCGTAACACGATCTTGAGTGAGGGTTGTTGAGGTGTCGCCAGCAGATGAGGCTGCAGGCGAGGGAGACGAGCGCGTTCGGTGCGGCGTTCCCATCGGAGGGCGAGTCGTTTGAAGTGATGCAGCAGCGCGAAGGTCTGCTCGACGATGTAGCGGAGTTTGCCCATGCCCTTGATGTTCGGGCTCCTTTGCGGGAGATGACGGGCAGGATCCGGTGTTTGCGCAGCTCATCGCGGTTGGGGTTGGAGTCGTAGTCCTTGTCGCCGAGCAGGGCGTCCGGGCGTCTGCGGGGGCGGCCGGGGCGGCCCGCCACTGGTGGGATGCCGTCGACCAGGGCGAGGGTCTGGGTGACGTCGTTGACGTTCGCCGCGGTCGTGATGACTTTCAGCGGGGTGCCGCGTCCGTCGCAGATCAGGTGGTGTTTGCTGCCCGTCTTCCGCCGGTCGACCGGCGACGGACCGGTGTGGCGCCCCCTTCTTCGCGTGGATGTGGGAGCCATCCACACACGCCCCGGACCAGTCGAGGGGGCCGGCCGCGTTCAGCTCGGCGAGGAGGATGCGGTGCAGTTGGTCGAAGCCCCCGGCCTGCTGCCAACGCTCCACGCGCCGCCAGCAGGTCTGTCCCGAGCCGAACCCGAGCTCCGGCGGGAGGAGTTGTCAGGCGATGCCGTTACAGAGGACGCCCACAAGCCCTCGCAGGCATACCCAGTCCGCGACCGGCAGCAGAGGCTCGACCGAGGCCCACAGGTCGTCATCCACGATCCGCAGCCCCCTACTCACACCATCACGAACGGCCGAACCATCACACCGGTCATGGCTGACCAGGGCATATCAGCAAGATCCTGTTACCAGCTTGACGCGATCTTTCCAGACAGCCTCGGCAGGACGGTTGTCGGCGGCCATCAGGATTGGCTCCGATCATCATCTTTCGGGACAACTCGGCGTAATGACTAGTCAAACTGATATCTGAAAAGGTGTGTTATGTAAGCGGATAGAGGGGTGGCGGCAGACAGTTCGCGCGGCTGAACCCGACCGGTTTCTCCTGGCCGACAAGCCATTCGGCCGCATCTTCGTCCACTCTCCCCCTCGGCGCACGGGGGCTTGTCACCGTCGCCTCATGGGGGCCTTTCCTGAACGGGCCCGCACTAATACACCGGTACTCTGCGTGGCACGTTGAATTGCTCCTGTCGGTGGCCTTGACTCAATTCGGCCGCGGGCCCGGAGTTCCGGCTACGGCCCGCGCTCCGTCACCGACAAACGGACGATTGGGAGTCGCTCACAGTGCCCCTGGCCTCCGACCGCACCGCCGACACCCCGGTATCTCTCGGTCACGCACTCGACAACGCCCGGATGTCGCGGCTGCACATGAAGTTCTGGCTGCTGGCCGGTCTCGGTATCCTCCTCGACGGCTTCGACTTCTTCATCATCGGCGTGGCCGGTCCGCTCATCGCCAAGGACTTCGGCACGGGTCCGGTCCAGCAGGGACTGATCTCGGCCTCGGCGATTGTCGGAGCCGCCGTAGGCGCAGCGCTCCTCGGCCCTCTGGGAGACCGCATCGGACGCAGCCGGATCTTCCAGGTCGACCTCTGGCTGTTCGTGGTGTTCTCTCTCGCCTGCGCCGCGGCCTGGGACACCTGGTCCCTGGTCGCCTTCCGGCTGCTGCTGGGCGTGGCTGTGGGCCTGGATTATCCGATCGCGGCGAGCTACCTGGCCGAGATCCTGCCCGCCCGCAGCCGTGGGCGCTGGCTGGTCGGTGCCTTCAGTCTGCAGGCCGTGGGCATCCTGCTCGGGGCGGCGACGGGCGTGGTGATCCTGCGTTTGCTGCCGGACGTCGATTCGTGGCGCATCATGCTCGGCTTCGGCGCCGTGCCCGCCCTGTTCATCATCGTGCTTCGCCGGAACATGCCCGAGAGCCCGCGGTGGCTCGCGCGCAACGGTCGTGAGCAGGAGGCGCGCGAGGTCGGTGAGACGATGACAGGGCTGTCGATCCTGCTGACGCCGACGGACCGTGAGCGGCAGGCGCCGCCGCCGGAAGGGGGCCGTGCCTTCGTTCAACCGCAGCTGTTCTCGCGCCGGCTCTTGCGGCGGACGGTCTTCACGACCGTCCCCTGGTTCCTGATGGACATCGCGACCTACGGGGTGGGCATCTTCACGCCCACCCTGCTCGCCAGCCTCGCACTGAACGGAACGGGCACCCCCTTCATCGCCAACGACATCGCCTCCACCGAGGGGACGGCCGTTCTGGACGTGTTCCTGGTGATCGGGTTCGGGCTAGCCATCCTGTTGGTCGATCGTACGGGGCGCGTCCCGCTCCAGCTGGCCGGGTTCGCTGTGATGACCGCCGCGCTGTGCTCGCTGGCCGTATTGGACCAGCTGTCCGCTTCCGCACCGGCTCATGTCGCGATGGTCTTCGCCAGCTTCGCGCTCTTCAACGTCTTCATGAACATGGGCCCCAACGCGGTGACGTTCGCGCTGCCCGCCGAGGTCTTCCCTTCCGACGTCCGCGCCGCGGGTCATGGCTTCGCCGCCGGCTGCGGCAAGCTGGGCGCCGCACTGGGCACTTTCCTTTTTCCCGTCCTATTGGCGAGTGCCGGGCGGACCGCCCTGCTCTACGGCGTGGCGGGAAGCTGCGCACTGGCATTCCTCGTCACGTTGGCCTTGCGGATCGAACCCGCCGGACGGTCCCTCGATGATCTCACCGGCGAGGAAACCACCGCGGTGCCGTCCCGGGTGACACCGCCGTAGGCGACGCGGGCAAGAGCCCGGTCGTTCAGCTCACTGAGGCGCGGGCTCCAGCCTGTCCATCCCCTCGTTTCGTAGAGTCCTCGTTTATCGGCCTCGAGTCCTTGGCGGGATCGGGCGCGTTGCTGACTGATCTCCTGCTCGAAGTCGGCCGGAGGGAGTCCGCCGGCTCGGCTGTGTCGGCGTCTGGTGTTGTAGAAGTCGGCGATCCACGTCGCGATCTTCAGGCGGGCCTCGACCCGGGTCGTGAAGCGGCGCCGGTGGGTATACCCGGCCTTGACGGTGGAGTTGAACGCCTCGGCGGCGGCGTTGTCGAAACAGGACCCCACGCGGCCCATGGACTGGACCACGCCGAGTCGGTCGCACAGGCTGTTGTAGGCGGCGGAAGTGTATTGGGCGAGTTCAACCAGTCGGTGCAACCGAGCTGTTGCAGCGAGCGAAGTTGTTCCTCGAAGACTTCGGCGGGTGTCCGCCAGCCGAGGATCTTGCGAGGGCGGTCGTTGATCGCCATGGCGACGGCTTCGAGGTCTGTGGGCGACCAGCGTGAGAGATCAGTGCCCTTTGGGAAGTACTGACGCAGCAGCCCGTTCGTGT
>NZ_JBEZLV010000090.1:0-7378 GCF_040652335.1 Streptomyces sp. NPDC048270
CCCGCGGAGCGGGTCCCACAGCGCTGCGCGCTGTGCCAACGAACCGCTTCGCTTCGCTCAGCGGGAGGGCGCTTCGCGCCCTCGGGGCCGGCCCTTCGGGCCGGTGGTCCTACGCTGCGCTCCGGACTGTTCGGGGGTTGCGCTTCGCTTCACCCCCGAACAGCCTGCTCCGCAGGCCTGGGTGACCCCGTTTCACGGGGTCCTGGCCTACGGGCCCGTTGGGCGGGTCCGCTCCGCTCCCCCACCCCGGCCCTTCCGGCTCCGCCTCCAGGACCAGCCCGCTCCGCGGGCGCCGGCAGCAGGGACTCACCCAATCTGGTCGAGCGCAGCCAGTCGTCCTCGGAAAGTGACCGCTACCAGGCCAACCGCGGGTCCTGCACATGCTCCGGTGAATGCCTAAGCTCCACCTCACCTTGATCAGTCCGCAGAAGAACACCCGGGTGAGGATCCGTCTCCCACTCCGCCTTCGGGGTATGGAACCGCTGAGTACCCGGAATACCCACCTCGACCAGGACCCCATCGCGGAACATCCACAAGGCGAAGCAGTCGTCATCCTCATCGTGGAGCAGCACCTGCACACACTCCGGCCTGTTCCAGGGCAGCGACTCCAAGTCCCGCAGTACCCCATAGCGCCCTCGCCACCTAACGAACTCGATGGCCCAACCCCCCGTGAACCAGTCCTCGATCGGTATAAAGCGGCCACTCCACGTACGCGCCTCGTCGAACCGAGTCAAAGGCTCCATCGCCTCGTCCTCGTACATCGCCAACACGATGACCTGCGCATTTCTACTCATCCGCGTATGCCACCCCAACCCCCACCCCACAGACAAACGAATTTCCTCCGGAACCCAACAGCAACCAGACTGATCCCACAGACCCACATCGCTCCTCCCTGGACCAGCTCCACAAGACACCAGGAATGCCAGCCGAGACACCCAACCCGTGATTCAAAACGCCTTACGGATGAAATATGGGATCACAGGATGGGTGCCCGAGCTCTCCGCCGACGGTGCCATTGTCGACGACCAGTGAAACTCCACAGTCCCAAACCAACCTGCGCAGCGCCGGCCAGGCAGAGAACACCCGCAGGTCAGAAGACCAACGAACTCCGATGCTGCGCAGATTCAGTAAGCCGACCCATCACCAAACCCGCTCACCCAAACTGCACAACCCCAGGTCGGAGCCTTGACGACTGCTCACTTTCACTGACCGCCGACAACGATCGACGAGGACTGGAACCCGGGCGAGCGCGGGTGGACGGTGGACTGGCAGCGGCACTGCGCCTACCTCGCCCAGCTCCTAGTGCTGTGACCGCATAGGTTCACCGGGTTGCTCGTTGTGTTGGTTGGAAGCGAGGTCGCTTCCAACCAACGGGGAAGACGGGATGGCACCACCGGTCAGAGTCCGGAGGCTGACGGAGCAGGAGGGGCAAAAGCTCCAGCACATGTGCGGCGGAGAAATACCAGCTCCGTGCGGTTCCGGCGGGCGACGATGCTGCTGGCCTCGGCCGGCGGCAGCACGGTCCCGGTGATCGCGCGGCTGGTCCAGGCAGACGAGGACACCGTCCGGGACGTGATCCACCGCTTCAACGAGATCGGGCTCGCATGCCTCAACCCTCAGTGGGCGGGGAGCCGTCCCCGCCTGCTGAACCGTGACGACGAGGACTTCGTCATCCAGACGGCCACCACCCGCCCCACCGTCTTGGGCAAGCCCTTCACCCGCTGGTCGATCCGCAAACTCGCCGACCACCTGCGACCAACATCGCCCGGCCCGTCCGGATCGGCCGCGAGGCCCTGCGGTGCTTACTGGCCCGCCGCGGGAACACCTCCCAGCGCACGAAGACCTGGAAGGAATCACGGGACCCGGCATTCGACGCCAAGCTGGACCGGGTCGAGTACGCGATCAACGAGCGCCCGGACCGCACCTTCGCCTTCGACGAGTTCGGCCCGCTGGGCATCCGCCCGACCGCCGGCTCCTGCTAGGCCGAACAAGGCCGCCCCGACCGGCTGCCGGCCACCTACCGGCGAACGCACGGCATCACCTACTTCCACGGCTGCTACTCGGTCGGCGACGACCAGATGTGGGGTGTCAACCGGCGCCGGAAGGGCATCGACCACACCTGGGCCGCCCTGCGGTCGATCCGCGCGGCCCGTCCGGACGGCGGCCCGATCTACGTGATCCTGGACAACCTCTCCGCCCACCTGAACTGGAAGATCCGCAGGTGGGCGGCGAAGAACAAGGTCGAGCTGTGCTTCACCCCCACCTACGCGTCCTGGGCCAACCCCATTGAGGCCCACTTCGGGCCACTACGGCAGTTCACCCTGGCCAACTCCCACCACCCGAACCACACCGTCCAGACCCGGGCCCTGCACGCCTACCTGCGCTGGCGCAACCAGAACGCCCGCCACCCCGACGTCCTGGCAGCCCAACGACGCGAACGCGCACGCATCCGCAGCGAACGAGGCCTCCGCTGGGGCGGCAGACCTCTACCAACCGCGGCCTGACGTCACCGCCCCTTCCAATGGAACTGCTCGTCCGGTTCGTCCCTTCGCTCCAGCACTCCCGCAGCGACCAGCTGAAGAAGCACCTCATGAAGCGCGTTCCCCAACGAGTTGTCTGTCCAGAACACCCATTTGACCTGCGTGAACGTCACAGACTCGTCAAAGATCCCCAACGAGCGGCCCACCACGAAGGCCGCACCGTCCCAATCAGTCCAGCCAGACAGGCCCTCGGAAAGATCCACAAACCGATCCTGCCAGCAGCCGATCGAACCCGGTGAACCTTTCCGGTCACCGCATTAGACGAAGGCGCCCGCCTGAAGGGCATCACCGCCGGGGTGACCCGGCACGGCGAGGACATCGGCCGCTGGCTCGCCACCCAACGGCGGGACTGGGCCCGGCTGAACGCCGAGTAGCAGGCCCGGCTCGAGGCGCTTGGCATCACCCCGGCGCGGATCGTACGGGGACGCCAGGCGCCCGCGAAGGCCGTCGCGACAACCAAGTCCGGGCGGGGCGCGGAGGCCTTCCACAAGGGCGTCCAGGACCTCGCGCAGTACCTGGAGCGGGAGGGCGGGGGTGTTCCGGGGCGGTCGCACGTCGAGCACCTCCGGGACGACAGTGAGCACCGCACGGGGGTGTGGCTGGCCAACCAGCGCCAGCGGCGCGACAGGCTCGACGCCGCGCAGCTCGAAGCCCTCGCCGAGCTGGGCGTCGACTGGGCCCGCCAAGAGGTTGTTTCTTTTGGTGCTTCGCGGGCCGAGCTGTGCAGGATACTGCTGTGGTGCTGTTGACGTGGATTGCTGAGGTGTCGGCCGAGCCTCTGATCCTGGAGCCGGCGGACCGGCGGGTGGAGTGGGAGACCAACACCTGGTCGCTGAGTACGGCGGACGAGGACAGGAGTTCGTTGTCCGTCGCCGCGGTGGTGGCTGCTTTCGAGCGGACTGCTGCTGCCATCCGGGAACGCCTTCGGGATCAGGGCTTTCCCGGCGTGGCGACGTTCTACGTGTGGCACGACGAACAGGCCCGGCTGCTTCGGTGCTCGACCGGTTCTGTACCCCCGGATGCGTTGCCGTTCACTGGTACTTATGTGACTTCCGACGACCTCAGTCCGATTGTCGAGGGCTTTCTGGCCGACAGTGCGCCAGGCTGCATCGCCTGGTCGGAACTGGACGACGTGCAGAGCGTCTCGGTGAAGACCGGGACTGAGCCGGAGATCATGCCGTTCGGTGTCTGGGTCGCCAGTGTCGGGGCCTCACGCTGACTGTTCCCGCCCGTCCACACGGACGAGTCTGCGGTGGCAGATGAGGGCTGCGGCTATGCCGGCGAAGGCGAGAAGTGTTCAGCCTTGCGCTCGTAGCGGCGGTGGAGCCGACGGCAGCCGGCGAGCCAGGACACGGTCCTCTCAACAACCCATCTGTGGCGGCCGAGCCGCTGTGAGGACTCGATCCCTTTACGGGCGATGCGGTGGCGGATGCCGCGTTTGCGGAGCCATCGACGCAGGTGATCGTAGTCGTAGCCCTTGTCGGCGTGTAGTTTCGCCGGTCGTCGCCGTCGTGGGCCTCGGCGTGAGCGGACCGGTGGGATGCCCCGCACGAGCGGTGCAAGGCCTTGGCTGTCATGCATGTTCGCTGCGGAGATGCCCAGCGACAGCGGCAGTCCGTTCCGGTCGGTGAGCAGATGGATCTTCGATCCCAACTTGCCTCGGTCGGTCGGATTCGGCCCTGTCAGAGGCCCCCTTTTGCAACCCGCATGCTGACGGAGTCGATCGCGCAGCGCGACCAGTCGAGTTCCCCGCGGGCGCCGAGTTCGTCGAGGATGACGCGGTGGAGCCGGGCCCAGACCCGGGCCCGGCTCCACTGGGCGAAGCGTCGGTAGACCGTCTGCCAGCACGGGCCGAACACCGGCGGTAGCTGCCGCCAGGTGCAGCCCGAGGTCGCCACGAAGATGATCGCGGCCAGAGCTTCGCGGTCCCCCGCCCGGCGTCGGCCGCCACCCTGCGGACGTATGACCTCCATCGGCGGCACCACCCGCCGGAACAGCACCCACAACTCGTCCGGCACCAGCCGCTCAACCAGATTCGTCATGCACGGTGCAACGAACGATTACGCCATAAGAAACGATGTCTTAAATACCCGCAACCACATCACACATATCTCAGCAGGGTCCCTCCCGTGCATACAGAGGTCGTTTCTGAATTCGTTTCAGCCTGCTTGTCGAGCAGCGATCAATTGCAGCACCTCCCGGTCGCCCGAGTGACTCTCGTCACCGAACAAGATTCGATTTCTGTTGCTGAGATTTGCGTGCGCTATGCGGCTCGCCGCGGACAATACCGGGACAGATCGGGGACACATGTCCGGACACTGTCCGGGCAGTGTGCGCACACTGCCCGGACACGGAACACAGTGTTCTGATCCTGTCCCCAAGCGCGGTGAGCACAGCCCTCTGACCTGCCGGGACATCGTCCGAACACTATCCGGAACATGTCCGGACGCGTTGTTCCGGACAGCCGACCACGCTCGGCCGCCCTGTGCGCCTCACATGCCCTCTGAGCTGTGGGAACACTGCCCGAACACCCCGGAACACTGTCCGGACCATGTTCCGGACAAGGGGACAGCCGGGACAGCCATGTCCCGCCTGTACTTTCCGGTAGGCCTTCTGACCTGCGGGGACACTGTTAGGACAGCGGGGACGGATGTCCGGCGCACCTGTCCCGGAGTATAGGCCGCAGGCCTCTGACCTGCCCGGACATCACGCGGACAGGCCTGTCCACGTTCGGCACCGGGCAAGGAGATATCAGAGCAATCCCGAGACATATGCAAAATCTTTGGGACATCGCTTCCGTTAACGGTTTCCACCCAGGCGGAAAAGACCTGTTTTTTGTCGGTGCACGCGAGCGCTGAATTGCTTCTAGACTCCGTTCTCGATTCGCAGCGAATCGAGAACTAGGCAGCTATCAGGAGGCACCCGGTGAACTTCATCCGCACCGCAATCGGCTATGCAGAGAAGGCATGGGCAGCGGTATATCGCCAGCGCAGCATCGCGCTCAGCTCGTTTATTCAGGGCACTGCCTACCAGAGCGGAGCAGGCGGGATCGCGCTGCTCACATGGTGGCTGCAGCACCGCTACGGAGGCTGATCCGCGAGCCGCGCAGTCGGCGCGGGAGCAGCCGGCGGCCGGCGACATCCGCGGTGGGACACCCCAGCTGCTCAAGCTCCTCACCGCACCGGAGCCCTCTCGCTCGTCGAACTCGGCGTGCGCGGTAGCGGGGGCGGGTGGCTGTTCCAGAATTCTGGAACAGCCCCGCCCGGCCTTGCGCCCGGGTGGGGGAGCCGCCGCCGTCACCGCGTGCGCCCCGCGCCCCTGGCCGGTGCCGGCTGCTGCCGGTGGGCGGGGACGGCGGCCTCCGTCGGGGCCGGCCGGGGCGGAGGGCGGTGTCATCAGGGAACGCAGCGTCGCGTCCACGAGACGGGCGGCCGTGGTGGAGGTGGGGCCGTCCTGCCAGGAGGTGTCGGCCTTCAGGCGGGCCAGGTGCGCGCCGAGGAGTGCGGGCCGCCCTGGTCGCGGATCTGGTCCATGCGGGCCGCGGGGAAGGGCCACTGGCGGGAGCCGACCAGGAGACCTACCTGCGTCTCGGGCAGCACTTCCTTGACGACTCCCCCATCGTGGCGTGCGCGAGCCGGTTCACGCCGAGCTGCTCCAGCGTCTTCGCCCGGTCGCCGAGGTCCAGATCCCGAGCCAGCCGCGCGCACAGGAATGGGCAATCCCATGGCAGCACCCACCCTGCTGCTCTGCAGCCCATGGCAGCAGCCTGGTCACCCCATGACAGCCAAGATCAGAACCCCTGCAGGGCCCCGAACGGGGACAACCACGCGGACCCCGGTGACGCCCGACCAGTGCCCCCGACACACCCATTCACACCTGGGCAGCCCAACCACCCATACGTCGGGAGGGGCCGCCGGGGGGTCGGCCGGGTGGGAGGGGAGGACGGTTTGGGGACGGCAGGGTTTTGGGTGGGGGCATGATGCGATCCGTGCTCCTGCCGGCGTCTCCGGCGTTGCCCGTCTCCGTGTGGCTGGTCGACAGTCGGGTGGCGGGGGACCTAGCGCTTCGGCTGGCTCCCGGGCTGCTGGATCCGGGGCAGCGCGGACGGCTGGCCGCCATGCGGCGCGAGGTGGACCGGCGGACCTATGCCGCCGGGCATGTGGCGCTGCGTCAGCTGCTCGGGGCGCGCCTGGGGATGGCGCCCGAAGCCGTGCGGTTTCGCCGTCGGCCCTGTGTGGGGTGCGGCGGGCCCCACGGCCGTCCCGAAGCCGTGGGGGGCGGCGGTGTGCGGTTCTCCCTGTCCCACAGCGGCGACCTCGCCCTGATCGCGATCGCCG
Organism: Streptomyces sp. NPDC048270; assembly: GCF_040652335.1. Lineage (NCBI taxonomy): Bacteria > Bacillati > Actinomycetota > Actinomycetes > Kitasatosporales > Streptomycetaceae > Streptomyces > Streptomyces sp. NPDC048270. Next base: position 6,878 of record NZ_JBEZLV010000090.1, read on the forward strand.
CCGAGGCCGTGGGTGTCGACGTCGAGCGCGTCCCGGAGGCGGAGATCGCTGCCTCCGCGGCCGAAGTACTGCACCCGTCCGAGGCAGCGGAGGTGGCGGATCTCGCGCCGGATCTTCGGCCCGCCGCGGTGGCCCGTGCGTGGACCCGGAAGGAGGCCTACCTGAAGGGAACCGGAGCGGGTCTGTCGCGCAGCACGGCCATCGACTACCTGGGCACGGGTCCCTCGCCTGCGGCGTACCCGGAGGGCTGGGCGCTGCGGGACGTGGCCGTGCCCGACGGCTATGCGGCAGCAGTCGCGGTCGCCGCTACCACGTCGGTGCTTGAGGACCGATCAAGGACGGCTTGGGGAGCGCCCCGCCTAGCGTCGGCGAGGTGACAGGAACGAGCATCAGCCGGGGGGAACGTGATGGGTAGGACACTCGCGGAGAAGGTCTGGGACGATCATGTCGTCCGGCGCGCCGAAGGCGAGCCCGACCTCCTCTTCATCGATCTGCACCTGC
>NZ_JBEZLV010000091.1:0-6801 GCF_040652335.1 Streptomyces sp. NPDC048270
GGCGCGCCGGGCCGCCGACGTGCCGGGCGGAGCGGCGGCACCCCGGCAGGATGCTGCGCCGGGAGCCGGGACGCCCCCGGGGTCCCGGCCGTGGCCCCCCGAGCCTTGGAGCGCTGAGCACACATGACCTCCTCCTACCCCGCCGATGACCCCGCTCCCCCGCCGGCCGGCCCCGCCCCCGGGGTCACCGTGTCCCGCCGGGAGTTCGACGCGCTCTTCGCCTCGGTCCGCAGCTGGGGCCGGTGGGACCCGGCCGGGCGCGGCGCCTGGAACAGGGTGACGGCGGACCACGTACGGAGCGCCGGCGCCCTGGTCCGGTCCGGCACGGTCGTCCCGATGGGCAGGCCCTGGGACACCCGGCCCGGCCCGGACAACGCGAAGCCCGCACTGCACTACATGTCCGACCTCGGTGACGTGGAGGCCCCCGAACCGTCCGTCTACAAGGACTTCCTCGGCGTCGACTACCACGGCAAGGGCGTGAGCCACCTGGACGCGCTGTCCCACGTGGCCTACCGGGGGCGGCTGTACGAAGGGCGCGCGGCGCGCGAGACCGTGGACTGCGCGGGAGCCCGGTTCGGGGCCGTGTCGGAGCTGGGCCCCCTGGTCACCCGGGGCGTGCTCCTGGACCTGCCCGCCGCCCTCGGGGTCCCGTGGCTGGAGCCGGGGCACGCGGTGCGCGCCGAGCACGTCGGGGACGCGGAGCGGGCGCTCGGCGTGGCCATCGGGGACGGCGACGCGGTGCTGCTGCGCTCGGGCGCCGGCCGGCGCCGCAGGGAGGCCGGGCCCTGGGATCCCGCCTCCGCGAGTGCGGGCTGGCACGTGGACGCCATGCCGCTGCTGGCGGAGCGGGGCATCTGCCTGCTCGGCGGGGACGGGGACAGCGACGTCCGGCCCTCGCCGGTCGAGGGCCTGCACTCCCCCGTGCACGCGCTCGCGATCGCCGCGATGGGGGTGCCGCTGCTGGACAACCTCGATCTGGAGCGGCTTTCCGCAGCCTGCGCCGAGGCGGGCCGGTACGCGTTCCTGCTCGTGGTGGCGCCCCTGAACGTCCCGGGCGGTACGGGTTCGCCCGTGAACCCGGTCGCGGTCCTGTGAGGGCGGCTGTCGGCCACCCTGCTCCCCCGCCCACCCGAAAAGGTGAGGAATATACTCAAATCGGGCGATCGAGAGCGTTCCGGTGAGGGGAAGTGGTGGAGATGGGGGTCGTCGACGACCGCATCGGCCCCGTACGGTCCCGTGACCGGTTCCTGCACGGCGAATCGGTGGAGTCCGTCGAGGGGATCGTGCGGAGTCCGATCCTGAGCTCATGGGAGCGCAGCCGGCTGCTGGGGCTGTCGCCCGACCAGTCCGAGCTCCCCTTCACCCAGGACTTCGACCCCGAGGGCCGGCTGGTCCGCGCCGCCCGGCCCGTGCTCGACCGGCTCCAGTCCATCTTCTCGGGCAGCCAGATGAACATCTGCCTCGCCGACGGGTTCGGCACCGTGCTCGAACGCCGCTTCGGCGACACGTCGATGGCCAAGCACCTCGCCGCGATCCAGAGCGTCCCCGGATTCGTGTTCGCCGAGCGGTTCGCCGGGACGAACGGCATCGGGCTCACCCTCGCGGAACGGCGGCTGTGCCAGGTCTACGGTGCCGAGCACTTCGCCGAGCGGTCCCAGTCGAGCGCCTGTACCGCGATCCCCCTGCGCGACCAGCTCAACGGTCACATCGAGGGCGTCCTGTGCCTCGGCTACCCCTACACCGACGCGGACCCGGCCCTGGTCCCCGTGGTGCGCAAGGCGGCCGAGGCCATCGAAAGACGGCTGATGGAGCAGAGTTCGGCGCGCGAGCGCGGCCTGCTGCACGCCTACCTGGACGCCGAGAGCCGCGCCAGGGCCGGCGAGGAGAGCCACGACGGGTGCCCGATCGGCATGGCCGAGCTGCTCCAGAGCGAGCTGGAGCAGAGCGATCAGATGACCCTCAAGGAGAGGGCCACGGAGCTCATGTCCTCGGCCCGGCGGGCCGTCGCCGAGGTGCCGCTGTCCCGCGGCCGGTCGGTCACCCTGGTCAGCCGTCCCGTGACGAGCACCACCGGCGTGGAGGGCGTCGTCATCGAGGTGCTCCTCCCCGGCGAACCGGAGCGGCACGCCCCCGCCCCGCCCCACACCTCCGCTTCACCCCACACCTCCGCCCCGCCCCACACCTCCGCCTCCGCCCCGTCCCCGGCCCCCGCCGCCGGTGCCGGCGCCCCGGCCCCCGGGCCCGGCGCCGAGGAGTCCGCCCGGGCCACGGTCCGCGGGCTGGTGCTGGTGGGCGAACCGGAAGTGGGCAAGTACGCCGTCGCGGCACGACGCCGGCTGGAGCTGCTGGCCGAGGCCAGCAACCGCATCGGCACCACCCTGGACGTGAGCCGCACCGCCGGGGAACTCGCCGAGATCGCGGTTCCGCGCCTGGCCGACTTCGTCACCATCGACATGCCCGAGGCCGTCCTGCGCGGCGAGGAGTCCCCCCACCCCACCACCGAGATGCACCGCACGGTGGTCCACGGCATCCGCGCGGACTGCCCGTTCTACCCGGTGGGCCGGCCGGTCAGCCTCCGTCCGACCACCCCGCACATGCGCTGCCTGAGCACCGGGCAGCCGGTACTGGAGCCCGATCTGAAGGCCGCCTTCGGCTGGATCGCCCAGGACCCCGAACACGCGGAGCTGCTGCTCGCCCACGGCATCCACTCCCTGATCACCGTCCCCCTGCTCGCCCGCGGGGTCCTCCTGGGCATCGCCGGCTTCTACCGTGCGCAGGACCCGGCCCCCTACGGGGACGACGACCGCTCCCTAGCCCAGGAACTCGCCGCCCGCGCCGCCCTGTGCATCGACAACGCCCGCCGCTACACCCGCGAGCACACCCTCGCCCTGTCCCTGCAGCGCAGCCTGCTGCCGCGCGGCCTCCCCGAGCAGGACGCCGTCGAGGTAGCCCACCGCTACCTGCCCGCGGAGCACGGGGTGGGCGGCGACTGGTTCGACGTCATCCCCCTCTCCGGCACCCGCGTCGCCCTCCTCGTCGGCGACGTCGTCGGCCACGGACTGCACGCCGCCGCCACCATGGGCCGGCTGCGCACCGCCGCCCGCAACTTCGCCGAACTCGAACTCGCCCCCGACGAACTCCTGACCCACCTGGACAACCTGATGGTGCGCCTCGACCGCGAGGAGGGCGGGGACCAGGCCGCCGACGGCAGCACCGGGATCGTCGGCGCCACCTTCCTGTACGCCGTGTACGACCCCACCTCGCAGGAGTGCACCATGGCCCGGGCCGGCCACCCGCCGCCCGCGCTGGTGCGGGCCGACGGCACCGTGGACTTCCTCGAACTGCCCGCCGGACCCCCGCTCGGGCTCGGCGGCCTGCCCTTCGAGTCGGTCACCTTCCACCTCCCCGAGAACAGCCAGCTGGTCCTGTTCACCGACGGCCTCGTCGAGGACCGCCACCGGGACATCGACGTGGCCCTCGACAACCTGCGCCGCGCGCTGGCCCACCCGGACCGTGCCCCCGAGGAGACCTGCCGGGCGGTCCTGGAGGCCATGGCCCCCGAACACCCCGCCGACGACATCGCGCTCCTCGTCGCCCGCACCCATGCCGTACGCCCCGACAAGATCGCCACCTGGGACCTGCCCGCCGACCCGGCCCGGGTCTCCGAGGTGCGCAACGCCGCCGTGGACCAGCTGAGCCGGTGGGGCCTGGACGAGTCCGCCTTCGCCACGGAACTGCTGCTCAGCGAACTGGTCACGAACGCCGTCCGGTACGGCGCCGGGCCGATCCGGGTGCGCCTCATCCACGACCGCACCCTGATCTGCGAGGTGCACGACACCAGCAGCACGGCCCCGCGCATGCGCCACGCGGCCCTCACCGACGAGGGGGGCCGCGGACTGTTCCTCGTCGCGCAGCTCGCCCAGGCCTGGGGCACCCGCTACACCACCGAGGGCAAGGTCATCTGGGCCGAGTGCGCCCTGGCCGCGGCGTGACCTGAACCGGCGCCTACGAGCGATATACCGGAAATGCGGCATACATACCCGTAGAATCCCCCTGTAGTCGGGAAGAACTCGGAGGCCGACCCCCGGAGAAGTCTGTGCACGACGCTCCCGGCACCTCGCCGAGTCCCCCCTCGCGCTCCGGCGCGGAGCCCCTCCTGCGCGTCCGGGGCCTGAGCAAGCGGTTCGGCGGGACCCTCGCCCTGGCCTCGGTCGACCTCGACCTCCACCGGGGCAGCGTCCTCGCCCTGCTCGGTCCCAACGGGGCCGGAAAGTCCACCCTCATCAAGGTGCTCGCCGGGGTCCACCACGCCGACGAGGGCGAGGTGACGGTGAGCGGGCACCCGCTCGGCTCCCCAGCCGCCACCCGGAACATCTCGTTCATCCACCAGGACCTCGGTCTCGTCGAGTGGATGACGGTGGCCGAGAACATCGCCCTGGGCACCGGCTACCCGCGCCGCGCCGGGCTGATCTCCTGGCGGCGGACCCGGCAGCACTGCGCCGCGGCCCTGGAGACCGTCGCCGGGCACCTGGACGCCGACGCCCGGATCGCCGACCTCGCCCCCGCCGAGCGCTCGCTGGTCGCCATCGCCCGCGCCCTGGCGACACGGGCCGGCCTCATCGTCCTCGACGAGCCGACCGCCACCCTCCCCGCCGCGGACTGCGCCCGGCTGTTCGACGTCCTGCACGCCCTGCGCGACCGGGGGCACGGCATCCTCTACGTCAGCCACCGGCTCGACGAGGTGTACCGGGTCGCCGACACCTTCGCCGTCCTGCGCGACGGCCGCATCGCCGACCGGGGCCCGCTCGCCGGTCACAGCCCGGCCCGGCTGGTGCACGCCGTCGTGGGCCGCGAACCGGCCGCCCGCCCGCCGCGCACGTCCCCGGCCGCCGGCCCGCCCCTCCTGAGCCTCGACGGAGTGCGGACCGCGTCCACCGGACCGGTCAGCCTGGACCTGCGCCGGGGCGAGGTGCTCGGCATGGTCGGCCTGACCGGCGCCGGGCACGCGGAGCTGGGCCGCGCCCTGGCCGGGGCCCGGCCGGTGCTCTGCGGGCGGGCCCTGCTGGACGGGCGCCCGTACCGCCCGCACACCGTCGCCGCGGCCCTCGGATCCGGCGTCGGCTTCGTCGCGGGCAACCGCCAGGAGGAGGGCTGCGCCGCCGAACTGACCGTACGGGAGAACTTCCTGGCGAACCCCCGGGCCGCCGGCCTGCCGGCGTGGCACTGGATCAGCCCCCGGCGCGAGCGCGCGGCGGCCACCGCCCTGATCGACCGGTTCTCCGTACACCCCCGCGACAGCGAGGTGCCGATCGCCACCCTGTCCGGAGGCAACCAACAGAAGGTCATGGTCGGGCGGTGGGCCGCGGGGAAAGTGCGCCTGCTGGTCCTCGAGGAGCCGACCGCCAGCGTGGACGTCGGCGCGAAGGCCACGATCCACCGGCTGCTGGACGAGGCGGTGGCCTCCGGCCTGGCGGTCCTGCTCCTGTCCACCGACTTCGAAGAGGTCGCGGACCTGTGCCACCGCGCCCTGGTGTTCGTCCGCGGGACGGTGGCGGCCGAGCTGTCCGGCGCCTCCCTGACCGTCGCCGAACTCACCCGGACCGCCTCGGCCATGCCTCCCATCACCGGAGGTGCGACGAGCCGATGACCCTCTCCCCCCCGCCCCGCTCCGTACGGGGCCGCCTGCGCGGGCACCACATCGGCGCCTACGGCCTGCCGGTCCTCGGCGCCCTGCTCTTCCTGGTGTTCTCCCTGGCGCTGCCGCAGACCTTTCCCACCCGGGACAACGTCTTCTCGATCCTCTCCAACCAGTCGATCCCCGCCGTCCTGGCGCTCGCGGCGACGATCCCCATCGCCACCGGCCGGTTCGACCTGTCCCTCGGCTACGGTCTCGGCCTGGCCCACGTCATGGTGCTGCAGCTCATCGTCAACGCAGGCTGGTCCTGGCCCCTCGCCTGCCTCGTGGTCGTGTGCGGAGGCGTGGTGGCCGGTGTACTCAACGGCGTGATCGTCGAGTTCGGGCAGATCGACTCCTTCATCGCGACGCTCGGCACCGGCAGCATGATGTACGCCGTCACCGGCTGGATCACCGACGGCAGCCGGATCGTGCCCGGCCCCGAGGGCCTGCCCGCCGCCTTCACCGGCCTGTACGACTCCCGGTTCCTCGGCCTGCCGCTGCCCGCCTTCTACGTGCTCGCCGTGGCCGCCGTCCTGTGGCTGGTCCTGGAACGGCTGCCGCTCGGCCGCTACCTGTACGTCATCGGCTCCAACCGGCGCGCCGCCGCCGTCATCGGGATCCCCACGCGCACCTACTCCGTGTACGCCTTCGCCGGATCGGGCCTGGTCGTCGGCTGCGCCGGGGTCCTCCTCGCGGCGCAGCAGCAGACCGGCAACCCGAGCGTCGGCCTGGACTACCTGCTGCCCGCCTTCGTCGGCGCCCTGCTCGGTTCCACCACGATCAGACCCGGCCGCGCCAACGCGCTGGGCACCGTCGTGGCCGTCGCCGTCCTCGCCGTCGGCCTGGCCGGGATCGGCCAGCTCGGCGCGCAGTTCTGGGCCACGCCGCTGTTCAACGGCGGCACCCTGCTGATCGCCGTGGGCCTGGCCGGCTACGCCGCCCGCCGCCGGCTGCGCGCCGGCGAGAGGCAGCCGGTTCCGGAGCACCCCTAGCCCCCCGCACCCGTTTCGAACACGTCGTACGCGCACCGCGTCAGGAGCACCGTGTACCCGAACCGCACGTCCACCCTCACGGCGGCGGCCCTGCTGACCGCGGCCGCGGCGCTCGTCCCCGGCTGCGCGGGC
>NZ_JBEZLV010000092.1:0-6722 GCF_040652335.1 Streptomyces sp. NPDC048270
TCCGGTCGGTGATCAGGTGGATTTTCGATCCGGGTTTGCCGCGGTCGGTCGGATTCGGTCCCGTCAACGGCCCCCTTTTGCGGCCCGCATGCTGATGGAGTCCATCGCGCAGCGCGACCAGTCGAGTTCCCCGCGGGCGCCGAGTTCGTCGAGGATGACGCGGTGGAGCCGGGCCCAGACCCGGGCCCGGCTCCAGTGGGCGAAGCGTCGGTAGACCGTCTGCCAGCTCGGGCCGAACACCGGCGGGAGCTGCCGCCAGGTGCAGCCCGAGGTCGCCACGAAGACGATCGCGGCCAGGGCCTCGCGGTCACCCGCCCGCCGTCGGCCGCCACCCTGCGGACGTATCACCTCCGTCGGAGGCACCACCCGCCGGAACAACACCCATAACTCATCCGGTACCAAGCGCTCAACCAAATCCGTCATGCACGGTTCAACGAACGATCACGCCATAAGAAACGGTGTCTTAGCGTGCAGCTTCATCTGCCGGCGACACCCTAACCAGCCAAATCGTGATCTTGTTGTTAGCTCGTACGCTGGATGCGGGTACGGACCGGTCGTGCTACTCGGCAGCGTTGTAGGCCTCCCGGACGTTCTTGGGGACTCGGCCGCGGTCGTTTACCTGTAGACCATTTGCCTTCGCCCAGGCCCTAATCTCGGCGGTGTCCCCGATCGTCCTCGGGGTGCGGGAAGTGCTTGCCTTCACTCGGGTTACCCGTCCTGCCCTGCGACCCACAGAAGTGAAAGGGGCAACTGCTTCCAGTAGCCTGTCGTAGCTGTCGGGAGCGAGGTCGATCTCGTATTCAATCCCGTCGAGGGCGAGGGTGTGGGTTGCAGCTTCCTGGGTTTCCTCGCCAGTGAGGTCGTCAGTGTAGATGGTTACGATTTTCTGAGCCATGGGGAGATTGTATGGCAACTAAAGGAATTGCGAAACACCACTGACGAACTGCGTGCGAGCGGGTGATTTTGGGCGGGCATGATTGCGCACCTGGCATAGAACGGGACTCTTGAGGTACGCCTGGAATTCCGTGATGCAGAGCTACCGGTCGGTCCCGACGCTGACCCAGCCGGCGTTCGCGGCGAGGTCGTAGATTGCGATTGCGTACGGAATCGCCATGTCCGCTCCCTCAGGGGTCCAGGAGATCAACGGTCTTGTAGGGCCGGGCTCCCGATTCTTGCACCAGTCGACCAGCTCCTTCTTCCTGGTATCCACCTGATCACCGGATCACCGGCGCCCGTATGTTCTCTGGCCTGGTCTTTGATATAGCGGAACTGGGCATCCTGGTCGGGATGTTGAGTGCCCGCGACGCAACATTGGCCTGCAGACTGAGCGTTCCCGAACGAGTTACCGTCCACCTCGGGCAAACATGCCCAAGACCTCTGCCCCCCGTAATCTTTTTCGCGGTCCTGCAATGAGGGCCCTGGCCTCCGGGCCCGGCTACTGAGGATTGCAGGGTGGGGTCGGTGGTGTAAGGGTCATGTGGGTGGCGGTGAGGCGGCCGTCGATCAGGCGGGGCTGGAGCTGGATCCGGCGGAGTATGCGATCGAGGTCGTCGGGGGTGTTGCAGGCGGTGTTGGCCATGGCTCTGCGTACGAGTGACCAGACGGCCGCGACAGGGTTCAGGTCGGGCGCATATGCGGGTAGCAGGACGGTGGTGAGCCAGTCGTGCTCGGCTTCATATCGCTTCAGCCCGGCGGTCGGGTGTTGAGGTTGTCCCAGACGATCACGATCGGTCCTCCGAGCTGGATGTGTGCGCGGACCAGGAGGTCGCGGTAGAGACGCCGGCCTGTTGCCACCACTCCAGCCTGCGCCAGCAAGTCTGCCCCGAGCCGAATCCCAGCTCAGGCGGCAGGAGTTGCCAGGCGATGTCGTTGCAGAGCACGTACAGGATGCCTTGCAGACACAGCCGGTCAGCCACCGGCCGCGGCCCCGGTGACCTCGTCGGCCAGGGCGGCAGCAACGGCTCGATCAGTGCCCACAAGTCGTCATCCACGATCCACGGCCGAGTACTGAGCGTATTGAGTCGTGATCACTGGGTGGTTCGGGTGAGGTCTTTGATCCAGATCACGGCGGCACGTAGGTGGAGTCCGGCGAGATGGCTGTCCGGGGTTTTGATGCCCCTATGGATGTCAAGCCGCCAGGACGTGGGTGGTGGTGCGGGTGATGAGGCGGTGGATCTCGCGTGCGACGTAGCGTTTGAGGCAGCGGAGTGCTTCGCGTCGGGTCTTGCTTTCGGAGACGCGCCTGTCGGTGTATCCGCGGGTGCGAGTGTCCCATCGGAGACGGGCCAGCACGATGGTGTAGAGGGCCGAGTTGGCCTGCCGGTTTCCGCCGCGGTTGAGGCGCTGACGCTGGGTTTTCCCTGAGGAGGCTTCGACTGGGCTGACGCCGCAGAGGGCTGCGAACGATGACTCGCTGCGGAGCCGTTCCGGGTTGTCGCCCGCTGCGATCAGAAGCGTCGCGGCGGTGTCGGGGCCGACTCCATAGCAGGCCAGGAGCTGCGGGTTGTGCTGCGTGATGACGTCTCTGATCCGCGTGGTGAGGTCTTCGATCTCTTCGGTGAGGTGCTGGATCCGCCGGGCCAGGAGCCCCAGCGTGTGGGCGGCGGCACCGGCCGCTCCGGGGGCCGAGCAGTCGAGTCTGGCGCAGGCGCGTATCAGTTTGGGGTTGCTCAGGCCGGCCAGAGACTCGCGGAGCTCGGGGTCGGTGGCCACGAGAACGGCCTTGAGCTGGTTGATCGCCTGAGCCCGGGACTTGATTGCGGAGGCCTTGGCCATCTTGAACAGCCTGAGCATCTCCACGGGCCCGTCGCCAGCCTTCGCTGTCGCGGTCGCTCTGCCGGTGATCACTGCGCGGGCTGCGGCCTCGGCGTCGTTGATGTCGCTCTTGCCGCGGCGCTGGCGGGTGGCCTTGTCGGGCTGGTTCACCTCGAAGACGGTGATGCCCTGGCTGTGGAGGTATCGGCTGAGTGCGGCGCCGTATGAGCCTGTGCACTCCACCCCGGCCTGGCTGAGGTGGCCCAGTGTCCGGGCCCAGGCCAGTAGCTGCTCATAGCCTTCGGCGGTCGTCGGGAAGCTCCGGCTCTCGACGAAGGCGCCGGCTGCCGTGACCACGGCGGCATCGTGGACGTCCTTGTGGGTGTCGACACCTAGCACGATGTCGGGGTCGCATTGGTCCAGAGGGGAGGGCTGGGTCATCCTGGTCACGGTCACCTGTCTCCTGCAGCCAAGGGAAGCGGGGCGGTCATCGCTGGATCGGTCAGGGCGGTCAGGACTGTGACGGTGCCTCTCGCGAAGGCCCCTATCGGGACCGCCCGCCGGTCCAGCGGCAGCGAATGCCGCTCGCGACAGTGGCCGACAGATCAAAACCAAGGCACCAGGGCCAGTCGTAACGCGGGTCAGGCCACCGTCCGAAGCGGCACCCCAACATCCTCACAGTCGTACCGGGCAGCGATACCTCGCCATGCCTTCAGCTTGTTGATCAGGCGCTCGACGGTGTTGCGCTCCTTGTAGAGGTACGCATCGTGACTGACGGGCCGGCTGCGTCTGGAGCCCTTCTTCTTGCGGTTGGCGGCCTGGTCCTTCTTCTCCGGGATGACCGCCTTGACGTTGCGTTTGCGCAGATAGGCGCGGGTGGCGCGGGATGAGTAGGCCTTGTCCCCGGCGACCGCGCCGGGCCGCGTGCGGGGACGTCCGGCGGGCCCGCGGACCCGGACCTTCTTGAGCACGGGGATGAACTGGGGGCTGTCCGCAGCCTGCCCTGCGGTCAGGACCAGGGCCAGGGGCCGACAGTGGCGGTCGGCCGCCAGGTGGATCTTGCTGGTCTGTCCGCCTCGTGAGCGCCGAGCAGAGCTGCTTTCAGACGGAGCTTGCGCCGTCGCCGGACGCGCCGCCGCTCGGCCCGGTCGGGATCCCCGGTGCCGCCGTGTCCGTCTTGTTCCGCCGTGTCGCCCCCTTTTGTCGGCCTGCCTCCGCCTCGACCGCGGCCTTCTCCAGAGCGTCCAGAACGTCCTTTTCCAAATGCATTCCGGCCGCATCTTGATGGGCCCGGACCGTCGTGGAGTCCACGCTGACCAGCGACATATCTATCCGTCCCCGCCCAGCCGCCTCGGCGATCACACCTTCCAGCATCGCCTCGAAGACCCTGGCGTCCCTCCACTGCCTGAACCGGTTGTGCACCGTGGACCAGGCGCCGAACCGGTCCGGCATCTCCCGCCACTGAGCTCCCGAGCGGAATTTCCAGATCACGCCCTCGAACTGCTGCCGCAGCCGCTCGGGGTACGAGCCCTACTCGCCGATCTGCAGATACGGCTCGACGAATCCCAATTCATCGTCTGTCAATTGCGCACGCGTCATGCGTACCGGACTACCGGATCCACCTTCACAGCGAGGGCAGATCCGGCAAACCGATCACGACTCAATACAGGGCCTAGCGCCGTTCACGTCGTAACGGACCTAACGGACCTAACGGACCTAACGCGCCAACGAGTGCGGCGAGCACGTCGGCTGACAAGCCTGTGATCCTCCGGTCACTGATGATCGTGCACGAGCCGCTGTCCGATCCATTGATCAGCGGCCGACCCAACGTCTACCGCTAACCATGCATGAGCTAGTTAGGGCGCGCCACATCTGACGAATCCGACTCATCCCGCCAGCTGAGAAGGCGTCAGGCCCGCCTGCCGCCGACCGCTCGCGATACGGGACTCGATAACGCTTCAGAAAATAGCAGACAATATGAAGTGTGCCGCAATCCTTGCGCTTTGATGCATTTCGCTCGTAATTGATGATAGGTATCTGGCTGAGAGCCGCCGAGTGACGGCTCGCTACGTGGAAAGGCTCCCTGCAATGCGTCTTCGCGCTACTTTCACCGTTCTAGCTCTAACCATGGCCGGTGTCCTGCCGGCGACAGTCGGTACGGCTGCGGCCCAGGACGTCGACCCTGTGACAGCGGCTTCCGTCGCCACGGCCACCGCTGTCTCCGTTGGTTCCGGTCCCGCGACGGCCACCGCGAACGCCACGTCGACGGCGCAATCAGGGGACACGGAGGTCGGTGACGCACAGGTCCCCGACGTCGAAATCCTCACGGCGATCATCGCTCCGTTGACCAATAACCTTAACGTGGTGGCCAGCTATTCCTGCCCAGTTGGAACGTCGCCAACCTCCAGGATCGATGCCGCAGTCTACGGAGCTCCTGTGGGCACCGGGCCCTTCGGCGTCGGCACCACGCTGTCCCCTCTCAGGTGCGACGGCGTCTCTCACACTGCCGTCCTCGATGTGCCTGCCGCCAGAGGCATCTGGACCCCCAACACCAATGTGCTTGTCTCGGTCACGTTGTACGACCCCAACAACACTCAAGCGCCTATCGCCCATGACGATAGGAATCTTGTCCTCCGGTAGGGACGGCGTATCCACTCATTTGGCAGCACCCTCGACGGCGGCCTGTCCTGCCACGAGGCCCTGCAGTCGAAATGGGCGAAGCCATGCATCGGCCGAGGTGCTGGCTACGGGCCGGGCTTTCGTAGGTCCGTAACCAGCACGCGAAGGCCTGGTGGGCCGCAGATGTGCGGGGGCGGTGTGCCAGCGTCCCACTTTACTTGTGATAGATGGGATGGGCCCATCGCGGCTATCGATCATGGTTGGGCTCGCTTGAGGCGTCGCCAGCAGATGAGGCTGCAGGCGAGGGAGACGAGAGCGTCGTGGAGTTCGGTGCGGCGTTTCCAGCGGACGGCGAGTCGTTTGAAGTGGTGGAGCAGGGCGAAGGTCTGCTCGACGACGCAGCGGAGCTCGCCGGTTGGGGTTGGAGTCGTAGCCGTTGTCCCCGAGCAGGGAGTTGGGACGTCGGCGGGGGCGGCCGGGGCGGCCTGCCACCGGTGGGATGCCGTCGATTGGGGCGGGGGTCTGGGTGACGTCGTTGACGTTGGCCTCGGTGGTGATGACTTTGAGCGGGGTGCCGTGTCCGTCGCAGATCAGGTGGTGTTTGCTGCCTGTCTTCCTCCGGTCGAGCGGCGACGGACCGGTGTCGGCGCCCCCCCCTTTTTTTCGCGCGGATGTGGGAGCCATCCACGCACGCCCTGGACCAGTCGAGCTGGCCGGCCGCGTGCAGCTCGGCGAGCAGGATGCGGTGCAACTGGTCGAGGACTCCGGCCTGTTGCCACCGCTCCAGGCGCCGCCAACAGGTTTGCCCAAAGCCGAAGCCCAGCTCAGGTGGCAGGAGTTGCCAGGCGATGTCGATGCAGAGCACGTACAGGATGCCTTGCAGACACAGCCGGTCAGCCACCGGCCGCGGCCCCGGTGACCTCGCCGGCCAAGGCGGCAGCAGCGGCTCGATCAGTGCCCACAAGTTGTCGTCCACGATCCACGGCCGAGTACTCACACCATCCCGAACGGCTGAATCGTCACACCGGTCACGGCTGACCAGGACATCTCATCAAGATCCTGTTACAAGCTCTTATGTGCTGTTCGAGCAAGGAGTGTGCACGAAGGGGCATATTCTGTCGAAATTTGCACACACCGCTGCAGGGGCGGATGTTCCATAGGATATCCGCGGGCTCCGGAGTAGGACCGCGAGGAACGAAAGGTGATCAACTGATGTGGTTCCTTGAAGTTGCGGCAAGCGGTGACTGGGAGCTAGCCGCCATTGCGGCTAATAGGGAAATGCCATCGAGGAAATGGGGCAAGGAGACACTGCAGAATTTTGTACATTCCCTGGCCCCTGGAGATCAACG
>NZ_JBEZLV010000093.1:0-6354 GCF_040652335.1 Streptomyces sp. NPDC048270
GGCCGTCAAGGAGCTCACCTACATGCCGTGGGTGGAGAAGGTGGGCCGGGCCTTCTACGACGAGGGCGTCAACGGCACCACGGTGGCTGGCTGCCCGGCCGGGCCCCCGACGATGCGCGGGGCGGCCGGATTTCAGCGGAACGGCCGCACGGCGGGGCGCGCCCCCGCCGCCCTCCGGCCGGTGCGGCGGGACGATGGAGGAATGGCAGACACCTTCACCAGCCGGACCCTCGACGTCGTCACCGGCACGTCGGAAACCGTCCACGACCTGACCGCGGCCTGCGCGGAGTTCCTGGCAGAGGCCGCCCGCAAGCGGGACGGGCTGCTCAACGTGTTCACCCCGCACGCGACCGCGGGCCTGGCCGTCATCGAGACGGGCGCCGGCAGCGACGAGGACCTCCTGGAAGCCCTGCGCACCCTGCTGCCCGCGGACGGCCGCTGGCGGCACCGGCACGGCTCCCCCGGGCACGGCCGCGACCACGTGCTGCCCGCGATCGTGCCGCCGCACCTGACCCTGCCGGTGATCGGCGGGGCGCTCGCGCTCGGCACCTGGCAGTCGGTGGTGCTGGTCGACACCAACCGGGACAACCCCGAGCGCACCGTGCGGCTGTCCTTCCTCGGCTGACCGCGACCGCCACTAGGCCATGAGGCGGCTGATCCGGGCGCGTAGCACCGTGACACGCACACCGACCCCTTACTGTCCGTTTAGTTAGATAATCGGACGATTTGGAGATGTGCGGTGCGTCGTCTCGCTGTTGCCCTCACCACGCTCGCGACCCTTGGCACCGGCGCCCTACTGGTCCCCCAGGCCGTCTCGGCCCACCAGGCCGGTCCCGGCCGGGGTACGAACATCCTCGTCGTCGGCATCGACAGCCGCGCCGGCCTCTCCGCCGCCGAGAAGAGACGGCTCCACGTCGGCGGCAAGGGCTGCAACTGCACCGACGTGATGATGCTCGTCCACCTGTCGGCAGACCTGAGCCGCGCGAGCCTCGTGTCCATTCCGCGCGACTCCTACGTCGAGTACGCGAGCACCGCCGCCGGCGAACCGGCCCGATGGGGCAAGATCAACGGTGCGTACGCGCACGGCGGCGGCCCCCTGGCCGTGCGCACCGTCGAGAAGGCCACCGGCCTGCACGTCGACCACTACCTGGAGACCGGCTTCACGGGCTTCGAGCAGGCCGTCAACGACCTCGGCGGCGCGACCGTGTGCACGGACAGGCCGCTCAAGGACGAGAACTCCGGCCTCGACGTCACCGCGGGCGTCCACCGCACCGACGGCAACGGCACGCTGCGCTACGTCCGGGCCCGGCACGTCAACCAGCGTCCCGGGGACCTCGGCCGCGTCCGCCGCCAGCAGCGCATGGTCAACGACCTCCTGGCCCGCCTCACCGCCGAGGGCGCTCTGAACGGTCCCGCGAGCACGGCGCGCACCGCCCGGGCCCTGCTGAAGTCCGTGCGCACGGACGCGCGCACCAGCCTGCACGACCTGATCCGGATCGGCTGGTCGCTCGGTCGGCTGCGCGCGGACCGCACCGAGTTCGCGACCGTGCCGATCCGCCTCTTCGACCACCGGGTGCCGGGGGTCGGCTCCACCCTGGTGTGGGACGAGCCCCGGTCCGCGGCGCTGTGGGAGGCTCTCGGCGCGGACCGCCCCATCACGGGCGACACCCGCATCCAGCCCGTCCCGCAGACCCCGGTCCCGACCAACCCGGCCGTCATCCCGGTCCGGGTGGACGACGCGGCCGTGGCCGCCGCCCTGACCGCGAGCGGCTTCGCCGCGACCACCGCGGGGCCCGCACCGGCCACCCGCCCGGCCGGGCCGCCGGTGATCACCTATCCGGCCGGCCGGGACGAGGAGGCGGCGACCCTGGCGGCCGCCCTCCCGGGCGCCGTCCTGCGGCCGGCCCCGAAGCAGGCGGCCTTCGACGTCGCCGTCGGCGGCGAGCCCGTGCGGGTCAGGACGGTCACCTACGACCGCAACACCGTGGACGGGGCCCCCGCCACCGCCGACCGGCTCCGCTGCGCGGGCGCCGCCGGGCAGCCGGCGCCCGCTCCCGCCCCGGCCGTCGCCGGACGGTAGGGCGGCGGGGCGGCGGGGCGGCGTCCGCGGTGCGCGGCGCTTCAGACGCTGATCGCGATCTTGCCGCGCACCCGGCCCGACCGCAGGCGCCCTATGGCGTCGGGGACTTCGGCCAGCGGGTAGGTGCGGTCGACGGCCGGCGTGATCGTTCCGGACTCGAGGAGTTCCCCGAGGGCGCGCAGGTCCTCGGGCTTCGGGGTGGAGGCGAGGACCCGCACCCGGGAACGGATGAAGGGGGACACCAGCAGGGCCCCCAGCTGGCGGTGGTAGCCGCCGAGCCAGCGGCCGTCGGTCTCGCCGCCGACCATGACCAGGGTCCCGCCCGGGTTCAGCACCCGGCGCAGCCGCCTCAGGGAGTGGTTGCCCGCGATGTCGAGGACGAGGTCGTAGCGCCGGCCGCCGCCGGTGGGGTCCTCGCGGGCGTGGTCGAGGACCTCGTCGGCGCCCAGCGAGCGGACCAGGTCCGCCTTGGCGGCGCTGCAGACGCCGGTGACGTGGGCGGCACCCAGCGCCTTGGCCAGTTGGACGGCGTAGCTCCCCACCCCTCCCGAGGCCCCGATCACCAGGACCCGCCCGCCGGGCCGCAGCCGGCCGGCGCGGCAGGCCTGCAGGGCGGTGGACCCGGAGATCGTGACGACCGCCGCCTGTTCGGGTGTGAGCCCGGCCGGACGGGGCGCGAGCGCGTCCTCCTTGGCGCAGGCGTACTCCGCGAAGGCGCCGGTGCAGGAGCCGTACACCTCGTCGCCGGGCCGCAGCCGGGTGACGTCCGGGCCGACCGCCTCCACGCGGCCCGCCACGTCCATGCCCGGGACGCGCTGCCTGGGCGCCCGCAGGCCGAAGCCCGCGCGCAGCGCCATCGGCAGGCCCGACATCAGGTGCCAGACGCCCATGTCCACGCCGGCCGCCCGCACGCGCAGGAGCACCTCGCCCCGGCCGGGCACGGGCCGTTCGATCTCTTCGAGGCGCAGGACGTCGGGCGTTCCGTAGCTGTCCTGGACGATGGCTCTCATGAAGTGCCTTCCTCTGTGTCGGTGTTGCCCGCGCCGCCCGGGTGGGCCGCGTACTGGAAGACGGCGTCGAGGGGGACCCCGAACACCTGGGCGATCTGGAAGGCCATCTCCAACGACGGGGAGTAGCGGCCCTGTTCGATGGCGATGACGGTCTGCCGGCTGACGCCGATCCGGCGGGCGAGCTCGGCCTGGGTCATCTCGCCGTGGGCGAAGCGCCGGGCCCGGATCGTGTTGGTGACCCGCGTCGCCTTCACCACGGGTGGAAACCGAACCGGTAGGAGACGACCTTGACCGCCGAGCCGACCACCGACGACAGGACGAAGGCCAGGAAGATGGCGTTGGCGATCCAGAACGGAGCGGCTTCGGCCATCGCCAGCACCAGGCCGCCCACCGCGCCGATCACCACCAGCGACTGCCCCACGTACTCCCCGAAGCGGTGGATCTCGCGGTCGCGCTGGTCCTTGACGTTCGCCTCCCGCGGCGCGGCCGCGGCGATCACGACGTGCGCGGCGATCGACACGGCGATCGACAGGCCGACCGTCCACAACAGGGCTTCCACGTAGGGCGCCTGGGGCAGCGGCACCGCCGCGGGGTGCCCCAGCACCACCCACAGGTACGCCGCGTACGACACGACCGCGACCACGAGCATGCTCCAGGCACGCTTCTCCTCGACTGCCACTTGCGCTCCCACTCCCCCATGTCAAGAAAACCAGACACTCGGAGTGTCAAGCAGTCGCGACATCGTGTCAAGCATTCTTTACCTCGGATGACGGCTGCCACTAATCTGTGCGGTATGACGACGCACAAGACCGAACAGGTGAGCGTGAACGCGATGATCGAGGACCTCCGGGTGCTCGTCGAGACCGAGTCGCCCTCGCGCGACGTCGACGCCCTGACGGCGTCGGCCAAGGTGGTCGCCTCCGTCATCGAGAGCCGCCTCGGCGGGCAGGCCGTCCTCGTCGACAGCGAAGCCGGGCCGCACGTCCACTGGTCGGGGGGCGGCGAACCCCGGGTGCTCGTCCTCGGCCACCACGACACGGTGTTCCCCCTCGGCACCCTCGAACGCCGCCCGTTCAGGGTCGAGGACGGGCACGTGACCGGGCCCGGAGTCTTCGACATGCTCGGCGGCCTGGTCCAGGCCGTCCACGGCCTGGCGTCCCTCGAGGACCGGTCGGGCGTCGAGATCCTGGTGACCGCCGACGAGGAGGTCGGCTCGCGCTCCTCCCGGGCCCTCATCGAGGAACGGGCCCTCGCCTGCGGCGCGGTACTCGTGCTGGAGGGGGCCGCCGACGGAGGCGCCCTGAAGACCGGCCGCAAGGGCTGCGGCACCTTCCAGGTCTCCATCGCGGGCCGGGCCTCGCACGCGGGCCTCGAGCCCGCGGCCGGGGTCAACGCCCTGATCGAGGCGGCGCACCAGGTACTGGACATCACGGCGCTCGGCCGGCCCGAGATCGGCACGACCGTCACCCCGACCGTCGCGTCGGCGGGAACCCTGGACAATGTCGTCCCCGCCGGGGCGACCGTCGTCGTCGACGTCCGCGTCGAGTCGGACGCGGAGAAGGAGCGCGTCGAATCCGCCTTCGCGGCGCTGGCTCCGCACCTCGACGAGGCGGAGATCTCGGTCGAGGGAGGGTTGGGCCGGCCCCCGATGCCCGAGTCGGCGGCGGCCGGGCTCTTCGCCGTGGCGCAGCGGCTGCTCCCCGGGATCGAGGGCAAGGCGGTCGGGGGCGGGAGCGACGGCAACTTCACGGCCGCCCTGGGGGTGCCCACGCTGGACGGCCTCGGGGCGGTCGGCGGCGGAGCCCACGCCGACCACGAGTACGTGGTGGTCGAGGCGATGACCGAGCGGGCCACCCTCGTAGCGGGTCTGGTGACGGAGCTTCAGCGACGCTAAGTGCCGGTCGGGCTCGGCGTGTTGGCACGCGAGGGCATCCGGTAGATTTCTGGAAACTGATTCCAATTTCCTAGCGGGGGCGGGGCTGACGTGCTGGAGCTGACGGGGAGCGGGGCCGAACCCCTGGAGGAGGGGGATCCGCGCCGGATCGGCACGATCGCGCTGGCGGGCCGGCTCGGGGCCGGCGGCATGGGGCGGGTGTACCTCGGGGTCCAGGACGGCCGGTACGTCGCCGTCAAGCAGCTGCTGGCGTCCGTCGTCGGCGAGGACGCGGACTTCCTGCGCCGCTTCGGGCACGAGCTGGACAATCTCGCCCGGCTGCCCGCGGAGGCCACTGCCCCGCTGCTCGACAGCGACCGGACGGCGAGGCCGCCGTGGTTCGCCACCGCGTACATCCCCGGGCTCACCCTGCGCGAGGCCATCGGACTGCACGGCGGCCCGCTGCCCGCGGACGCGCTGTGGCTGCTGCTGCGGGAGGCGGCGGCGGGTCTGGCCGCGGTGCACGGGCTGGACATGGTGCACCGGGACCTCAAGCCGTCGAACGTCATGCTGACCCTGGACGGACTCACCCTCATCGACTTCGGCGTCGCCCGCGCCGCCGAACAGAGCCAGCTGACCAGGACCGGCATGGTCGTGGGCACGCCCGCCTACATGGCGCCGGAACAGGCCACGGGGAAAAGGCGGTTGAGCGGAGCCACCGACGTCTTCGCACTGGGCTCGGTGCTGGCGTACGCGGCCTGCGGCCAGCCGCCGTTCGGCGACGAGTCCGGGCACGGCGTGCTGTACCGCATCGTCCACGAAGCGCCCGACCTGGAGCCGTTGCGGGAGCTGGACCAGGAGCTCGCCGAGCTCGTCGGGTCCTGCCTCGACAAGGACCCCGAGGGCCGGCCCACCGCCGCCGAACTCCTCGAACAGGTCCGCCGGAAGAGCCCGTCCGACTCCCCGACGTGGCCGGCCGCCATCACCGAGAGGCTGACCGAGCGGGCCGCCTTCGCCGCCCAGGTGCAGGACATCGACGTTCCGACGGTCCCGCTCACGAGCGGAGGGCCGGCGCCCGCGACGGAGCCTGCGAAGCAGCCCGGGAAGGAGCCGGCGAAGGCCACCGGGCCGGAGCCGGCGGCCGCGTCCGTCCCGGAAGGCCTCGTACAGCCCGAACGGACCGCGAAGCCCGAGCGGCCCGAACGGCGTCGCCGCACCCGCGTCCTGTTCGCCGTCGTGCCCGTCGTCGTGGTCGCGGGCGGTACGACCCTCGCCCTCCAGCACCTGCCGTACACGGTCCCGCCGCGGACCGGTGCCCAGGGAACCCCGGGCACCTGCACGGCCGACCTCACCGCGCGCCCACTTGATGGGCTTGCCGTTCTCGGCGGAGA
>NZ_JBEZLV010000094.1:0-5661 GCF_040652335.1 Streptomyces sp. NPDC048270
CCAGGGCAAGGTGTTCGTCTCCCGCTGCTTCCTCGGCGCGTCCGAGCCGGGCCGCGGTGCGTCCGGGCCGGGCGGCAGGGCGTCCGAGCCGGGCGGCAGGGCGTCGGGGCCGGGTGGCAGGGCGTCGGGGCCGGGCGGCAGGGCGTCCGGGCCGGGCCGTGGGGCGTCCGGGCCCGCCGCGACGGCCGCCGCGGGCACCCGGCAGCGGGCGGCCCCGAGCCACCCCGCCACCACATGCCCCTCCGGGCACCGCTCGCGCCAGGGCTCCCCCGGCTCGACACCCATCCGCCAGACCGCACGCGGCAGCAGCAACCCCACGCCGACGCCGTACCCGGCGGCCAGAACGATCACAAGGACACCCACCCCCCGAAGGTAGGCCCAACCCCCACCCCCTTCCAGCCCCACCGACGGCCTACCCAGCCCCGCCGGCGTTTGAGGCGCGGGGGCCCGGGGGCAGCGCCCCCGCAACGGCGCCGCACCCACACCACCGACGCCCCGCCCCGCCCCGGGCCCGCCGACGCTCCGAGAGACGGGGGCGGGGGGCGGCCCCCCGGCCCAGGCTCCGCAGGATCTAGGCTGCCGCCATGGCGAACTGGCAGGACGGCACGGCCACGCTCCACACCGGCACGGCGGCGGTCCCGCTGGAGATCGCCGCCTCCTACCGCGCCCGCACCCGCGGCCTCCTCGGCCGGGACGGCATCGCCGGGGCGCTGCTGCTGACCCCCGCCGCGAGCGTGCACACCTTCAAGATGCGGTTCGCGATCGACGTGGCGTACCTCGACCGGAACCTGCGCGTCCTGGCCGTGGTGACGATGCCCCCGGGGCGCCTCGGACTGCCCCGGCCCCGCTCCCGGCACGTCCTGGAGGCCGCGGCGGGGGCGATGGCCGGCTGGGGACTGCGCCCGGGCACGACCGTGCGCGTGGACAGGTTCTAGTGGAGGTCCCGCCTCGGCGGTAGGTTGGGGCGGTTGAGCTGGGGTGTCAGGGGAGCGGCATGACGGAGAACGCGCGGATCAAGGCGCTGGAGCAGATCATGCCGGCGACGCACGGCGCCGACGAGGACATCGACTGGCAGAGCGCCGAGGCGGCCTGGGGCACCTCGTTCCCGGCCGACTTCGTCGCCTTCATGGGACGTTTCGGCGCGGGCTCCATCAACGGCGAGGCCAGCATCCTGCTGCCCCTCCCCAAGCCCGGACTCCAGTGGGACCCGGCCGAGATGGCCGAGGAGACCGACAACGCCCGCCAGGTCTGGGAGGCGGAGGGCGGTCGGGCCGCCTTCGACGTGGACCCGGAGGCGATCATCGCCTGGGGCGTCACCGGCGGCTCCGACATCCTGTGCTGGCTCACGTCCGACCCCGACCCGGACCGGTGGCCGGTCCTGGTGTGCGGGCGGCACACCGCCGACTCCTTCGCCGTGTACCCGTACGGCATGGCCGAATTCCTCTACCGGCTCTGCTCCGACGAGTTCGACGTGAGCCCGGTCAGCATCACCTTCTGGGACGGCGGCCACCTCAGCTTCGTCCACTGGCGCAAGGCCCAGCGCAGGTGGCAGGAGGGCCGCAACCCCGAGACGGGCGAACCGGACCCGTACGCGGGCGAATTCGCCGACTGACGTCCCCGTCACACCCCCGAGCCCGTTCCACGACCGGAAACGGGCGTTTCGGCATGTCTACGCGCGTCCGCCCGGTGGATCACATATCGGAAAACACCATCCGGAAAAGCCCCAGTTGGAGCATTGACCACAAGTGCATCCCAATGGAATCAGTCACCCCACTTTCGGGAGAGAATTCCGGCCAACGGGCCATGGAGGGACACCCCAGCCCGGAGCAACTCATAAGTAGTAATGGGATCCAAAAGAAAATCAGGGGAATACACCCGTGGGACGAAGAATCTTCGGGACGGCCGCCTCCACGGTCGTACTCGGTCTGCTGATACCACTGGCCGGATGTGGCGGTTCGGGCGGCGACGCAGGTGACGGCGGCACGCTGCACCTCGTGGCCGCCGAGTACGGCGACACTCCGGCCACCAGCTCGAAGGCGTTCTGGGACAAGGTGACGGAGGATTTCACCGCCGCGAATCCCGGAATCAAGGTCGACGTCAAGCTCCTGCCGTGGGCCGACATCGACCGCGAGGTCTCCCGCATGGTCAAGGCGGGGAACGCGCCGGACATCGCGCTCATGGGCTCCTACTCGGACTTCGCGGCCCAGGGCAGGCTCTATTCCGCGGACGAGCTCCTCTCGGTCGCCCGGGAGGCGAACTTCCTCCAGCCGCTCGCCGAGGCCGGCACCGTCGGCAGCACCCTCTACGGCCTGCCGTTCGTGGCCAGCAGCCGCCTGCTCTTCTACAACGAGGCGCTGTTCACCAAGGCCGGGGTCGGCGCTCCGAAGACCTGGTCCGATCTGAAGTCCGCCGCCAAGGCGCTCAAGGACAAGGGCGTGAAGTTCCCGTACGCCCTCCCGCTCGGCCCGGAGGAGGCGCACGCCGAGGCGATGATCTGGGAGTTGAGCAACGGCGGCGGCTACGCCGACAGCAGCGGCAACTACAGCCTGGCCTCCGACCAGAACGTCGAGACCTGGCGCTGGGTCAAGGACAACCTGGTCGCCCCCGGCCTCACCGGCCCGACCCCGCCCTCCCAGCTGAACCGCGCCGACGCCTTCGCCGCCTTCCTGCGCGGCGAGGTCGGCATGCTCAACGGCTACCCGTCGCTCGCCCACGAGGCGCGCGCCAAGGGCATCGGCGTCGGCACCGTGTCCATGCCGGTCGCCGACACCCTGGACAGCGGGGAGGTCCCGCCGACGGTGGGCGTGGCCGACTGGATGATGGCCTTCAAGCAGAACGGCAAGCGCGCCGAGATCGGCAAGTTCCTCGACTTCGTCTACCAGGACAAGAACCTCTCGGAGTTCGCCAAGCGCTACCACCTGCTGCCGTCCACCGTGACCGCCTCGCGCACCCCGGCCGGTGGCGGGCTCGAGAAGACCGACCAGCTGTTCCTGTCCGCGCTGTACGGTGCGCAGCTCTACCCGGTCAACGACCCGGCCTGGGTGACCGTCAGCGACACCATCAAGCGCAACATCGGCCGTGCGGTGGAACCGAACGTCGACCCGAAGACCGTCCTCGAGGACATCGCCTCCCAGGCGAACGAGGCCTCGAAGAAGCGCTGAAGACCCCGTGACACGGGACCTTCGCCCCATGCCGCAGACCACCCCGTGCGGCAGGATGGCCCCACGGCCCTCGATCCGAGGCCGCCGGCCCCGCCGCCCGCCGAGCACCCACAAGGTGCGCAGGGCGGCAGGCCTCGACCGCGCCCCCTCGGCGCCCCTGCCGGCGCTCCGGCCCCACCGGCCCCACCGGCCCCTTCGCGCTACTGCCCCTGCTTCCCGTGGTCCGGGGAGAACGCCGTGCGGTGCTGCTCACAGCTGGAGTCCCAGCGCAGCGAGCCCGTGAGCGTCCCGTAGCCCGAGCGCGTCACCGACCACTCCACCGTGTACTCCCCGGTGTCACACGCGATCCGCTTGCCGCCCGCGACCTTCTCGCGCCCCGTCGCCGGCTTCCCCTCCAGCTTCCGGCGCACCTCCCCCGCCTTGGCGCCCTTGGCCGTGCGCAGGACGGCGTGCACCTCGATCGGGTGCGTGTCGTCCTTGGTCGTCACGACCTTCTTCACCAGCTTCGAGTCCGACACCGACCAGGCGAACTCGTACGACGGCTCCCACGCCAGCGTGTCGGGGTCGGGGACCTGGCGTTCCACGTCCGGGGCGGCGGAGTGGCCGGGGCGGGTGACCATCTCGTACTGGACTCCGGTGTGGAAGCGGAACTGGGCCTCCACCTTGTGCATGTCGTCCTTGGTCCACTTCGACTTCATGGACTTCTCACCCCCGGCCGGGTCCTGGAGGTAGGCCGTCCCCTCCGCGGCGGTGGCCTGGTGGACGAGGGCGGGGGCGAGGGCCGCCGCGGTGGTGGCGAGGGCGAGGGCTGCCATGCGGGTGCGCTTCATGCCCGGTCCAACGGGGCCCGCGGCGGGCCGGAACGACACCGGGCGGGCTTTCACCCGTACGGGAGCCCGTACGCAGTGCCCCCGCCCGGAGCATCGGGTGGGGCGGCGGGCGGCGCTGAAGGCGGCGCGGGGCCGGTGGTTCAGGCCTGGCCGGTCTCGAAGCGGCTGATCCTGCCGCCGCCGGGGGCGATGGTGAAGCGCCAGGCGGTGCGCATCTCTCCCCAGGTGTCGTTGCGGTAGTCGACGACCAGGGAGCGGCCGCTGTCGGACTCGGACTGGACGTTCATGTGGCCGCCGGAGGAGAAGATCTCCTTGTCGATCCACGCGTGGAGGTCGCGGTCGGACCCGTCGTCGGACATGGTCGCGTCGGCGGTCAGGACCGCCAGGAAGGCGTCCTTGTCGTGCGCGTTGACGGCGGTGACGAAGGCTCCGACGACGGGGTCGGAAAGCTTGGCGGGGGCGATGGTCACGGGGGTCTCCTGGCCGGGGCGTGCGGGCGCGGCGTGCGCATGTGCCCGACCAGGGAACACCCGGGGCCGGGCCGCGTCGTCGACCCTCACCCGTTCGGTTGCCGGACGGCGTGTCAGGAGGCGTCGGCGCCCTCGGGGGCGGTGCGGACCGGGAAGCCGGTCGGCCGGCCCTGCCCACCCAGCCAGGCCAGCACCTGGTCGAGGGCGTCGACGGTCTGCCCGCGGTTGCCGCCGCCGTCGTGGAAGAGCACGGTCGGGCCGTTGCCGAGTTCGCGCTTGACGGCGTCGACGATGGCTGCCGTGCCCGGCCTGCCGAAGTCCTTGGTGTCCACGTTCCAGCCGAGCGGGCGCATCCCGTGCGCGGCGGCGATGCGCCGGCTGTCGGGGGTGAAGGCGCCGCCGGGGGCCCGGTAGTAGTCGACCTTCGCGCCGGCCCCGGCGGCTTCCTCGATCAGCCGCTTCGCGTCCAGGATCTGCTGTTCCTGGTAGGCGACGGGCTTCTTGTCCATGCCTGTGTCGTGGTCCATGGTGTGGTCGCAGAGCCGGTGGCCGGCCGCGACCACCTTCTTGATGAGGTCGGGGTGGGCCTTGGCCTGCGGCCCGATCATGCAGAAGGTCGCCTTCGCGTCGTACTTCTCCAGCACGTCCAGGACCGCCGGGGTCCAGCGGGGGTCGGGGCCGTCGTCGATGGTGATGTTGACGGCCTTCGCGCCGCCCTCCGAGGCGTGGGCTATGCCCTCGGGTATCCCCCGCGGCTGCCGCTGTCCGGCCTGGCCGCCCGGGGTTCCGGCGTCCTTCTGCCGGGACACGTTCTGGTGCGCGGGTCCGTGCCCCGACTCCACCGCGCCCGCCACGCCCCACACCGTCCCCGCCAGGGCGACGGCGGAGGCCGCGACGACCGCGCGGGCCCGGATGCCCTTCTCGTTCATGCGTGCCCAGAACCCCATGTCCACTCCCCATCCGCTTCGTCAGCGTTCTGTGGATCAGGACGTTCGGCGCAACAGGTGGGTTCCGGGCCATTGGTCCATAAAATCCAACTAATGGGGCGGATGAGGCCGGTGCGACCTGGCGGAGCCCGTGCGTCCTGGCTGGTCGGCGGCCGGATCGGCGAGGGCCCGGCCGCGGAGGACGGTTTCGTCCTTCGGGGCCGGGCCCTTGGGGGGTGCCGGAGAGGGGGGTTGGTTCAGTGGGCGGCTGATT
>NZ_JBEZLV010000095.1:0-5325 GCF_040652335.1 Streptomyces sp. NPDC048270
CCAGCGCCGGGCCCCGGCCGGCCTCGCCGTCCGTCGCCGGGCGCATCGCGCTGCGCACGGTCAGCACCTGCTCGCGCGGCACGTCGCGGACGAAGTCCCGTACGTAGTCGTCGGCGGGGGAGCCGACGATCTCCTCCGGGGTGCCGAGCTGCACGATGCGGCCGTCGCGCATCAGCGCGATCCGGTCGCCGAGGCGCAGCGCCTCGGACAGGTCGTGCGTGATGAAGACCATGGTGCGGCCCTCCTCGTGGTGGAGCCGGGCCACCTCGCCCTGCATCTCCCGGCGGATCAGCGGGTCGAGCGCGCTGAACGGCTCGTCGAACAACAGCACTTCCGGGTCGGCCGCCAGGGCGCGGGCGAGGCCCACGCGCTGCTGCTGGCCGCCCGACAGCTGCCCGGGCCGGCGGCCCTCGAGGCCGTCGAGACCGACCTTGGCGACCATCTCGGCCGCCTTGGCACGCCGCTCGGCGCGCCCCATGCCCTGGATCTCCAGGCCGTAGGCGACGTTGTCCAGGACGGTGCGGTGCGGCAGCAGCCCGAAGTGCTGGAAGACCATGGAGGCGCGGTGGCGGCGCAGCTCGCGCAGCCGGGCCGCATCCATGGCGAGGACGTCCTCGCCGTCGATGGAGAGGGATCCGGCCGTGGGCTCGATCAGCCGGGTCAGGCAGCGCACCAGGGTGGACTTGCCCGAACCCGAAAGGCCCATGACGACGAAGGCCTCGCCCTTGCGGACGTCGAAGCCGACGTCGCGCACGGCGGCCGTACAGCCCGTGCGCTCGCGCAGTTCGGCGGCGGACAGCTCGGCGTGCTCGGAGCCCGGCACCAGGGCGGCCTTGCGCGGCGGACCGAAGACCTTCCACAGGCCCCGTACGGAGAACACGGGCTCCGCGCCGGCGCCGGACCCGGCCGCGTTCGCGGGGTCCGACGCGGCGGAGCCGGTATGAGCCGCGGTCACCGGAGCTCACCGCCCAGCAGTTCGGCGGCCTTCTCGCCGACCATGAGTACTCCGATCATCGGGTTGACCGCGGGCATCGTCGGGAAGACGGACGCGTCCGCGATCCGGATGCCGTCCAGGCCGCGCACCTTCAAGTCCGGTCCCACAACAGCCCTTTCGTCATCGGCGGCGCCCATCTTGCAGGTGCCCGCCGGGTGGTAGACGGTGTGCGCCACCGAGCGGGCGTATGCGCTCAGCGCCTCGTCGTCGGTGACCTCCGGGCCCGGGCACACCTCGCGCTTCAGCCAGCCGGCCAGCGGCTCGGCCGCCGCGATCTCGCGGGCCAGCTTGATGCCGTCCACCAGGGTGCGGGCGTCGTAGTCGTCCTCGTCCGTGAAGTAGCGGAAGTCCAGGGCGGGTTTGACCTCGGGGTCCGCGCTGGTGAGGTAGAGGCGGCCGCGGCTGCGCGGCTTGGGGATGTTGGGCGTCAACGAGACGCCGTGCGCGGGGCGTTCGTACCCGATCCGCTCCGGATTGTCGGTGAACGGGATCTGGTAGAAGTGGAACATCAGGTCGGGCCCCGGGGATTGGGGGTCGCGCCGGACGAACAGTCCCGCGTCGCTGTCCATCGCCGAGTTCTCGGGGATCGGGCCGTCCGTCTCCCAGACGATCACCGATTCCGGGTGGTCGAGGAGGTTCTCGCCCACGCCCGGCAGGTCGTGGACCGGCGGTATGCCGAGGGCCTCCAGGTCCGCGCGGGGGCCTATGCCGGAGTGCAGCAGCAGCCGCGGGGTGTCCACGGCGCCCGCGCACACCACCACCTCGCGGCGGGCGGTGATCAGCGACCGCGTGCCGTCCGCGGCCCGGACGTGGACGCCGCGCGCCCGGGTGCCGTCCAGTTCGAGGCGGTAGGCCCAGGTCTCCAGCAGGATCCGCAGGTTGGGCCGCTCGTCCATCACCGGGTGGAGGTACGCCACCGACGCGGACGACCGCTTGTTGGTCTCCGGGTGGTAGGCGAGGTCGAAGAAGCCGGCGCCCTCGTGGAACGGCTTCTGGTTGAAGCCCTCCACCCGCGGCACGCCCAGCGCGTGCTGCGCCGCGTCGACGAAGTCGCGGGCGATGGCGTTGCGGTCCGCCTCGCCGACCGGCACGATGTTGTTGAGGAGCCGGTCGAAGTACGGGTCCATGGCGGCCCCGTGCCATCCCTCGGCGCCCGCCTCCGACCACTCGTCCCAGTCGGACGGCAGCGGCTTGAAGGCGATCAGGGTGTTGTGCGAGGAGCAGCCGCCCAGCACGCGGGCCCGGCTGTGCCGGATGTGCGAGTTGCCTCGCGGCTGCTCGGTGGTCGGGTAGTCGTAGTCGAGATCGCCGCCGAGCAGGCCCATCCACCGGCGCAGGGTGAGCACGTCGGGGCGGTCGACGTCGCTGGGTCCGCCCTCGATGACGGCGACGGTGACGCCGGGGTCCTCGGTCAGGCGGGAGGCGATCACGGAGCCGGCCGTGCCGCCGCCGACGACGACGTAGTCGTACTCGTGCTCCTGCCCGCTCTCGTCTCCGTGCTCGTGCCGGTGGGTGGTGGTCTTCTTCCCGGTCATGTCTCTCCCTCCTCAGCCCGCGAACCAGCGCACGGGGCGCGGGGCGAGGTTCTGGTACACGTGCTTGGTCTCGCGGTACTCGGCCAGGCCCGACGGGCCGAGTTCGCGTCCGACGCCGGACTTTCCGAAGCCGCCCCATTCGGCCTGCGGCAGGTACGGGTGGAAGTCGTTGATCCAGACGGTGCCGTGGCGCAGCCGGCCCGCGACGCGGCGGGCGCGGCCCTGGTCCGCCGTCCAGACGCCGCCGGCGAGCCCGTACTCGGTGTCGTTGGCGAGCGCGACCGCCTCGTTCTCGGTACGGAAGGTCTCGACGGTCAGGACCGGTCCGAAAACCTCCTCGCGCACGACGCGCATGCTGCGGTGGCAGCGGTCGAGAACGGTCGGACGGTAGAAGTAGCCGGGGCCTTCGGGCCGTTCGCCGCCGGAGCGCAGCACCGCTCCCTCCGCGAGCGCGGAGGCCACGTAGGACTCGGTGCGCTCCCGCTGGGCGGCGGAGACCATCGGGCCGCATTCGACGCCCGGGTCGGTGCCGCGGCCGAGGCGGATCTTCTCGGCGCGCCGGGCGAGTTCGGCCACGAAGCGCTCGCGCAGCGATTCCTCGATGATCAGGCGCGAGCCGGCCGAGCACACCTGGCCGCTGTGCATGAAGGCGGCGTTGAGCGCCTGGTCGACGGCGGTGTCGAAGCCGTCCTCGGTGGCGCAGGCGTCGGCGAAGACGACGTTGGGGTTCTTCCCGCCGAGTTCGAGGGCGACCTTCTTGACCGTGTCGGCGGCCGCGTGCATGACCTTCGTACCGCTCGCGAGTCCACCCGTGAAGGACACCAGGTCGACATCGGGATGGGAGGAGAGGCGGGCGCCGACCGGATCGCCGGCTCCGGTGACCAGGTTGGCGACTCCGGCGGGCAGGCCCGCCTCCGCCAGCAGTTCGATGAGGGCGACCGTGGTCAGCGGGGTGATCTCACTCGGTTTGACCACGAAGGTGTTGCCCGCCGCCAGGGCCGGCGCGATCTTCCAACTGGCCTGGAGCAAGGGGTAGTTCCAGGGGGTGATCAGGGCGCACACCCCGACCGGTTCGTGGACGACGACACTGTGGACCTCGGGGGAGCCGGCGTCCACGACCCGGCCCGCGCCCTCGCCGATGACGAGGTCCGCGAAGTAGCGGAAGGCGTCGACGACGCAGTCCACGTCCACGCGGCCCTCTTCGAGCGTCTTGCCCGCGTCCCGGCTCTCCAGGAGCCCGATGCGCTCGCGGTCCCGCTGGAGCAGCTCGGCCGTGCGGCGCAGCACCGCCGCACGCTCGGCGACCGCAGTGGCCGGCCACGGTCCGCCGTCGAAGGCGGCCCGCGCGGCGCGCACGGCCGCGTCGACATCGGCGGTACCGCCCTCCGCGACCACGGCGAGGACGGAGGCGTCCGCCGGGTCCAGGACCTCCCTGGTCGCTCCAGAGGCCGCGGACCGCCATGTCCCGGCTGTGTAGATGGTCTTCTGCTCCGACACGACGCTCCGTACCTCCGGTACCTCCTGGACGTCACCCCCGGCGGGCCGGCGGTGACCTGGCAGTTTCCGCGCATGCCCCATGCCCCCGAAGTCATGTCCCATCCGCCCCTCGAAGTGACTGGAGTCACTTATCGGCCACCGACATCGAGGGCGGGCGCCCGCGCGGGAAGGGGTGACCCGGGTCTCAGTGCGGGTGCGTGCCCGTCATGCGCAGGCGCAGGCTGTCGTAGACCGGCGCGCTCCCCATCCGGTCCGCGGTCAGCGTCGCGGCGAAGCAGGCGAGCAGCAGCGGAACGAGCAGCGTGGTGGAACCGGTGATCTCGACGGTGAGCACGATGCCGGTGACGGGAGCCCGGACGACCGCGGAGAACAGCGCGGCCATACCCGTGATCGCGAAGGACACGGCGGCGGAGCCGCCGTCCGGCAGGAGCGGCAGCGCGAGCCCGTGCACGAGCGCCCCCCACACGGCTCCGAGCGCCAGCAGCGGGGCGAAGAGCCCGCCCGGAGCTCCGGCCGCGTAACTGAGCGGCCCGGCGACGAACCGGACCACGCAGTACCCCGCGAGTACGGCGAGCGCCGGAACGCCACCGTCCAGCAGCCGCTCGTTCAGCTGTTCCCCGCCGCCGCCCAGCAGCGGATCGACGCAGAGCAGCAGGCCCACGACGGCCCCGATCACGGCCGCCCGGGCGACCGGCCCGACCCGCCTGACGCGGTCGCAGTAGGCCAGCATCCCGATGACGAGGCGGTTGTAGCCCGCGCCGAGGGCGCCGGTGGCCGCGCCGAACAGGAGGAACGCGGGCAGCAGGGCGACCGGGGGGTCGGTGACGGCCCGGACCGGGTAGACGGCCCCGCCTCCGATCAGGAGCTGGGAGCAGCCGACGGCCGTGGCGGTGCCGATCACGGCGAGGAGCACCAGGCGCGGCCTGACCACCTTGGTCACCTCCTCGAAGACGAAGAGGATGCCCCCCAGCGGTGCGGTGAAGGCCACGGCGAGCCCGGCTCCGGCGAGCGAGGTGTGCAGCAGGGTGACGTCCTGCGCGCCCATCCCCGTCCGGCGCCCCGCTTCCGATCCGATCACCGCACCCATGTGCACCGTCGGGCCCTCCCGTCCGAGCAGCAGGCCGGAGCCCATGGCGATCACCCCGCCGACGAACCTGGCCGGTACCACCCAGGGCGTCTGCGGCGTCCGTTCGCCGAGCCACACGGCGTCGACCTCCTGGATGCCGCTCCCCGCGGCCGAGGGCACCCGCCGGGCGATCGCGCAGGCCGCGGCCGCACCCGCCGCGGTGACCACCACCG
>NZ_JBEZLV010000096.1:0-5249 GCF_040652335.1 Streptomyces sp. NPDC048270
CCGCTACGAACGCAAGGCCGAACACTTCCTTGCTTTCGTCGGCATAGCCGCAGCCCTCATCTGCCACCGCCGCCTCACCAAATGAAACGACGTCTAAGAGCTCGTAACACGATCATGATCGCTGCCTTGTTGGGGTGTCGCCAGTAGATGAGGCTGCAGGCGGGGGAGACGACGGCGCCGTGGAGGCGTTCTCAGCGGACGGCGAGGCGTTTGAGCTGGTGGAGCAGGGCGAAGGTCTGCTTGACGACGTAGCGGAGTTTGCCCGTGCCCTTGGTGTTCGGGGCTTCTTTGTGGGAGATGACGGGCAGGATCCGGCGTTTGCGCAGTTCATCGCGGTTGGGGTTGGGGTTGGAGTCGTGGCCGTTGTCCCCGAGCAGGGACTCGGGAGGTCGGCGGGGCCGGCCGGGGCGGCCTGCCACCGGTGGGATGCCGTCGATTGGGGCGGGGGTCTGGGTGACGTCGTTGACGTTGGCCTCGGTGGTGATGACTTTGAGCGGGGTGCCGTGTCCGTCGCAGATCAGGTGGTGTTTGCTGCCCGTTTTCCGCCGGTCGACCGGCGACGGACCGGTGTCGGCTTCCCCTTTTTTCGCGCGGATGTGGGAGCCGGCCCGGGACCAGTCGAGTTGGCCCGGACGCGTTCAGTTCCGCGAGGAGAATGCGGTGCAGCTGGTCGAAGACGCCGGCCTGCTGCCACCGCTCCAGTCTGCGCCAGCAAGTCTGCCCCGAGCCGAATCCCAGCTCAGGCGGCAGCAGCGGCTCGATCAGTGCCCACAAGTCGTCGTCCACGATCCACGGCCGAGTACTCACACCACCACGAACGGCCGAATCGTCACACCGGTCACGGCTGACCAGGACATCTCATCAAGATCCTGTTACAAGCTCTTAGTGGATGTTCTGTGCACTGAATGCCGGCTTGATGGCTTTTCTTGCTGGTCCGAGACGTGGTATTTCATGAGCATTCAAGCCGATTCGGCACCCGTCTTATCCCGCTTCCGGCCGGGCACGTCGTCCAGGTTTGCATCCAAAGCTCCTGTCCGGTTCGAAAATGCCGGATCTGGCGGCGCCGGTCGAACGACAGCACAGCACGCCGCGAGGCACGGACCATATCAGTAGCGTCATGACTGCACAGCCGGCCCGCAAGCCGTACCCGTCCGATCTGTCCGACGCCCGTTGGGCCCTGCTCGAACCCGTGCTGACTGCCTGGCGGGCCGAGCGGCAGAAGACTCCCTCAACATCGGCCGCAAACCCGCCGACCTGCGTGAAGTCATGAACGCGATCCTCTACGTCAACCGCACCGGCATCGCCTGGTGTCACCTGCCCCCCGACTTCCCCGCCCACACCACCGTCTTCTCCTACTTCACCGCCTGGACCGCCGACGGCACCATCGAGCAACTCGGCGTCCGTTTTCATCGCCTGGTCCTCGAGAAAGAAGGCCGCAACGCCGAGCCGACGGCCTGCGTCATCTACTAACCGTCCGTCAAGACTGCCCACACCGTGCCCCTCAATACCCAGGACATCGAAGCGGGAAAGAAGATCGTGGGCCGCAAACGCAGCATCGTCGTCGACACCCTCGGCCTATTACTCCTCGTCATGGCCACGAAAAGCCAAAGCCACCACACCGCGGTCATCGCCGACCAGGACGCCTCATCACGACCATGGTACGAGATTTAAGAGCTTGTAACAGGATCTTGATGAGATGTCCTGGTCAGCCGTGACCGGCGTCCTTCTCCGCCTGGACCTCGACCAGCATCCGCGCGAAGGTCCCGTCCAAAGCCCACCTGCGAAAACGCGTGTACAGGGTCTGCCAGGGCCTCACAGCCGATCAGGTCACCGGCGCCCGCCCCGCCTTCCGCTCCGGCGTCCAGGGGGCCGTCGACGAGTACGAGGCCAGCACCACTCCTGAGCCGATCGTCGCCCGGGCCGCCCGCCCGCAGCCTCGTCCAGGCCGTCGAGGCAGGGCTACAGCCCCACCCAGAACTGGATCGACACCTTCCCTCAGAACCCCCTCGGCGAAGGGGCTGGCCGACGTCGCGCTCAGCCGGGACTCGCTCCAGTGGCAGAAGAACTTCCTGGCCTGACCAGCCATGGCCAACCAGGCCGCGACGAGGGCCGTGCCCCGGCCTTCGCGCAGGCGCAAAGCTGGGCCAGGGCGCACTGGTCTTCCGGTAGATCTTGGGTGGTGGCTTCTGTTCGGATGCCTCTCATAGGGCCTGTGTACGACCTTTCCGGGGGCCGTAGCATCTGGCGGGCCCGTCCGTCCCGCGCGGCGCACGGGAACTTCGGTGCCCGTTCCGCCCACCGGCCCGGACGCCGGCCAGCCCCCTCCGCAGCGAGGGAAGGCCCGGCTTCGCGTACCGGGTCAGCGGCCGTTGGACGCGGGGTAGCGCCAGCGGCGCCGGTACGGGTCGTCGACGCGAATCTCGAACCAGGGCTCGCCTCCGCTTCAGCCGGAGCATGATGTTCACCCACACTGCGACGGCGATGTCCCTTTACGGTCGGGTTGGCTCGAGGACTCTTTCGGTGACGGTGAGATTCCTCCCGCTCGGATCGTACCTCCGCCAGCTGCTCAACCAGCCGTCCTTCGAAGTCGTCCAGCTCTGCACGACGCGCGGTGATCCGCTCCAGCAGTTCGGGAATCCAGCATTCGGCGTACCCTAAACGGCTTCTTGGCCGCGACGAGCCGGAGACTGATCAGCCGAGCTCTCTTCGAATAGGGCGTGCATACGGGAGTAGCGGAACCCTTCTTGCCCAATAGGGCGGGCATCCGTTCCTGTTTGAGTTCCTGTTCGGGGGTTTCCGCAACGCGACAGAAGAGATCCAATGAATCCAGGATCGCGAACCATTGGGATGCTCAAAAATGACGCCACACACTCTTGCGAATGACGTAGCCGTTGCAGCAGCAGCTATGAGGGAGACCGTAGGCCCCGGAAATATTCCAGGAAACTACACGGCGCTACGAGATACCTTCCACGCTTGGCTTTGGGAAACATCAGGGATAGACTACTCCGATTTTGGACGCAATTTCACTTCCGAGCAAGGGATGATAGAGGCCGGCTTCATGCTGCAAATACTTGCAGATTTTCAGCATAATAATCACCAACTGCCGATCGATCATATTTACAAGGAGCTCGGGTGCGGGCCGCAGCAGCGGCCGGAGATTCAGAACTTGCTTGAGTCCGCCGTTGATGAGTACGCTCAATGCCTTATACAGTGGACGTTAGATGCCCAGCACCTCTCCGCGGAAAAAGAACTTGCCGAATCTGACCTAATGCGGAAGAGCAAGCTTGCGGAGTACTTTACGCTCAACCAGGCGCAAATTGTCATCAATAGCCGAAACCTTACAAGCCGCCTTCCCTCACAATCAGGCGCATTTTTGTATATTGTGCGCATAGATCCGGCATACGCGCGCGGTATTGCAGCGCTCACCGAAGGTACGGATATTGTTTGGGAATACGGCTCGCAACTGACGGGCCTTGGTGCGGCCGACATGAGTTTCACTTTGCATCGCTCCCTGAAAGGGCTCAAGATTCTCCAAAATGGGGGCGAAGTGTCGCACGGACTGCATCGCCAGCTATTTGCCGAATTGTTCGGTGAAGACTGGGCTCCAGAACCTCAAAAAGCCACCCGCTCCGCTGCGAATGGCGCCAGAGGGCGGAAGGGGTGCGAGGGCAGCTCCGTGGTACAAGACGCCGGAGAGTACGCTGCCCCCGGTCAGGACCACCACGCGGAGAAGCACACCGAAACAGTTATAACGCACGGAAAGCGCAAGAACCAAGACCAAGAAACTCACCGAGCGGAGCAGGCCGGCGCTCCCGTCTCTGACGGCGAGCCGAAGGGCCTTTGGGCCCGCCGTCTCCAGGTTCAGGCCAGAAACCTCGAGGTGTACAAGAAGTACAAGAGGAACCGCCAAAATGCGGATGGCAGCCCTCTCCCTGTGACCTTTGCCGTGTACAACGGCGGAACGCAGTACGCCATCGTCGCACTCGGCACATGGAAGACCAGCGAGAATTGCACCTACAGCGGTGTCCTCTACGCTCTGGAGCAGGCGGGTGGACCGGTGTCCAAGGCGCGACGGTTCCTGCGGAGCAGATCCGTGACCCGAGAAGTCTGGGCTGGCGACCTGGCCGTGGTATCCGACGACAAATCCCTCAATCTCGACGAACTGCGCATACTCCTGAAGGCTGGGAAGATCACAGACAAGAGGGTGGTCGAAGTCCCCTCACTCCCGGAGAACGATCCCCACCGTATTTGAAAATTCCGACCCGCCCGATGACACGGAACCTTTCCAGCCTGGTCGCGGATACGTCTTACGTTCCCGGTAGGCATCGAAGGGCGCGGTGGGTGGCAGGTTGCGGAACAGCTGAAAACAGCCTCCGGAACACAGCGGCCGCCGGGCCCTCCTCACCGTCCACACAGTTACTGAGCATGGCGTTCCACCCAGGCCGGACAGCAGATGAAGAGTAGGTGGAACTCGGTGGGACGAGGGTAGGAACATCACCTCCACCGTGCGGATCAGGACCTCCACCGTGCTTTCAGGGTGCGGGTTGTAGGCGGGCAGGTCCTCGACCACCGGCTCACCGAACGCCGCGGGAATCGTCTTCGACAAGAAGTCCTTACCCCGATCCACCCGGACCTTCTCCGGAAGCCCGACCTACAGCCCGAACAGTTCCTCGCATAGCACCGCAGTGCGGAGCGCGGCCACTACCGACTCGCGAGACGGATAACCCGCGGTGACCTCGACCCGCATGACCGTGTTCGTCGCGCAGTCCACGAACCACGTCACCAACGGACCCATGAGGCGCCAGACCTCCGACCAGGACCGGGGCCTGGAATTGATCGGCCTCCCAGACCTGATTCCGCCAGCGTCGATGCGCGCCCGTACGAGTCCACCGCCCACGGGGCCCGCGCCGGGCTCCGGTTATCAGTCGGCTCCACTGCACGTAGTCCAGGACCACCGGCGCGTCCGGCCTTGGTCCGTCGTCGTACGCGTTCAGCGTATGCCAGAGCCAGAACGCCTCGTCGGCGGCCCAGCGCGGGGGTCCGCCGTCGCGCGGGACGAGGGCCACGCGGGTCCCGCGGTCGGCCGCCAGGCGAGGAACGAGCCGCCCGCCATGGCCGCGCCGAAATCGAAAAAGGCGGGCGCGAGGACGATGACGGTTTCCTGTCGGTGTGCGTCACCTTCTTCACGGGCCTCTTCCCCGGGTCGCTCCTCGGCCTTGAATGTGCCGTCGTGTTCGCCATCTTCACTT
>NZ_JBEZLV010000097.1:0-4400 GCF_040652335.1 Streptomyces sp. NPDC048270
GCCGCCGGGCCGGCCCGGGAAGGGCCGGGGGCGGCGCGGGCGTCAGACGGACGTGAAGACGTCCTCGTGCGCGTCGTCGAGGATGAACCCGTTGTCGAAGCGGACCCGGACGGTGACGCGGGGCCCCTGCTCCTGGTAGGCGGTCCACTCGGGCTCCAGGGAGGCGACCTTCTCCTCCAGCTGCCTGCGGCTCCCGGCGGGCATGTCGTGGCCGAAGGAGTCGAGCAGCGACTTGAGCCGCTCGTACTCCCGGACCTCCTGGCTCTCGTGGCGGTGCTCGACCACCCGCTCGACGGTGCCCTCGGTGCCCGCCGCCAGCGACAGGAACCCGGCGACCGCGCCCGCCGGCGCCGTCGAGGCGGACCGGGTGGACGAGGCCGTCGCCGGGGAGTCCTCCGTCACCGCGACCGCACCGGTCAGCCGGGTGTCCGCGGCCAGCTTCACCCGCCGGCCTTCCTTCAGCGCCATGTTCTCTTCTCCCGGATCGATGCGGTGGGGCCGTGCCATTATCCGTGCCGGTCGGTGAGGCCGGAGCCGAAGAGTGGGAGAGTGGGACCATGTGCGGTCGTTACGCTTCCTCCCGGGCCCCGGAAGACCTCGCGGGCCTCTTCGACGCCGAGCGGGAACCCGGCGCCGAAGCGCTGGGGCCGTCGTGGAACGTGGCCCCCACCGACGACGTGTGGGCGGTCCTCGAGCGGGCCGACCGCGGCACCGGGGAGGTGGCGCGCCGGCTTCGGCCGGTGCGGTGGGGCCTGGTGCCGTCCTGGGCGAAGGACCCCTCGGTGGGCTCGCGCATGATCAACGCCCGCGTGGAGACCGTCCACGAGAAGCCCGCCTACCGGCGCGCGTTCACCCGTCGGCGGTGCCTGCTGCCCGCGGACGGCTTCTACGAGTGGGTCGCCGTGCCCGCCACCGGCTCCGCGAAGGCCTACAAGCAGCCGTACTTCATCCGCCCGCAGGACGCGGGGGTGATGGCGATGGCCGGGCTGTACGAGTTCTGGCGCGACCCGGCCGTCAAGGACGACGACGACCCGACGGCCTGGCTGATCACGGCCACCATCATCACCACCGAGGCCACCGACCAGGCCGGCCGCGTCCACCCCCGCATGCCGCTGGCCCTCGACCCGGGCGACTACGAGACCTGGCTCGACCCCGCCCACCAGGACACCGCCGACCTGCGTGCGCTCCTGCACACCCCGGCCGACGGCCGCCTCGCGGTGACGGCGGTCTCGACGGCGGTCAACAGCGTCCGCAACGACGGCCCCCACCTCCTGGACGCGGCCGCTGCCTAACCGCGCTCGCGCAGGTACCCCTCCAGCTCGGCCGCCCCGGCCAGCATCGCCCGCCCGCGGGCGGCGAGCCTGCCGTGCCAGTCGCCCAGCGCCGCCTCCAACGGCTCCAGCCCGCCCGCCGCCCGCACCTGGGCGATCAGCGGGGCGATCCGCTCCAGCAGGTAGCCGCCCCGCCTGAGCTGGTGGACCAGGCGCGCGTCCCGGACGTCGGCCTCGCCGTAGACCCGGTACCCCGTCAGCGGGTCGCGGCGCGGGCTCACCAGCCCGGCGCGCTCCCACTTGCGCAGCGTCGCCGGCCGGATGCCCAGGGCCCCGGCCAGCGTCCCGACGAACATGCCGCCGGACCCGGACCCGGACCCGGACCCGGGCAGCGCCGCGTCGGGTCCGGGGGCCGGGGCGGCGGCGAGGTCGCGCAGTGCGCCCTCCACCGCCCGGAGCGTCCGGCGGTCCTCCAGCAGCCGGGCGTGGCTCTCGTCGATGAGCAGGAACGCCTCGTCGACCGCACCCTCGTTCACGGCCCGCATGATCGACGCCGCCGTCCGGTGGCCGTGCCCGGGGGCCAGGGCGAGGAACGCGCCGAGGGCCCGGGCGTGCAGCGGGGTGTAGGTGCGGTAGCCGTGGGGCGTGCGCTCGGCGGCCGGGAGGATGCCGGCCTCCTCGTAGTTCCTGACGGCCTGCGTGGACAGACCGTGCCCGCGCGCCAGGTCGACGGGCCGGAGCCGTCCGCCGCTTTGAAGGTTCTGTCGCATCCACCCCATGATATCGGCCCAAAGTCTCAACCGGGGGTTCAAAGATACCGTTGAAGGCATGGCAACCGACATCCAGCACATCGCCCGTACCGTCGAGGCCGCCGCCGTCATGGAGCTGCTCCCGGCCCGGCCGCGGCTGCTCGCGCTGGGCGAGCCCACCCACGGCGAGGACACCCTGCTCGACCTGCGCAACGCGCTCTTCCGCCAACTCGTCGAGGAGGAGGGCTACCGGACGATCACGATCGAGAGCGACTGCATGGCGGGGCTGGCCGTGGACGACCACATCGCCTCCGCCGCGGGCGCCCCCGACGAGGACGAGGCCATGGAGCGCGGGTTCAGCCACGGCTTCGGCGCGTCCGCGGCCAACCGCGAACTCGTGCGGTGGATGCGGGAGTACAACGACGGCCGGCCCGCCCCCGAGCGGCTCCGCTTCGCCGGTTTCGACGGCCCGCTGGAGATCACCGCCGCCGCGAGCCCCCGGCAGGCCCTGACCGCACTCCACGGCTACCTCGCCGCCCGGGTGGACGCGGACCTGCTCCCCTGCACCGCGCAGGCCCTCGACCGCCTGCTCGGCGCCGACGCCCGGTGGACCGACCCCGGCGCGATGTGGGACCCGGCGCGGTCGGTGGGCCGCTCGGCAGGGGCCGCGGAACTGCGGCTGCTCGCCGACGACCTGGCGGTGCTGCTCGACGCGCAGGCACCCCGTCTGGCCGCGGCGGACCCCCGGGACGACTGGGACCGGGCCCGCCTCTACGCGCGCACCGCCACCGGCCTGCTGCGCTACCACGCCTGCATGGCCGACCCGTCACCGAGCCGCATGACGCGGTTGGTGGCCCTGCGGGACCGGATGATGGCCGACAACCTGCTCGCCCTCGCCGAACGGGGCCCCGTGCTGGTCCACGCCCACAACCGCCACCTCCAGCGGGAGAAGAGCACGATGCGGATGGGCGGCAGGCCGCTGGAGTGGTGGAGCGCGGGCGCCCTCGTCAGCGCCCGGCTCGGCGAGGAGTACGCCTTCCTGGCCACGGCCCTCGGCACGATCCGCCACCAGGGAGTGGACACCCCGCCGCCGGACACCGTCGAAGGCCTCCTCTACGCGCTCCCGGAGGCCGAGTGCCTCCTCGATGCCCGGCGGCTGGCCACCGCGCTGCACGAGCGGCGCCCCGCTCCCCGGGTGTCCCCGTACCACGGCTACTTCCCCCTGGACCCGGCCCACTTGGCCGAGAACGACGCGATCGTCTTCGTCCGGGACGTCCCGGGTACGGCGGCCGGTTGACCGGGCCGGTCCGCCGCCGGCCTACACCGGCCTGCCCCAGATCCTGCGGTACCCCTCGCGGTA
Source organism: Streptomyces sp. NPDC048270 (assembly GCF_040652335.1). NCBI lineage: Bacteria > Bacillati > Actinomycetota > Actinomycetes > Kitasatosporales > Streptomycetaceae > Streptomyces > Streptomyces sp. NPDC048270. The sequence goes on from NZ_JBEZLV010000097.1 coordinate 3,381, forward strand.
GCCGGTCGGGTCCCACGACGCGGCGCCGCCGCTGTTCTCGGCCGTGGCGATGTGGACGGGCGCGACGTAGCCGCTGGCCGGCTGTCCGGCGAAGGCGCGGTTGAACTCGTCGACGACCTGCCAGCCCTGCTGGTTCAGCGGCTCGGGGACGGTGGCCGCCTGGAACTGCTCGCTGTTGATGCGCTGGAACGCGGAGCTGTCGCCGTCGCCCGCGCCGATGTTGAAGGGCGGCCCGGAGCCCGGCGCGCCGGCCGCGCGCAGGGCCGGGGCGGCGTCGGCGAAGTAGAGGTCGTTGATGGCCACCGAGTACGTCCACTCGTCCCGGAACCGGGACCGCAGGGAGGAGACCGCCTGCGGGGTGCGGCTGCTCGCGTCCGGGATCGGGATGTTCTCGGAGGACAGGAGCCGCACGCCGGGGCAGGCGGCGAGCCCCCGCCGGATCAGTTCCGCCTTGTTCCTGGCGAACGGGATCGAGTCGTCCGTGAACAGGACCACTCCGGCGCTCCCCCCGGACCGGGCGATGATCCAGTCCGCGCTGATCCTCGCCACGTCCTCCACCTTCGTGGTGACGTTGGTGAACAGCGCGGGGTCCTCGCTCGGGCCGGGCGAACCCACCGCGTGCCAGCCGATGACCGGGATCCGCGCCGCCTCGGCGCGGGCCATCTGCTGCGAGGTCAGCCGCGGATCGAAGCCGCCGACGACGATGCCCGAGGGCCTGAGCGTGACGGCCTGGCTGAGCGCTGCCTGGATGCCGGCGGGAGTGCCCTCCCCGTCGATCACCCGGACCTGCCAGCCGATGGCCTTCGCGCCCTCCTCGACGCCCTTCGCGACGCCCGCGACTCCCGGGTTGGTCATGGTCTGCGCGACGTAGACGAGCGACTTGCCGGGCACCGCCGCGGGGCCGGTGGTGGGCCCGTGCCAGGCGGTGTCGGTCTGCTCCGCCTGCTGGACGGCTGCCCCGGCCCTGGTGAGCGCGGCGGGACAGCCGGCCGGGGAGGGGCCGCTGCCGGCCGACGGGCC
>NZ_JBEZLV010000098.1:0-4390 GCF_040652335.1 Streptomyces sp. NPDC048270
GGCCGGCAGGTCTGACTCCCGCCAGACGTGGGCGTCGGCCTTGTTCCCCGGCGCCGGCCGGGCCGAGGCAGTGACCAGGCGGCTGTCCGCGTCGATTCAGCAGCTCAACCGCATGATCCCCCACCGCGAAGAGCTACCCAAGGATCACCGGCTTCACGGAAAGTGTCGAAGAGCCTGAGTGCTCCCCCGGCGGCCGACGAGCCCTCCCCAACGGCAGCCAGACTCCGCGCTGTTGGCGGGTGGGTCGGCGCAAGGAGATCACCCCCTGGCCGGAGGTTGCTTGGTGGGGCGAAAGGGATCCCCCTGGGTGACCACGACATGGGCGTGATGCAGGAGCCGATCGACGGTCGTGGTGGCGAGAGTCTTGGTCATGATCTCATCGAAACCGGACGGGTGGAGGTTGCTCGAGACGGCCAGTGCCCGTCGTTCGTATGCGGCGTCGACCAGGCGGTTGAAGCCTTCGGCGGCGTCAGGGCTGACGGGCAGCAGGCCGATGTCATCGACGATGATCAGATCGGTGCGGATAAGTCGGGCCATGGCCCTGGCCAGGGAATCATCCACGCGGTGGCGCCCTTCGTTGTCCACCGCAGCAGCGACATCGGATCACCCCGCTCATCGGGCTCTACCAACGCAAGCAGAGCCCGACGCAGCCCCGGATCAAGGTCCACGGCCTTCTTCCGGCCACCACCAGGACGACGAACCCGCCCCAACAGAGCCTGGCCTGAGGCCGGTTCAGCCACACCGCGCGAGACCGTGCCCTCCCGAACGCCGGCCGCGGCAGCGCCCAGTCTGATCCCACCATTCCCCAGCGACAGTGCTTCCGCCCCTGTGGCCAGCCGACGCTGACGCTCGTCCAGATGCGGCAACAACACCTGGAATTTCGCCGCCAGGACACCCTCGGCCCCCTCCGGGCTCCCTACGAGCTCGTACCAGGATCTTGTTGAGATGTCCTGGTGGGGCGTGACCGGGGTGATGATTCGGCCGTTCGTGGTGGTGTGAGTACTCGGCCGTGGATCGTGGACGACGGCTTGTGGGCACTGATCGAGTCGCTGCTGTCGCCCTGGCCGGCGAGGTCGCCAGGGCCGCGGCCGGTGGCAGACCGGCTGTGCCTGCAGGGCATTTTGTACGTCCTGCACAACGACATCGCCTGGCAACTCCTGCCACCTGAGCTGGGCTTCGGCTCTGGGCAAATCTGTTGGCGGCGCCTGGAACGGTGGCAGCAGGCCGGAGTCTTCGACCAGCTGCACCGCATCCTGCTCGCGGAACTGAACGCGGCCGGCCGCCTCGACTGGTCGAGGGCGTGCGTGGATGGCTCCCACATCCGCGCGAAAAAAAAAGGGGGGCGCCGACACCGGTCCGTCGCCGGTCGACCGCCGGAAGACAGGCAGCAAACACCACCTGATCTGCGACGGACACGGCACCCCCGCTCAAAGTCATCACCACCGAGGCCAACGTCAACGACGTCACCCAGACCCCCGCCCCAATCGACGGCATCCCGCCGGTGGCAGGCCGCCCCGGCCGGCCCCGCCGACGTCCCGAGGCCCTGCTCCAGGACAACGGCTACGACTCCAACCCCAACCGCGATGAACTGCGCAAACGCCGGATCCTGCCCGTCATCTCCCACAAAGAAGCCCCGAACACCAAGGGCAGGGCCAAGCTCCCCTAGGTCGTCAAGCAGACCTTCGCCCTGCTCCACCAGCTCAAACGCCTCGCCGCCCGCTGAGAACGCCGCACCGAACTCCACGACGCCCTCGTCTCCCTGCAGCCTCATCTGCTGGCGACACCTCAACAAACCCGAATCATGATCGTGTTACGAGCTCTATACCAGAACAACGAGCCCGCCGGCTGGAAGCCACGACTTATTTCCCGGCAAGCCCTAAACCCGCAGGTTCTCCTACCGCCGATGACGCCAACCACACGTCGGCTGCGGCTACTTCGGCAGCCACACGCCCGCTACCTCCTGAACGCGAACCAACTACGTTTCTGATTAATAGGTGGCAGGCCTTTCTTGCTTTCGCAGAAGGTTACGCGTTTCTTGGTGACGTGCTTCCTGAGGCTTCCCCTGATCAGGTCGTGCAGTTCTGGTGGAGCTCCAATGACACACACTTCTCCGTCAGCCTCCCCTCCCCTGGAAGCCTTGTACAGAGCTACCTCTTGAACATCGAGATCGTAGGCATTTAGCTCATTCGCATTGTAGAAATCCGGGTGTGTCGCACCTATCACGAGGAGCAATGGGAACTGCCTCTTCTCGCTTTCGTGACCCTTCGGGGACAGCAGCAGCATGCGACACTGGAATCCGATTTTCAGCGACTTCAAAGAACGGCGATTAAAGGAATTGATAGTGGACAGCCGCTTACGTTGCCAAACCAGATAGGTGCCCATGGAGTCGCTCGCCGACTGGCCGGGGACAGCGTCGGCGGAAGTCTTCTCACGCAGGAAACGTTCGCCCTCACAGGCAACACTCTCAATGCCCAATACATTTGATTTGAGCAACTCTCGAAAGGTCGCCGGGGAAGCAGCCCCAAGGGCGTGCGGATATTGGAATCCACCCCCCTTCGCCAATTTGTGAAATTGCTCACAGAAGGCATTCATTGCAAGAGAACCGAAACGCAGCGTGCGACTGATGTGCTCATCGCTCCACCCTCGCTGATGGAGAACCTTGATGAGTGCTCCCTCGACGACGTTGCAGTTCTCACCCCTGAACTGCTCCGGTTCCATGAGCATCTGCTCACAGGCCCAGGTCAAGTGCTCAGCGATGTCGGCCGCGGAGGTGGGAACCCTGGGCGGGGACTTAACTGGAAAAGCCTGCTGGCTGTCAGCCTTCTGCGGCTCGGGGCCAGTCAGCCTTACCGAATGCTGAGCCCCCTGCGCCCGCCGAACAGCCGACACAGACGGTGTCCGGTCGCCCGCTTCATGTGTGTGGGCGCCAGTCGTGCTACTGCTGGCCATCTCATTGACGACTTCCCGCCATATCGGGCCGAAGAGCTCGGCAAATATTTCGACGGAAAGTTCAGCCGATATAGGAGCATCTTGATAATACATACCCAGACTCACAGGCTTGCCTGGAAGGTATTTGAGGGAGTAGTCCCTGTCGGCCAGCCCGTCGTCAAGCAGCTCTTGAGCCAGTCCAGGCAAATTCTCTCGCTGGTCAACCAATATGGCAAGAAATCCTTCGGGAATCACAGCGCGCAGCACGGTAAGTGACACTTGCCGACACTCGATAAAGGCACTCATTATTACCGCTCGATTTTTGCCCCAAACTTCTTCTTTTTCCGAACCGAGGCGCTCTGCCGCATTCGGATTATTCGCAGCACTTTGTGCGGCCGGCTCCGGATCCGGATCCGGAGCCGGAGCCGGAGCCGGAGCCGCGATGGTGTCGGGGTCACCGTACCGATTAGCCCAATAAGCCAAGAGATCGACGTATGCTGCGGCTGCCACTTCCTTAGGAGGAGGTGTAGCCTCGAAATGGTTCGGATTGAGGCCGACATTCAGGTAGAGATTCGTGACGTCGATCGCGGGATTATCGTGCCTCAGGGAGGCCAGAAGTCCTATAAGGAGCTCGCACTCTCGAGATCTGAAATCTGGATGTCCGCTCATCTCGGCATAGCATTTACCGGTGCGGCGCATGAGAAAATCATGGAAAATACAGTGCAACACATCATATCCGAAGGGGACGCCCTCCGAGCGGATGCGCTCGCCGCAGTATTCAATAGCTTCTATTACGCCGAGTCTCAGTTCCGTGTGACAAATCATCGTGGCGGCCGATCTCTCTTCTGCTGGTATCCTTATCGGCAGCAGTTACAGAATGGAATGAGTGGGGTGAACTCTCAAGCACGATTATGAACATTCCATCAGGTGGCGCATCGCCTGATAGTGATGAAGCCAGCGTAGATACGCCTACCCTTTCGTGCAGTCGAGCGATCAGGCCTGGTTCTGTGAGGGTGAATAGGCAGATCGGCGGGGTTGTCGGTGAGATGGCGAAGCTTCCGTCGTTGGTGTGGTGATTCCACTCATCACACCGGCGCCGGAGGCTTCGTGGGTCCCCTGTTCTTCCGCGCTGGACGTTCCGTACGAATTCGTTGAGCATGTCTCCTGGCTGCTCCACGCCCACCGGCAGGAGCTGAACTCTCCCTGGCGGCGTCTGGGTTGCTTCAAGCATGCCTTCCTCGCACTCCCCTGCCTGCGGAAGAACGAGACGTATCAGCAGGTCGGGGCCGGAGTCTGGGTCTCCGAGGCCACGGCCTAAGAGCTCGTAACACGATCATGATTCGGGTTTGTTGAGGCGTGGGCCTTGACCTCGGATTTTGGACACCGGAGAGACTTGGATCTTGATGGTCCAGGAGAACGGAGTCCCCGTGGGGATGAAGCACTATCCCGCCGAGTTCAAGGC
>NZ_JBEZLV010000099.1:0-4270 GCF_040652335.1 Streptomyces sp. NPDC048270
CAGAAGTGCGGGCCGCCGCCGCCGAATCCCAGGTGGGGGTTGGGGTCGCGGGTGATGTCGAAGACGTCGGGGTCGGTGAAGACCGCCGCGGTAGCGCACCCGGAGCAGCGCCGGGCCGCCCGGGGCGTCCTGAGCGGGCAGGAGTTCGGCGGCGGGGGCGGCGCCGGACAGCGCCGGGGGCTTCAGGGTCCAGACGGGCGGGGCCGCGGGCAGGGGTACGGGCACGGCCTCGGCGCCCGGGGACCCGGCGACCGCGAGGCGGCGTACGGTCAGCTCCCCGGCGGGGTCGGGCTCGCCGGTCCCGGGCCCCTCGGGGCGGCGGCCCGGACCGTCCTCGAGGCCGTACGAGAGCACGAGCCCGGCCAGGCTCAGCGGCGCGGCGGCGGACCCGAGCGGGGCGCCGGCCAGCGCGTCGATGTCCACCGAGAGGGCGGCCTCCCCGGCGTCGGGGAGCGCGAGCATCGGCGAGCGGTAGGTGATGCCGAACCGGTCGCGCAGCAGCAGTCCCAGACCTGGGCGGCCTCCCGCGCGGGGCGTCCGGGCGGTGACGTCGAGGTCCAGCCGGCGGGGGCTGCCCGGCAGTTCGACGACGCCGCCCGCCGGGTCGCCCTCGGCGGCCAGCGGTGCGAACAGGTCGCGCATGGACCGGCCGTCCCGCAGGTCGGCGCGCAGCGGCACCCGTTCGGCCACCGCGGCGGCGTCCAGCGCCAGCACCTCCCCGGGCCGGCCTCCGGGCAGTTCCTGCGCGGTGCGGATCACCGGGATCACCCCGTCGCCGCCGGGCAGCGCGGCGTAGCGCCCGCCCCGGCCGAGCGGGGCCAGCTCGCTGCCGGAGATCCGCAGGCCCCCGGCGGTGGCGAACTCGGCCTGGTCGCGCTGGGAGGCGGTCCAGGCGGTGTGCTGGCCGAGCGCCAGGACACCGCTGGAGACGGCGAGGACCAGCAGGAGCACCGGCCCGGTGGCCCGCCGGGGCCTTCGCGCGAGCTGCCAGCCGACCAGGGCCGGGCCGAGCCCGCGGCCGCGCGCGGCCAGCCGGCCGCCCAGCCGCGCGGCGAACGGCAGCAGCCGCAGCACCAGCAGGGTGCCGGCGCACAGGGCCAGGGTCGGCGCGGCCACCAGCACCGGATCGACACCGAGCCCGCCGGAGCCGCCGGCCGGTGCCTGCGGCCCGTGCCCGGCGCCGCTGTACCGGGCGAGCTGCTGGTAGGCGAGGACCGCGAGCGCCACCAGAGCCAGGTCCGCGCCGGACCGGGCGGCTCCGGCGACCAGGGCCTGGCGGCGGCCGCTGCGGCGCAGGGCGGCGGCCCCCGCGCCGCGCAGTGCGGCGGGCAGCGAGGTCAGCGCCACGCACCCGAGGGCGCAGGCGGCCGCGACGGGCCACGCCAGCCAGGTCCCGGAGGTGTCGAGGGGAACCCGCGACAGTGGGCCGAAGCCGCTGAGCAGCTCCAGCAGGGGCGGCGTGAGGAGGGGCGCGAGGACGGCGGCGGGCAGGGCCAGGAGCAGCGATCCGGCGGCGCCGAGGGCGCCGAGCCGGGCGCGCGAGGCGCCGCGGGCGATGAGCAGGACCCGCTCGGGCTCCTGCCGGTCCGTCAGCAGCCGGGAGACCAGCAGCAGCGCGGCCCCGGCGAGCACGGCCAGCTGGAGCGCCCCGACCAGCAGCGAGGACCGGGCGACGAGCTGCCCGGACTCCAGCTCGTCGAGGAGCGCCGGGAGTTCGGTCCGGGTCTGGAAGCCGGCGGGCGGCTCGGCGCCCGCTCCGGCGCGGCCGCCCGCCGGCCCCGCCGCACGTTCGCGCAGCGCCCGGGCCTCGGCGGGCCGCACGGTGGCGAAGTCGGCGGTCAGCAGCGAGGCGCGGCTGTTCTGCGGGATCCCGCCCGCGGTGAAGGCGGTGTCGTCGACGAGCAGCGGGCCGTACGTGGTGAAACTGCCGACCTGGAGGCCGCGGCCGCCGAGCGGGTCGAGCCGCCAGTAGGGGTCCTCCGGGTCGGCCGCGCGGTACACGCCGGTGATCCGGACGGTCAGCGGGGCGCCGCCGTACCGGTCGGCCAGCCGCACCTCGGCGGGCAGCGCGGTATCGGCCAGCCCGAACCGGACCAGGGCGGCCCGCGGTACGGCCACCGCCGGCGGGGCCGCGCCGTCCGCCGGCCCGGGCCACTGGCCCGCGAGCAGCCGGACGCGCTCCCGGTCGAAGGAGGCCAGCAGCGTCAGATCGGCCTGGCGGCCCGGTGCGACCGCGCCCGGCAGGCCGTAGGGGCGGCTGCGCGCCAGGCTCTCGACGGCGACCGGGAGCCGGCCGAACAGCTCGCCCGCGTAGCCCCGTACGGTCGCTTCGTCCTGGGCCCGCGCCGACACCGGGTGCTCGGCGGTGACCAGGACGGTGGCCCGGTCCCGGCCCGGCCCCTGGAGCGCCTGGCGCAGTCCGGCCTCGCCCACCCCGCGGGTGAAGGCGACCAGCGCCGTCAGGACGGTCGTGGTGATGAGCACGGTGAGCAGCACGGCGGCGGCGAGCGGCAGTCGCCCGCGCAGCCGGCGCACGACGAAGCCGAGCATGTGCCTGTTCCTCCCCCGTCCGGACCGCTGGCACCGGATAGCGGACGATGCTGTCAGATGCGAACGCACAGCGGAAGGGACTTGCGCGAAGGATGTGACGGATGAGCAAATTCGAGCAGAAGGCGCCTCCCGAGGCGCCTGCGCCGGCCGAACCGAATCCCAGGGGGACCGAACACCATGACGCAGCATCAGGACGGCGCGGCCGCACCCATGGTCGTGGTGGACGACGTCCACCGGAGCTTCGGCAGCGGCCCGCGGACCGTCCACGCCCTGCGCGGCGTCACGTTCGAGGTGCGCCGCGGTGAACTCACCGCCCTCAAGGGCCGCTCCGGCTCCGGCAAGACCACCCTGCTGAACCTGGTCGGCGGCCTGGACACCCCGACCGCGGGAGACGTGCGGGTGGACGGCACCGCGCTGGCCGGCCTCGACGAACCGGGGCTGCTGGCGCTGCGCCGGGACCGGATCGGCTTCGTGTTCCAGTCCTTCGGCCTGATCCCCGTCCTCACCGCCGCCGAGAACGTCGGCGTCCCCATGCGCATGCGCAAGATCCCCGCCCGGCAGCGGGAGGAACGCGCCCGGACCCTGCTCGCCCTGGTGGGCCTGGCCGAACACGCGGGCCAGCGCCCCGGCGAGCTCTCCGGCGGCCAGCAGCAGCGCGTGGCCGTGGCCCGCGCCCTCGCCAACGAACCCGACCTGATCATCGCGGACGAGCCGACCGGCCAGCTCGACTCCGAGACCGGGCGCTCCATCATGCGGCTGCTGCGGGCGGTGGTGCGCAGCGAGGGCGTCACCGCGCTGGTCGCCACCCATGACCCGGCCCTGATCGAACTGGCCGACCGGGTCGTGGAACTGCGCGACGGCCGCATCGTCGACGAACACCGCCCGGCGGACCTCTGAGCCCCGAATCCCTCCGCAGCCGAGCCCCTGCGGCGGACCGGACGGCGCGCGGAGGCGGTGCGGTCCACCGTGCGCGGGCGGTGATGGCGGACAGTGGGCCGGTGGACGTGGAAGAGGTCATCGACACCCTGTACGCACTGCCCCCGGCCCGGTTCACGGCGGCGCGGGACGAGGCCGCGGCCGGGGCGAAACGCGCCGGGGACCAGGCGGCGGCGAAGCACCTCGCGGGCCTGCGCCGCCCCACGCTCGCGGCCTGGACGTCGAACGCGCTGGTCCGGGCGAAGCCGGACGAGGTCGAGCGGTTCCGCGGGCTCGGGCAGGCCCTGAGGGCGGCGCACCGGTCCCTGGACGGGGCGCAGTTGCGCGAGCTCTCCCACCAGCAGCACGTGGTGGTCGGGTCCCTGGCCCGCGAGGCCCTGCGCCTGGCGGAGGAGGCCGGGACGGCCGTCTCCGAGACGGTGCTGCGCGAGGTCGAGCAGATCCTCCGCGCGGCCCTGGCCGACCCGGACGCGGCCGAGGCCTGGGCTTCGGGCCGGCTGACCAGGACCCCGGCCCCCGCGACGGAGTTCCCCGCCGTGGACCCGGGCGCCGTACCGCCCGCCGCGCCCGCTCGACGGGCGAAGGCGTCGGAGCCGGAGCCGGAGCCGGAGTCGGAGACGGAGCCGGAGTCGGAGGCCGAGCCGGAGCCGGCCCCGGAGCCGGAGGCCGAGCGGCGGCCCGATCCCCGGGTGGCCGCCGCCCGCGCCGCCGCCCAGGACGCGGCGGAGGAGGCCGCGGCGCGTGAGGACGAGCTGCGCGAGGCCGAGGAGGCCCGGCAGCGGGC
>NZ_JBEZLV010000100.1:0-4085 GCF_040652335.1 Streptomyces sp. NPDC048270
CCGCTACGAACGCAAGGCCGAACACTTCCTTGCTTTCGTCGGCATAGCCGCAGCCCTCATCTGCCACCGCCGCCTCACCAAATGAAACGACGTCTCAGTAGGGCCCGGAGCCGGTGAGTGACGCGGGTGCGGTCGGTGACGAGGTCCGTGCGGCGCTCGGTCAGCAGACGCAGCTCTATGACGGCCTCGTCGTCGAGGCGGACGGGCAACAGATCGTTGCGCATTCTGGCCTGGTCGGCGGGGGTGCGGTTGACCGCGACGCCGGGGATATAGACAAGCTCCTGGCCGTGGCGGGCCAGAAGGTGATCATCAGACAGGTTCGCCGTCGGTCATGTCCAGGGCCCAGGTCACCGCCCTGCCCTCGGCTAGGTCCAGGACATCGGCGGTCAGCTTGAGCAGCTCCGGCTCATCGCTGGCCACGCGCCGCGTCAGCCACGCGGCCATAGCCATCCGCACGTGGAGATCTACCTGGTGGCTCCACGGGCCCCGAGTTGCCACTGGACACCGTCAGGCACGACGCCCGCATACCCCGTGGGCGCGTGACCGTACTTTAGTTCCGCCCCGCCCGCATCCAAACCAGTACGACGGTGGCGTCGATTACATGAGGGAGCATGGATACCATCGGATTCAGGGAGGTGTCGATCCTCTGGGAGCTGTGTATGGCTCTTAAAAGAGTGACCGAATCGGGAAGCAGTCACGACATCCAGCCATCGGGGCCTTCTCACGCATCAGACGTGATTGGAGAACGAGTGGACACGCGACCTGATTTGCATGTTTCCGACGTCGCGGTGATCGAGGTAAAGCCGATAGGTGAGCCACTGGAGGGTCTCCCGGGCACGGCGATGGCCTTGAAGTCATCCCATTGTGTCAGTTGCGGTGCGAGGGCGGTATTAAAACTCGACCGGCTTCGCGCAGGGTGCAAGGGTTTGCATTCGAACAGCATCACTTCCGAGTGCGCAGAAATGGAGATCTGGGCCGCTGGTTACGACCCGCTGGAGCCGTATCCTGGGAGAGCGGGTTCCTCCTGGCGGGCGCGCTGTAGAAAGTGTGGAGTCGAACGCCGCCCCCGACTTACCGACATCCGCGCGGGACGGTCTTGCAAATGTGGACATCCCCGCCAGACCTCAGCGAAGCAGGCAGAACGAGAATTTCGCTCGGCAGGATACATTCCTCTGGTTCCATACCCCGGAAATAGTCGACTTCCCTGGCCCGCCCGATGTCTCAAATGCGGTCGAGTTCGCAGGCCGAACCTCAATACGATTCGCCGAGGCAAGGTATGCCTGCACCGACGGTCCTGACAATCGGCATAGCGCCTGAGTGCCTAGGAGCGAATACTCTACCCATTGAGATAGCGGTTCAATCACGCCCTCGTGTCTTGGCGAGGGGTAATTGCCGCCTGCCCATCCCTCTCACCTGTGAAACTATGCAGTCTAATTATCCTTGCGTCTGCGGCACTCATTCAAGCACTTGATTTAAATCATCGGAGGATTTGAGCCCTCGTCGAGATCGACGAATAGCAATAGCATGCCGAAATTAGAATGGCAGAGCAGAGTAAGAAGTGAGATGAGTCATGGACTGGCGCCACAAGTCCCAATGCCGAAACCAGGCGGATGTCTTCTTCCCTAACGGAGAGACCCGCGATGCCACGCTTCGAGTAGAGAAGGCCAAGGCCCTGTGTGCCCAATGCCCTGTCATCGATGACTGTCGGAAGTGGGCTCTCACCAGTCCAGAGGAGTACGGGATCTGGGCAGGCCTCGACGAACAAGAGCGCATCCCGCTCCTGCCACCCACGATGCAGCGTCGCATACGGCGTCGCATCGATAGGCGGGCCAGCTGAAGGAGCCTGTTCGGATCGCTTCCCTGATCGTCCGCCACTACGGAGTCACTCCGGAGACCCTGGATGTCGGAAGCGTGAGCGAATGCCTTGACATCACCTGACAGACGGGCACCCGCCAAGGCAACGATGGCTCGGGACATCTCTCCAAGACTGCGGCTTCACTGCGCACAGCAGTTGCAGCCGTTCGGGGGAATCCTCCCGCGGATGAACAACCGATGGCGCACTCGATCGTTGATCCGTCCGGTCCAAACAGATCCTCCATCCCCTTGTTCATCCCCCGAGGCGCACAAGGGCCCCGCTGTCGCCAACAGCGGGGCCTCTTAGAGCTCATAATACGATCATGATCGCTGCCTCATCTGCTGGCGACACCTCAACAAACCCGAATCGTGATCGTGTTACGAGCTCTTATCAGTCTTCAGGCAGACGGCGTCAAACCGGGCTTCAGCGGACAGAACATCCACTCAGAGAGCGTTTCATCCCGTTGTTTCATCGCGGATTGCTCTGGACGAGCGGCAGCGTCGTCTGATGCTGGCCGCGGAGGCCCGGGTGCTGGGGCATGGCGGCATCCGGGCCGTGGCCGGGGCGGCTGCGGTGAGTGAGACGACGGTCCGCAAGGGTGTGTCCGAGCTCGAGGCGGGTGAGGAGCCCCTGGGGCGGGTGCGGCGGCCGGGCGGTGGACGCAAACGGGTCGCGGATCTCGACCTGGGACTACGGCCCGCGCTGTTGGCACTGGTGGAACCGGACGAGCGCGGGGATCCGATGTCGCCGCTGCGGTGGACGGTGAAGTCCGCCCGTGCCCTCGCGCGGGAGCTGACCCGGGCTGGCCACAAGGTCAGCGCGGACACCATCGTCGGCCTGCTGCGGGAGGAAGGCTTCAGTCTGCAGGCCAACGCCAAGACCCTGGAGGGCGGCCAGCACCCGGACCGCGACGCTCAGTTCCGCTATCTCAACGAGCAGGCGCGCGAGCACCGGGACGCCGGCCAGCCGGTGATCAGCGTGGACACCAAGAAGAAGGAACTCGTCGGCGACTTCAAGAACACCGGCCGACAGTGGCGCCCGGTTGGCGATCCCGTGCCGGTCCACATGCACGACTTCGCCGACCCGCAGCTGGGCAAGGCCGTCCCCTACGGGATCTACGACCTGGCGGCGAATACCGGCTGGGTCAACGTCGGCACCGACCACGACACTGCGGCGTTCGCCGTGGAATCCATCCGCCGCTGGTGGCAGGGCCAAGGCCAAGCCGCCTACCCGCGGGCGACACGGCTGCTGATCACAGCGGACGCTGGAGGCTCCAACGGCTACCGCACCCGAGCCTGGAAGCTCGAGCTCGCCCGCCTCGCCGCCGAGACGGGGCTCACGATCACCGTGTGCCACCTGCCGCCGGGGACGTCGAAGTGGAACAAGATCGAGCATCGGCTGTTCTCGCACATCACCATGAACTGGCGCGGCCGCCCGCTGACCAGCCACGAGGTCATTGTGCAGTCGATCGCGGCGACCACGACCCGCACCGGACTGCGTGTGACCTCCCAGCTGGACACCAACTCCTATCCCACCGGCGTCAAGATCGCGGACGTGGAGATGGCCGCCCTGCCGCTGACCCGGCACAACTTCCACGGCGACTGGAACTATGCCCTGCATCCCCAGCCGGCCCCGACCGTCCCGGCGGCCCCGGCCCCGCGGGAACACGCCCGGCAGTGGGATCAGTCCCTGCTGTTTGATCCCGAGCTGACCGGGATGACCCGCCAGCAGCTGGACCAACTCACAGCAACTCTGGCCCCGGCCGGCGACTTACAGCGCGGCCGACCACCCCGGCTCTCTTTCGTTGAACAGGTCCTGGCCACCGTGCTCCACCTGCGGGTCGCCCTGGCCGCGGAACCTCTGGCCGTGCTGTTCGGCAGCAGCAGGACCGCCATACACCGCACCCTCCTGAAGAACCGGCGACTGCTCGACACGCACGGCATTGCCATCACGCCCGCAACGACCCCACCCGCCGGTCTCGCAGCGCTCCAAGCACGTGTCCTCGCCCTGACCGGCGAGCCCAGCAACAAGATCAAAGCGACGTGTTAATGATCGGCAAGCCCTTAGGGATTGCAGGGAATGAAGGTGTTGCTTCCCGTGCCGGGGCTCGTTGGTGTGGTATGCGCATCCCGGGCGAGACTCGTGCCCAACTCGCTGTGGAGTTCGAGGTGTTGTTTCCGCATCTGGACGAGCGGCAGCGTCGGTTGTTGATGGCTGCCGAGGCTCGCGT
>NZ_JBEZLV010000101.1:0-3898 GCF_040652335.1 Streptomyces sp. NPDC048270
GGTGCTCGGCGTGTGGGAACCGTCCCTCGACACCCTCTCGCAGGTGCTGGCCGCCGTCGCCGTCACACTGGTCCTCGGTTTCGCGATCGGCGTCGGCGCCGCCCGCAGCGGCCGCGCGCAGCGTCTGCTGCGGCCGGTGCTCGACGTGTGCCAGACCATGCCGCAGTTCGTCTACCTCATCCCGGTGGTCGCGCTGTTCGGCGTCGGCCGTGCGCCGGCCGCGGCCGCCGCCGTCGTCTACGCGCTGCCGGCCGTCGTACGGATCACCGCCGACGGCCTGCGCGAGGTGAGCCCGGCGGCCCTGGAGTCGGCCCGTTCGCTCGGCGCCACCGGCTCCCAGCAGCTGCGCCAGGTCCAGCTGCCCCTGGCCCGGCCCGCGTTGCTGCTGGCCGTGAACCAGGCGGTGGTGCTGGTGCTGGCCGTCGTCATCATCGGCGGCCTGGTCGGCGGCGGGGCGCTCGGATACCAGGTCGTACTCGGTCTGGCCCAGGGCGACCTGGCCACCGGCCTGGTGGCCGGAGCCGCGATCGTCTGTCTCGGTCTGATGCTCGACCGGATCACCCAGCCCGCGAAGGAGTCCTGACATGAACGTCAACCGTCGCGGCCGTCGCCGCCTCGGCGCGTTCGCCGCCGTGACCGCGCTGGCCGTGCTCACCGGGTGCGGCGCGGCCGACATGACCCGCCAGACCTCCCCGTACGCGGCCGCGGAGGGGGCGAAGACCGTCACCCTCTCCGTGCAGTCCTGGGTCGGCGCCCAGGCGAACACCGCCGTCGCCGCCTACCTGCTCGAGCACGAGCTGGGCTACCGGGTCGACACCGTGCAGGTGGACGAGGTCCCCGCGTGGGACGCGCTCAGCCAGGGCCGGGTCGACGCGATCCTGGAGGACTGGGGCCATCCCGAGCAGGAGAAGCGGTACGTCCAGGACAAGAAGACCATCACCGCGGGCGGCGAGCTCGGTGTGACCGGCCACATCGGCTGGTTCGTGCCGACGTACTTCGCCGAGGCCCATCCGGACGTCACCGACTGGAAGAACCTCGACAAGTACGCCGACCTGCTGCGCACGGCCGAGAGCGGCGGCAAGGGCCAGCTGCTGGACGGCTCCCCGTCGTACGTCACGAACGACAAGGCGCTGGTGAAGAACCTGGACCTGGACTTCGAGGTCGTGTTCGCCGGCTCCGAGGCCGCCCAGATCACCCAGATCAGGCAGTTCGCGAAGGAGCGCAAGCCGTTCCTCACCTACTGGTACAAGCCGCAGTGGCTGTTCGAGCGGGTGCCCATGACGGAGGTGAAGCTGCCCGAGTACCAGGAGGGCTGCGACGCGGAGCCGGAGCAGGTGGCCTGCGCCTACCCCCACACCCCGCTGCAGAAGTACCTGAACACGCAGTTCGCGCAGACGGGCGGGAAGGCCGCCGAGTTCCTGAAGCGGTTCCGCTGGGACGTCGAGGAGCAGAACGAGGTGGCGCTGATGATCGCCGAGGAGAAGCTGCCGCCGGAGCAGGCGGCGAAGAAGTGGGCGGAGCGCAACCGGCAGGTCTGGGAGCCCTGGGTGCGCTGACCCGCACGACGCCGAGGCCGCCACACCCCCCTCTGGTGCGGCGGCCCCGGCGTGTTCCGGGCGGCTGCGCCTACTGCGCGGCCACCTTCAGCAGCTTGTTCGGGGTCCCGCTGCTCGGGTTGGTGATCTTCCCCGGGGTCGCCCCCGTGGTCAGGGCCTGGGCGACCTGCGTGGGCGACGCGTCCTTGTGCCCGGCGAGGTAGAGGGCCGCGGCGCCGACCACGTGCGGGGTCGCCATGGAGGTGCCGGAGATGGTCTTCGTGCCGGTGTCGCTGTCGTTCCAGGCGGAGGTGATGTCCGAGCCCGGTGCGTAGAGGTCCACGACGCTGCCGAAGTTGGAGAACGAGGACTGCGAGTCGTCGGCCGCGCTGGAGGCCACGGTGATGGCTTCGGGGACCCGCGAGGGCGAGCCCTGGCCGGCGTCGGAGGACTCGTTGCCCGCCGCGACGCCGAAGGTGACCCCGGCGGCTATGGAACGGCGCACGGCCTCGTCGAGCGCCTCGTCGGCGCCGCCGCCGAGGCTCATGTTGGCCACCGAGGGCCCGCTGTGATGCTGCGTCACCCAGTCGATGCCGGCGACGACCTGCTCGGTGGTGCCCGAGCCGTTGTCGTCGAGCACCCGGACGGCGACGACCTTGGCCTTCTTGGCCACCCCGTGGGAGGTGCCCGCGATGGTCCCGGCGACGTGCGTGCCGTGCCCGTTGCCGTCGTCGGCGGTCTGGTCGTTGTCCACGGCGTCGAAGCCGTGGGCGGCCCGGCCGCCGAAGTCCTTGTGGCTGATCCGTACGCCGGTGTCGATGACGTACGCCGTGACGCCCTCGCCGCCCGCGTCGGGGTACGTGTACTTCTCGTCCCCCGCGGTCGCCGTCTGGTCGATGCGGTCGAGGCCCCACGACGGGGGGTTGGCCTGGGTGGTGCTGATGGTGAACTTCTTGTTCTGGACGACCTTGCCCACGGCCGGGTCGGCGGCGAGGCGCTTGGCGCTGGTCTCCGAAAGCCCGGACGCGGAGAAGCCGTTGACCGCTGACGTGTAGGTGCGCTTCAGCTCCCCGCCGTACTTCTTGACGAGCGCCTGCCGGTCGGCGTCCTTGTCGAGGATGACGATGTAGCTGCCGCTGAGCGCACCGGGTGCGCCGAGCCCGTACACCGTTCCCTCGGCCGGCGTGCTGGCGCCGGCGAGGGAGGGCAGCAGCATGCAGACACCGGTTGCAGTGGCGACTCCCGTGGCCACTGCAAGGACCTGGAAGCTGCGCGAACGGGTGCGTGCGTGCTTGTGAGTTGACATGAAGAGAGTGCTCCTCGTGTTGACGTGTGGGGCGTCAAGGCGTGTTGCATGTCCCCTCGGGAGCCGAAAGATCTCCGGGGTACAGCTCGAAACCCTGACCGATTACCGGAGTTGATTCAAGGCCGCCCCGCCCGTCAGCGTTCTTCAACAAGCTTTCTTAAAGAGACCTCCGCGCGGGCCCCTCGGAATGACCACACTCTTCGAATCACCCACACATTCACGTCACTTGCCGGTGCATTCGCGAACACACTCCTGAAACACCGCCGCCGCGGAGTTGCGGGCGGCCCGGCACCCCGCCCCACCGCGCCGGCGCAAGCGCCCCCTGTGCCTACAATGCTCGAATGATCTTTATTGTGGTGAAATTCCCCGTGAAGCCCGCATACGTCGACCAGTGGCCGGAGAAGGTAGCGGAGTTCACCCGCGCCACCCGCGCGGAGCCCGGCAACCTGTGGTTCGAGTGGTCCCGCAGCCTGGAGGAGCCGGACGTCTACGTCCTGACCGAGGCGTTCCAGGACGACGCGGCGGAGGCGCACGTGACCTCCGAGCACTTCCGCACCGCCCTGGAGACCATGCGCCCGCTGATCACCCGTACTCCCGACATCGTCAGCACCACCATCGAGGGTGCGACCGGCTGGAGCCGGATGGGCGAGCTGCAGATCGACTGAGCCCCCGCATGCCGCTGGACCGGGCCCCAGGCCCGGTCCAGCTCGTGGGGCGCCCTCCGGCCCCGACGCGACCCGCGCGGGCCGGCTTCGCGCCGCCTACCGGCGGCTGCGGATGAGCAGGTACAGGAAGTACGGCGTGCCGATGACCGCGGTCATGAGGCCGGCGCCGAGCTGGGTCGGCGCGATGACGGTGCGGCCCACCAGGTCCGCGGTGCAGACGAGGAGCGCACCGAGGAGCATCGAGACCGGGACCACCCGGACGTGCTGCCGGCCCACGAGGGCGCGGCCGCCTCGGCTTCCTGACCCTCGCCGTCCTGCTCAGCGCGACCGCCGTGGCCGCCGCCGGCACGATCGGCTTCGTGGGGCTCGTGGCACCGCACGCGGCGCGCGCC
>NZ_JBEZLV010000102.1:0-3864 GCF_040652335.1 Streptomyces sp. NPDC048270
GTGACCAGTTCCCGCATCAGCCATGAAGCGATCTACCAGGCGCTATTCACCGAGGGCCGTGGCGCGCTCAAGCAGTAGCGGCCCATGGGCTCATTCAGGCTGATCGGCGGCATTCCCCCAGCATGACGGAACCACCGGGATCCGACCGGCCATGAAACACCGACAGCCGCCGCGGCCTCTGCCGTCGTCACTCCCGACGCGATCCGCCGCCAGAAGTCACGCTGCACTGCACGAGACGGCTCCGGCCGACCCGGCGAACGCATCGGTGGCCGCATCGCCCGATCCGCCGCCCACTGACGCCGCACTCCCGCCGACGCCTTTGCTTTCGGTCTCGTCCCATCGCATACCTCCGTGATCAAGGTGTTGCGACGACCAGTTGAATCCGCCTTGCGATCCGTGATCCGTGTGCATGACTGTTCCGACCAAGCTCCCGCGGGTCCGCTCGGCTGTTGCGAGGGCATCGATGACGAGATCGGCTCGCATGTGATCGGCATCGCCCATCCGGCCAGCCGGCGTGAGGCGAGGTCGATGACAGTGGCGAGGTAGAGCGGCTTCGAGCCGTTGACCGGCAGGTATGTGATGTCGCCGACGTACTTCGTGTCCACCGAGGCTGCGGTGAAGTAACGTCCGATCAGATCCGGAGCCTTCGCCGCGGCCTGGTCCGCGCGGGTGGTGCGGTGCCGGCGGTGCAGACGGACTCCCTCGAGCCCGATGGTCCGTATGATCCTGGCGACCCGCTTGTGGTTGATCACCGGGCCGCCTTCGTTACGGAGGTCGGCGGTGATCCTGGGGGGCGCCGTAGGTGCCGTCGGATTCCTGGTGAGCCTTGCACATCCGGGCTGCGAGCCCGGCCTCGGCGGTCTGCCGGGCCGCTCGTGTGGCCGCGGTGCGGCGCCAGTAGTAGAAACTCAAGCGGGAGAGACCGAGGATGCAGCAGAGCCACTTGACGCCGTGACGGCGCTGGTGATCTTCAACGAACTGGCAGCGGTTCACCAGCGCGTCTCATCGGAAATACCGGGCCGCCTTGCGGAGAATGTCGCGCTCTCTCCCCAGCTCGCGGATCCTGCTCCGGGCTGCGGCCAGCTCCGCCTGGACGTCGTCACCACCGGTCCGGCGGTGCGGCACGGGCGGCGGGCCGGCGCCCGTCAGCGGCCCGGATCCAGTTCTGAAGTGTCTCGGTGTTCACTCCGAGATCGCTGGCGACGGACTTGATCGTGGCGCGACCGCGTCCGCCTTGAACTCGATCCCCACGAGGACTCCGTTCCCCTGGTCCATCAAGATCCAAGTATCTCCGGTGTCCAAAACCCGGGGTCAAGGCCCCAACACACCTTCCCCACTGGCCGGAAGCACTGCCCCCAGAGGGTTGTTGAGCAGTCGCCTCTCTCCCGAGGCCCAGGGCCCTGCCCGTCTTCCCCGCCTCTGCGGCAGGGCCTCAGGCAACCAGCCGGAACACCCCGGCAGCACCAACGACCGGCGACCAGTCGCTCACCAGCAGCCGGTAACCGACGGCCGACCGGCTCAGCGTCCAGAGGCCGCCCAGGGACACACCTGCCAGAATCCCCCGACCTACGGCCTGCTTCCTGTAGGCATGGACGAGACGGGCCCCCGACCTCGCCCTGGCTACGGGACCCGCTCTGGGTACCGGCTCCACGGTTCTCCCCCCGATCCGGGACGAGCCGGTACCCGGCCCACACCCCAGCGCCGGCCATGGCAGAAGCTGCCCGGAAACAGCACCGCCCCCTGAGCAGCGCGAGCGCTTCACGAGCCCGGGCCGCCACCGGCGGATGCATACCCCCGACCCGGTGTGGAAGGGCTCACCGACCCCGGGCCGTGCAAATCCCACCACAGTCACACCGGGAGATCCCACTCAGAACAGCGCCAGGCCCTCGCCGCTGATGTCCGCGATGACTGGCCGGGACTGCGCGGGGAGACCGTCGAGGCGGTCGGGCCCGGCCGCGGCGGCCACGGCAGGGGCGGTCTCGGCCAGCCAAGTGCCAAACCGCTCGACGGCTTCGCGGTAGGGGACTTGCGCCAGGACACGGTGCTCACCGGCAGGACAGAAGTCGACGGTGACGGTGAGCAGGCAGGAACGGGGCGTGTTCTGGCTGCCCGTCCAGGACACGCGCAGCACACCGCAGGGTGTGCGCCCGCGGGTGTGGTGGGTGGGGCGCAGGGGTCGGCAGGCGGTGTGGGCGGTCCATGCGGCTAGGTGGGGCAGGGGCAGGGTGGTGCGGGCGCGGCAGCCGGGGCAGCGGTGCCAGTGGCGCAGCCAGTGGACAGTGTCGGTGTCGAAGAGGCGTGTGTAGCGGTCGGCCACGCGAATGTCGTTGCTGTACAGGTGGTCAGGGCGTTCTAGGGTGTTGCAGGACTGGCAGACCGGGGCGCGGACGTAGCCGTGTTCGTGGCAGTGGTCGAGTACAGCGGCGGGCACGGTGCGGCAGACAGCACACGTCCACCCGGCCACCTTGCCGGAGATGCCGGGCTTCCTGCTGAGCACCGAGTACAGGTGACCTTCCAACTCCCCGGTGTACGGGCGCAGCGGAGCGGGCGGGCGGTCAGGGCCCGTCGTCCGCCGGTTGTCGCCGGCTCGGGGCTGCTGGTGCTGGGAGGGCGGCTCGGTGACGGCTGCGCTTGCCCGGCGGGCCTGCGCGGCTCGCAGCCACCGTGCCTCGCGGTGCTCTGCTCCGTCCAGCAGCTGGACCACGGCACGCGGCAACCACCACGTCCGCATGGTGCGGTCGCGGGTCTGCTCCACGAGCATCCGCCGCCAGTCGATCCCCGCCAGATGACACGGCCGACCCCCTTCGCGCCGCGCTGCCCGCTCGGGGCCGCCCAACCCCTGCAGCTCCCCCATGATGCGCTGGCGCCATCGCAGCGGTGTTCCCTGGCTCTGTTCCGGGCGCGGCACGTGGCGAAACGGGCCGATGCGGACCAGGTCCTGGCGGTCCATCTCCACCGCGTTCAGGTCCGCCGCCGCCCGACGCACCCCCATCTCCGGAACACTCCACCGGCCGCCGGTCTGCACCGTCGCCACCACATGGCCGCCGAGCAAGATGTACCCCACCTGGGCATCGGCAGGAAACCCGGTGAACGCCCCGGAAGCCGTCGGCACAGCGCTACCGGCCGTCAAACCGGTCCACAGCGCGTCCGCAGCGCCCAGGATAATCAGACCGCCCGTGCGACCCTCGATGGCAAGCTCTGGCATACCGACAGGCTAACGGCCGGCCCCACATAGAATGCCGGTCAGGGGTGAGGAGGAGCTCGATGCCCGCAGGCAATGCCCGGGTCCTCGTGGTCCTGCCCGACGGCCAGGAACTTCGGGCCTCACTCCATGAACGGCGGCGCGGACCCGACGGCTGGCAGTACCGCGTCGCCATCCCCCTCTGGCAAGCCGGAAGCGGCGGCCGTCAAGAGCCCGTGGAACATACTGTATGGCTGGACGCCAGCCATCTCCGCCCCATCGAGGACGGCGACTACAGCGCCGTACCGACCCGCCCCCCAGTCGCTGCCGGTCGCGGAGTGGCCCGTCCGGCGTGGACGATACAGAACCTGCCCCACCGCCCCGGCTACCCCGGCGCACGCCTCGTCCACATCATCGGTTGCCAGCCGGGCGTTCCCATCGATCTCGACCAGGCCCTCGACGCACTCCAGCAACCCCGCACCGTCCCCTGCCTCCAGTGCAAGGCCGCCACCTCACTACCATCGGCCGGCTGGGGTCTGTAAGCTTTTCGGCCTGTCTCACATTCGGTGGTGACGGAGGGTGGTGTTATCCGAGGAGGATGCGGTGGCGGAGGAGGGTGAAGCCTGTGCGTCCGTGCATCTGGCGTGCGATCCGTTTGGTTTTGGTGTTGACGCCTTCGGTGG
>NZ_JBEZLV010000103.1:0-3766 GCF_040652335.1 Streptomyces sp. NPDC048270
CGATCATCCTGATCCTCGTCGTCGGCATCGCCATCGACCTGCTCATCTTCAGCCCCATCGAGCGGTGGGTCCTGCGCAGCCGCGGCCTCCTGGTCGGGAGCTGACCGAACGGACCGCGCACGCGATCCGCCCTGGTGCCCCGCGACCCCGCCCGCGGGGCACATCCACGCCCACCCCACCGACGGAGCCCGCCATGCCCACCTGCTGCACGCCCGGACACGGCGACGCCACCCCCCTCGCGCTCTCCCCGACACCGCGGCCGCGCTCCGGGGTGGCGACGGGGGCCGCCGGGCGTCTGGTCGACCTGCCGGGCGGGCGCTTCCTGATGGGCACCGAGGACCCGGACGCCTCCCCGGCCGACGGCGAAGGACCCGTACGCGAAGTCGCCGTCGGCCCGTTCCGCATCTCCACCACGACGGTGACCAACGCCCGGTTCGCCGCCTTCGCCGACGCCACCGGCCACCTCACCGAAGCCGAACGCTTCGGCTTCTCCTTCGTCTTCGGCGGCTTCCTGCCCGACGAGGTCGCCGCCCTGTCGCCGGCCGTGGCGGCCGTCCCCTGGTGGCGGGCCGTTCCCGGTGCGAGCTGGCGCCACCCCGAGGGCGCCGGGTCGTCCGTCACCACCCGGCAGGACCACCCCGTGGTCCACGTCTCGTGGAACGACGCACAGGCGTACTGCGCCTGGTCCGGGACCCGCCTGCCCACCGAGGCCGAATGGGAGTACGCGGCCCGCGGCGGCCTCGAGCAGCGGCGCTACCCGTGGGGCGACGAACTCTCACCGGGCGGTCGGCACATGTGCAACATCTGGCGGGGCGAGTTCCCCACGCTGAACACCGCGGAGGACGGCTACGAGGGTACGGCGCCGGCGGCCGCGTTCGGGCCCAACGGCTTCGGCCTCCACAACACCGTCGGCAACGTGTGGGAATGGTGCGCCGACCCGTTCGCCCCCGGCGCCGGCCGCGTGATGCGCGGCGGCTCCTACCTGTGCCACGACTCGTACTGCAACCGCTACCGGGTCGCCGCCCGCAGCTCCAACACGCCCGACAGCTCCACCGGCAACATCGGCTTCCGCGTGGCCGCGGACAGCATCCCGGGCGCAGCCTCCGAAGAGACACGGCGGTCTTGACAGCGCCCGGGCACGCGTCGACACTCCAGAACGGCGAATCCTGGTGAACTGGTAGGGAATCATGGGTTGTTCTGCACTGGACCGCGGCACTGACGGCGCACGTACCGCCGTCCTGCCGCTGCCGCTGCTGACCTCCCGCCGCCACATCGACCTGCTGCGCGTGTGCAGTGCGGCGAGTCCGCTGCGCCAGGGCGGCCGGCCCGTGCCCGCCCGCCCCTGACCCACCGCGCCTTCACCCCCCGGGGTCCCCGGCCACGCCAAGCCTCGCGGCCGTCACCGTCGTACGCCTGTGATCGAGCACCCCCAGGGAGACGCATGTCCGCCACCTCCTCACCAGCCGTGCCGTCCTTCCGGAGCAGGATCGGCGGCGACGCGCGCAGCGGCTACCCCGCCGTGCCGCACCGCTACCGGCTCCACCTCGCCCTGTCCTGTCCGAGCTGTCTGCAGATCGCCGTCACGCACAGCCTGCTGGGCCTGCACGACACCCTCCCGGTCACCCTGCTGCCGGCCGTGCCCGACGCGCCCGACGGCGGGCACCGGGCGCTGCGCCCGCTGTACGAGGCCAGTTCGCACCAGCACCCCGGTCCAGCCCTGGCGCCGGTGCTCGGCGACGGCTGGACCGGACGGATCGTCAGTACGCACGCCCCCGACATCCTCCATGACCTGAGCCGGCGGTTCGGCTCCTCCCGCGGCCCGCGCCTGCACCCCGACGGCGCCGATGAGCACATCCGGTCCATCGCCCGTCTCTGCGATCGGGGCGTCAACGCCGCCGCGCAGCACGCCGGCCGCTCCGGCATCGACGCGGCGGCGCGCGACACCGCGCTCGCCACCCTGCTGGGCGGACTGGACGCCCTGGAACAGCGCCTCTCCCGCGCGCGGTACGTGCTGGGCGGGGACCTCACCGCCGCGGACGTGAAGGTGTGGGTGACGCTGGTGCAGCTGGACACGGTGCACCGCTGGCACCTGGACGCCGCGGCCGTGTACCGCATCACCGACCACCCGCACCTGTGGTCGTACGCAGGCCGGCTGGCGGCGCACCCGGCCTTCGCACCCCACCTCGACCTGGAGGGCATCGCGCAGCGGCACCACGCGCACTGCCGGGGTTCGGAGGCCGCGGGCGCGGCGGTGCGGATCGTGGACTGGGCGCGGCACGCACCGCGTACCGGTCCGGTCGTGAAGACGACCGGGAGCTGATGGGGAGTCCGGTGAACGGGCGAGGGGCCCGGTGGCGCAGCCGGTGCGGATGGCTCGAAAGCCGGTTCGGAGCGCCTGGTAGCCTCGGTCTTCCTATGCTTTCCTCCGGTATCGACGGCACCGTTTCGGCCCACCTCGCGCGCTCCCTCGTCGGCGCACTGGCCGGCCCCGCCACCGGCGGACTCGCACGGCTGCCCGATCTGACCGCCGAAGTGCTGGGCAACGACCTGTCCAGGGTCTCGACCTCGTCGCTCATCAGGGTGTGGGAGAACCTGGTCCTGCTGGAACCGCACACGCTGATCGGTCCGCTGGTCCTGGAGGACGCCCCGGTCGGCACCTTCGGCATCTGGGACTACCTGGTCACCTCGGGACCCACCCTGCGCGAGTCGCTCACGCAGGCGGTGGGCCGCATCGCCTCCCTCGGCGATCCGGCCGCGGAGAAACTGATCGTGGAGGAGGACGGACGCCACTTCACCGTCCGCCACACCACGGGCACGTGGGGGCCGGACGTGGTGCAGGCGGTCGACCTGTTCGCCCTCTCGCTCTTCCTGAGCCGGGCCCGGGCCGCGACCGGCCGCCCCATCGCCCCGTCCCGCGTCACCATCACCCACCGCCCGCCGCGGCGGTCCCGGCAACTGGCCGCGCTCTTCGGGACGGACCGGATCCAGTACGACGCGCCGTACAACTCGATCTCGTTCAGCGAGGACGACGTGCACGCGCCCCTGCCCAAGGCCCAGCCGGGCATGGACCGGATCCTGGCGCACCACGCGGAGCTGGTCCTGGCGGCGTCCCGGCCCGTGCTCGGATGGCACGACCGTTTCCGGACGGTGCTGGCCGCGGCCTTCGAGGAGGACACCCTGAGCCTGGAGGCCGTGGCGCAGCGTCTGGCGATGAGCCCCCGCACGCTCCAGCGGCGGCTCGCCGAAGAGGGCACCACGTGGCGTGCGCAGGTCGAGTCCGTCCGGCACGAGCACACGATGGAACTGCTGCGGACCACCGACCTGCCCCTGCGGTCGATCGCGGGCCGGGTCGGCTACAGCGACGTCCGGGCCCTGCGGCGCGCGGTACACCGCTGGGAAGGCCAGGCCCCCCGCGAGGCCCGCCGGTCCACGCGCCGACGCCCGCCGTCCGCCAGCCCGTAGGCACGCGAAAACGCCCGGCCGGGAGTCTCGGCCGAGCGTGTGCGTGGGTCTGCTGCCTGCTGGTGGCTTAGTACCAGTGGTTGGCGGACCAGAAGTTCCAGGCGCCGACGGGGCTGCCGTAGCGCTCGTTCATGTACTCCAGGCCCCACTTGATCTGGGTGGCCGGGTTGGTCTTCCAGTCCGAGCCCGCCGAGGCCATCTTCGAGGCGGGCAGGGCCTGGACCAGGCCGTACGCGCCGGAGGAGGAGTTCGTGGCGGTGTAGTCCCAGCCGCTCTCATGCGTGATGATCTTGTCGAAGGCGGC
>NZ_JBEZLV010000104.1:0-3689 GCF_040652335.1 Streptomyces sp. NPDC048270
GGTCCGACCTCGGCCGGGCGCACGGTCCGGCCCTCCCCGTCGTGCCAGGTCAGCGCGCCGGTGCTGGTTTCCTCGTCGTAGTAGGGCTCGCCGATGCCGTTGCACGTCCGAGATGTGGCGCTCGTCCTCGACGACGAGCACGAGGCCCTTGGACTCCGTCATCACTGCCTCTCACGTGCGGCGAACCGCGTCGATGCTATCCGCGCGGGTCCGCCCCGCGCGCGGACGCGCCAACACCCGTACGTTCCCCGAACAATCCGCCCGCCCGTGTCCGGATATGACGCTTGGCCGATTCGCGCTCTTGCGGAGGTCCGCAGGGAAGTGGTTTGCCAATCAGTAAGGGTAGGCTAACCTTCCGATCGTGCACGTAGTTGAAAAGACCACCGACGCCACGCGTCCCCAGGGTCATGAACTCTCCGCCGAGGGCGTCACCGTGGCGTACGACGGCGTCGACGTCGTACACGACGCCTCGTTGACGCTGCTGCCCGGCGAAGTGACCGCCCTGGTGGGGCCGAACGGCAGCGGCAAGTCGACGCTGCTGCGCACGATCGCGCGGCTGCAGCGGCCCAGGACCGCCACGCTCGTCATCGACGGCGACACCGACGGCCTCGCCCTGAGCCCCCGTGAGTTCTCGCGCCGGGTCGCCCTGCTCACCCAAGGGCGCCCCACACCGAGCGGGCTGACCGTACGGGACCTCGTCGAGTTCGGCCGCTACCCCTACCGGGGACGCTGGGGCCGCGACGACCCGGGCGGCCGGGCCGCCGTGGACCGGGCGCTCGCCCTGACGGGCGTCACGGAACTCGCGGACCGCGGCGCCGAGCACCTCTCGGGCGGCCAGCTCCAGCGCGTCTGGCTGGCCGGCTGCCTCGCACAGGAGACGGGGGTGCTGCTGCTCGACGAGCCGACCACCTACCTCGACCTGCGCTACCAGGTCGAACTCCTCGACCTCATGAGGGACCTGGCGGACGACCACGGCATCGCCGTCGGGGTCGTCCTGCACGACCTCGACCAGGCCGCCGCCGTCGCCGACCGGATCGTCCTGCTCCACGAGGGGCGGGTCATCGCCGACGGCGGCCCCGCGGACGTACTGACGCCCCAGCGGCTGACCGACACCTACGGGATCCGCATCCACGTCGAGACGGACCCCCTCACCGGCCTCCTGCGCACCCGCGCGGTCGGCCGACACCACGCACGAAGCGAAAGGCTCAGCACCACCTCATGAGACGACTCCTCCTCACCGCGGCTGCCGCCACCGCCGCGGCCCTCACCCTGACCGCCTGCGGGACCACCGAGCCCGCCAAGGACGACACCGAGAAGACCGCCGAGCGCATCACCCTCACCGATGACACCGGCGCGAAGGTGGAGCTCGACGGCCCCGCGAAGAACGTCGTCGGGACCGAGTGGAACGTCGTCGAGAGCCTCATATCGCTGGGTGTCGACCCGGTCGGCGTCTCGGACGTCAAGGGCTACAAGACGTGGAACACCGCCGTCCCGCTCAAGAACGAGCCGAAGGACGTCGGCACCCGCGGCGAGCCGAGCATGGACAGCATCGCCGCGCTGAAGCCGGACCTCATCCTCGCCACCACCGACCTGCCGCCCGCCGCCATCGAGCAGATGCGCAAGGTCGCCCCGGTCCTGACGGTGCGCGCCGCCGTCGCCTCGGACCCGATCGGGCAGATGACGAAGAACCTCGACATCATCGCCCAGGCCACCGGCACCACGCAGCAGTCCGAGAAGCTCAAGGGCCAGTTCCAGGCCAAGATCGAGGAGGGCCGCAAGGCTCTCGCCGACGCCGGCCGCGGCGGCGTCCCGATCGCCTTCGCGGACGGCTACACCATCTCCAACCAGGTCTCGATCCGCCCCTTCACCAGCGGCTCGCTCATCGGCGGGGTCAACGAGAAGCTCGGCCTGAAGAACGCCTGGACCGTCCAGGGAGACGAGGCCTACGGCCTCGGCACCACCGACGTCGAGGGCCTCACCAAGCTGGGCGAGGACGTCGAGTTCGCCTACATCGCCAACGAGGGCGACAAGGACAGCACGCCGTTCAGCGGCGCCCTGGCCCAGGACAAGGTGTGGACCACGCTGCCGTTCGTGACGAAGGGCAACGTGCACCGTCTGCCCGACGGCATCTGGATGTTCGGCGGTCCCGAGTCGATGAGCAAGTACGTCGACGCGCTCGTCGCCGCGCTGAAGAAGTAGCACGTGGCCGTCACCGCAACCCGCCCCGCCACCCGGCCCACGGCGGCCGCGTCCCGGACGGGCGCGGCCGCGGTGACGGCCGCGATGGTCCTCCTCGTCACGGTCCTCGCGATCGTCGACATCACCCAGGGAACGGCCGACGTCGGCGGCCCGGAGGTCTGGAAGGCGCTCACGGGCCGGTCCGACCCGGCCGACGCGTCCGTCCTCATCGCCTCCCGGCTGCCGCGGATGACCGCGGGCCTGCTCGTCGGCGCCCTCCTCGGCATGGCGGGCGCCGCCCTGCAGGCGGTCAGCCGCAACGTCCTCGCCGCCCCCGACACCCTGGCCGTCAACGCGGGCTCCTACTTCGCCCTCGGTGCCGTCACCGTCACCGGCGTCTCGCTCCCGCTGCTGGCCTCCTCCGGCGCCGCGTTCATCGGCGGCCTCGCGGCGGCGGCCGTCGTCCTCGGCCTGTCCGGCCTGGGCTCCGGCACCGTCCGGCTCGTCCTCGCCGGCAGCGCCCTCACCCTCGGCCTCACCGCCCTCACCGACAGCCTGCTCCTGCTGTTCCCGCGGGAGACGGAGGGCGTCTACCACTGGAACCAGGGCAGCATCGCCCAACACGGGTTCGACGGCGTGGCGCAGGTGGCGCCGATCGGCGTCGCCGGCCTCATCGGGCTGCTGCTCCTCGCCCGCCGGGTCGACGCCCTGGCCCTCGGCGACGACGCCGCGCGCGGCCTCGGCGTCCCGGTCCGCGCCACCCGGGTCACCGCCGTCGTCCTCGCCGCGCTGCTCTCCACGGCGGCCGTCACCCTCGCCGGGCCCGTCGGCTTCGTCGGTCTGTGCGCGCCCGCCCTCGTCCGCCCGCTCGCCCGGCGGTTCCGTGCCCTCGCCCGTTCGCGGGCGAGCCTTCCGGTCGCCGGCCTCACCGGCGCGGCACTGGTGCTCGGCTCCGACGTCCTGCTGCGCGCCCTCGTGCCGGCGGACGTGGCGGTCGCCGTACCGACGGGCGTCGTCACCAGCCTCGTCGGCGCGGTCTTCCTGGTCGCCATGGCCGTCCGGGTCCGGGACACGGCCGGAGCCACCGCGACCGACCGGCTGCGCATCAGGAGCAGGACCGTCTTCCTCGCCACGACGGCCGTCCTGGTGGCGGTCCTCGCCGGCGTGGTCATCACCGCCGTGCTGGTCGGCGACAGCAAGCTGCTGCTGGGCGACGTGGCCAACTGGGCGCAGGGCCGAGCGGGCCGGACCGTCACCTTCGTCCTCGACACCCGGGTGCCCCGCGTCGTCGCGGCCCTGCTCGCCGGAGCGGCGCTCGCCCTCGCCGGCACGGTCGTACAGGCCGTGACCCGCAACCCCCTCGCCGAACCGGGTGTCCTGGGCGTCTCCGGGGGCGCGGCGCTCGGCGCCGTCCTCCTCGTGACGACAGTGCCCCTGGCCGGCACCTGGAGCGTGGCCGGCGCGGCCTTCGCGGGCGCCGCGGCGGCCTCCGTCCTCGTGTTCGGGCTGGC
>NZ_JBEZLV010000105.1:0-3571 GCF_040652335.1 Streptomyces sp. NPDC048270
GGACCCTGTGGGAGAGTAGGACGCCGCCGAACAATCATTGCGGGAAGCCCCGCACCAGCCCTTTCGGGCTCGGTGCGGGGCTTTTCTGCGTTTACCGCCGGATCGGCAGGGGTGGCTGGGTATCCTGGCCGCGTTCCCCTGGAGGACGTGATGACAGCACAGCAGCTGGAAGACGGCGGGCCGCTCATTCCTCAGCCGGCCATGACACGGGAAGCGCTGCGGGACGCCGTGCGCCGGATCGACATGGCCAACCTGGCCGTCCTCGACAAGGAATGCAACGAGGCGTTCGACCGGGCCGCCGAGACCGGGGCCATCAACCCGCTGCGGTTCTTCCTGATCAAGTGGGCCACGCACGTGGCGATCCACCGCTGGCCGGCCCGGGCGGCGGCGCTGCACGCAGCGGAGCGGGTGGCGGGAGACCCGGCGGCCACGGAAGAGGAGTTCCGGGCCGCGATGGAGACGAGCAGCCGCATCCTGGCCGAAGCCCAGCGCGAGATCGGCCAGTGACTTCGCGCGGCGAAGGCGTGGAGAACGACACCGGCTGGGCCTGGGAGTGCGACCCGAGCCGGCTGTGGGTGCTCGGCGACATGCCGGCGGAGCAGCAGCACCTCGTGGCAGCGGTCATGGATGGCCTGGTCGACCTGGCGGCGATGGCCATCGACCCCAAGGACGGCAGCCTCTACGAGGACCCCAACCCGATGCGGCTGCGGACGTACGAGGACGAGCACCTGATGGTCTGGTACCAGACCATCCCGCACCGCCGCCGGGTCTACCTGAAACGCGTCAACCTCTGAGCCCGCGGAGGGGTCCGCCGGGCGGCTTGGCGGGTGTTGACCTTCGAGTTGGTTGAAGGCCAATGATGGCGTGGTGTCGAATTCAGAGCTGATGTCGATCGGGGCCTTCGCCCAGCGCAGCGGGCTGACCCCCAGTGCGTTGCGGTTCTACGCCGATTCCGGGCTGCTGGCCCCCGCCGAGACCGACTCGGTCTCGGGCTACCGCTACTACAGCGGTGACCAGGTGGTGCGGGCGTCGGTGTTGCGGCGGCTTCGGGAGATCGGTATGCCCCTCGCCGCTGTCGCGGCGGTGTTCGAGGCCGGGGCCGGCGAGGCGGCCCGGCTGGTCGATGAGCACGTCGCGAAGGTCGTGGGGGACGCGGCGCTGGCGCAGCG
Source organism: Streptomyces sp. NPDC048270 (assembly GCF_040652335.1). Classification (NCBI taxonomy): domain Bacteria; kingdom Bacillati; phylum Actinomycetota; class Actinomycetes; order Kitasatosporales; family Streptomycetaceae; genus Streptomyces; species Streptomyces sp. NPDC048270. The sequence continues at coordinate 1,170 of NZ_JBEZLV010000105.1, forward strand.
GCAGGCTGCTGGGATCAAGTGCGTGCTCGGCGGCGACCTGCCGGCTGTGCCGGTCGCGGTGCTGAAGGGCCCCGTACTCGCGGACGCGGTCGAGCAGGTCCTGACCGCATCCGTGGACGAGCCCGGGTTGCCGGTCCTCGCCGGTCTGCGCATCGAGACGAGCCCGGAGGCCGTCACGCTGACCGCGACCGACCGGTACCGGCTCTCCACGCGGACCCTGGTGCCGGCCGGTCCGCCGGGACAGACGTGGGCCGGCACGGTGAGCGGGGACGAGCTGCGGGTCGCGGTCGCGGGGATCCGCCGCAGTGCGCTGGTACGGGTCGAGGCGACGCCGCAGGGGATCCGGTTGCGGGTGGCCGACGGCGCGGACCGGTACTGCCGGCTGCTGGCCGAGGAGTTCCCCGACCACCGGCTGATGCTCGCGTCCCTGGGCGAGGTCACCACCCGGGTGACGGTCGCGAAGGAGGTGCTCCTGCGGGCCCTGGAAGAGCACCCGGGCGAGCGCATCGCGCTGCACGTCGCCGACGCCGCGGTGGACGTCGTGTCCGCGGGCGACGAGGCCCCGGGCGACGAGGCCCCGGGTGACGAGGCCCCGGGTGACGAGAAGCCGGGTGAAGAGGGCACGCGCATCCGCCTGCCGGCCGCCGTGTCGGGCCGGGCCCTGCAGGTCTGGTTCGCGCTGACCACCCTCTATCCCGCCGTGAGTACGGCGATCGGCCCCGACCTGATGCTCGATCTGAGGGGAGGGGACCAGCCGGTCACGATCCGTTCCGCGGACCGGGGGGACTTCACGACGCTGGCCATGCCGATCAAGCCCGACCACTCCGTCTGAGAAGGAAAGGAAGGAGAGGAGTCTTCATGGCCACCATCACCACCACCGCTGCCGGCGTAGCCGCCGGACCCGGCCCGGACCCGACCATGGACGCCATCGGGAGGGCCGTGACCGCAGGCCGGGCCGGTGACGGGGCTTCAGCCCGTCGGCTGCTGCTCGGCCTGTGGTCCGCGATCGGTGTCACGGGTGACCCGCTGCACCGCTGCTCTCTCGCTCACTACCTGGCAGATCTCTACGAGGATCCCGCCCAGGCCCTCGCCTGGGACGTCCGGGCCCTGGACGCTGCCGACGCCGTGACGGACGAGCGCGTCCAGGAGCACCACGCCGGACTGCACATCGCCGGCTTCTACCCCTCCCTGCACCTCAACCTCGCCGACGACTACCGGCGCCTCGGCTCCTTCGAAGCCGCCGCAGAGCACATCAAGGAGGCCGAAGCGCACGCGCCCGGCCTTCCGCGGACCCCCTACGGGGACCAGATCCGGGCTGCCGTCCGCGAGGTCGCCGAGGCCATCGCTCGGCGGGACCGGTCACGGCGGGCCTCCGCACCGGGCTCCCCTGGGTGAGAGCCTCAGCCCTGGGGCCGCCAACCTGCATGGAGCGAGGCAGACTTGGCGCTGTGGGGCGCGGGAGCGGAAGCGAGTGGTGTGGGGGAGTGGAACGGTGGACCTGAGTGCAGTGATCATCGCGGTGGCGGGTGTCGCCGGAACCTTGGGAGGTTCGCTCCTCACCCAGCGCGGCTCGGAGCGTACGAAGCTCAGGGAGATCGAGCTCGTCCGCGGCCAGGAGGAGAACCACGAGAACCGGGTGCTCCGCCGGACCTGTTACGTGGAGCTCAACCGGGATGCCCGCCAGTTCACGACGGCTCTCAACCGGTACCTGCACCTGCTGAGGGAGCGGGGAGTGGAGGAGGCCGACAGGGCAGCGCTCGAGGAGGCGAAGAACGCCCACCGCGATCGGTACTCCGAGGCGCAGATGATCGCCCCGGATGAGGTGCTCGTGCCGGCGAGCGCGGTCAACCGGGCCCTGAACAAGGTCTACGGACAGGTCAAACGGCTCGAGCGGGGCGAGCCCGCGCCGGGGGAGACGGCGCAGAGCGCGGAGCGGGACCGGCAGGCGGTATGGGACATGCTCGGGGAGATGCGGGCCGCGATGCGGCATGACCTGGGTGTGTCGTCCGAGGGCTCTCCCGAGGGGCGGGGACCCGACCCGGGCTCGTTTTGACACCTCCATGGCACGGTTGTAGAGTCGAGCAGTTGCCTCGAGCTGGACAAGTTCGGCAGCAGCCCCCACTAGAACGAAATTTTCGCGTGGGGACACTCGACTCTTCATTCGGGAATCGAAGCCGGGGAAATCCGGTGGAGATCTTCTGATAGAGTCGGAATCGCCGGAAAGGGAAAGCGCGAAAGCGCAGCACCTGGAAAGCACCGAGGAAGTCGGGCCCGAGAGAGTCTGATAGAGTCGGAAACGCAAGAACAGCAAGAACACAGAACGAAAGCCCGGAGGAAAGCCCGAGAGGGTGAGTACAAAGGAAGCGTCCGTTCCTTGAGAACTCAACAGCGTGCCAAAAATC
>NZ_JBEZLV010000106.1:0-3455 GCF_040652335.1 Streptomyces sp. NPDC048270
GACCACCACGACAGCATCAGAGACCTCGACCGAGATCACCAACACATCAGACAACTGCGGTAACAGACTGACCACTTCAACAGAGCACAGTCACACGCTGCCCGCACTGCGGGTCGACCGACCGCATCGCCGAAATGATCTCCGCCTACGCAAATCTCGCCAGAGCCACACAGAGAAGTACGCGGACAACCGCCGGCGCTGGACCACCCGAGAGGAACTTGCGGATGGCGATCGTGACGTGGATCGAGCGGACCTACCACCGACGCCGCCGACAAACCGCACTCGGCAGCCTGACCCCCGTCGAATACGAGACGGCCATGACGACACCGGCCCTCCGGGCCGCGTGACTGAACCTGTCACCCGAACATGCACCAGTCCCCTCGGCGATGCGCGGGTTGAGGCTCAACACGTCCTTCGCCAGTGCGTGCACCATCTGAGCGGTCAAACTTTCTCCGGGCAGGCTGGTGTGCTGACGTTCAGCGGCCTAGAAGGGTGGTCGCGGTTGCGGACGCTGCGGTTGCGAAGCCAGGGTGGTCAGGCGCTTGGCGCCGAGCCGCCGGATGCCTTCGGGGGTTTGGTACCCGGCCGACAGGATCAAAGGACCGGTGTGGGTGAGGTCCAGGGCACGATCCAGGCAGCAAGTGCGGTCCGGCGGTCACGCTGAGCCCACACAATGAGCCAGCCCGAACTGGGTCTGCAACCGGCCTTTTGGAAGGGCCGTCAACTCTTGATGTGTGCCACGGCTCTCTCGAGCGGCGTGACGACACTCCTGTCATCGGAGGCCCCGTCGCTGCCCCGGGCCACGCCCACAACGTCTCGCGCGCCGGCCCGACGCCGCCTACCAGGGGACCGCCGCGATCACCACCCGCTGGTACGACCACCAACAGCGCCTCAGCCGGCGCTGGCAAACCCGCCTCGCACACCTCGCGGCCAACAACCCCCCACCCACAGGCGGCGCATCCTGGGCCTTGCCGGACGTGACGCGGTCATCTGCTCCGAGACCGTCGCCCTCGCCCGACACCTCGCACCCACACGCCCCCAGACTGGCCACGGGTTCTCGACCAGACCACGAGCATCCTCGGCCTGGACCGGCTTATGCCCCCACCCGACGGCTTGCTCTGATCCTGGGCCCCCTTACCGTGTAATCCTGCCCGCCGGGCCTACCGGCTGCCGCGGTGCTCGTACACCGTGACCCGCAGGTCACCCAGCGCCTCTGCCGCCCGCGCTTCGTCGTTCCCCTGGTCTATGGCTTCCAGGGCCGCAGCCGCCGAGACCTGGATCTCGCGCGGCAGGCCCTCCTCCGCGGAGAGCCGGTAGGCCACCGTCCGACGGGCGGCGAGCTCCGCGGCGCTCACCCCGTCTTGCGCCAGGGGGAACACCGCGGCGTGGTACAGGCACAGGCCCACCACCACGTTGTCGGCGAGACCTTCCGAATCCCCGTCGACCGGCCGGGGGACCTCCGCGGCGGGCCGAAGCAGTTCCTTGAAAAAGCTGACGGTCTGGCGGCGCGAGAGCAGCGCCCACGTCGCCGCTCCGAGGGCGCCGGCCCCGGCACAGATCAGGGCCAGCATGCGGCCGGACAGGGCCAGACCAAGCACGGCTCCCGCCAGCGTCCCGGTCCCCGACACCACGAACGTGATCATGAGATGCAGGCGGACAGGCAGCGGTGGCGTCATGGCCAGCAGTATGCCCAAGCTCACCGCACTGCGAGAGCCGCGGACCGTCCCCGGGAAGGGGCCTCCTCGGCCGCTCCGTCTGCGCCTGCGCCGGGTCCGGGTTGGCCGCCGACGTGGATGCGTCCGAGCGCGCGAGGACGGCCTCGAGTGAGCAGACGGCCAAGCGCCGGGGCCTGTTTTCGGCCAGGACCTGTTATGAGTTCTCAGGGCTTGCCGGGAAATGGGTCGTGGCTCCCAGCCGGCGGGCTCGTTGTTCTGGTATAGGGAGCCCGGAGGGGGCCGAGGGTGTCCTGGCGGCGAAATCCCAGGTGTTGTTGCCGCATCTGGACGAGCGTCAGCGTCGGCTGGCCACAGGGGCGGAAGCACTGTCGCTGGGGAATGGTGGGATCAGACCGGGCGCTGACGCGGCCGGCGTTCGGGAGGGCACGGTCTCGCGCGGTGTGGCTGAACCGGCCTCAGGTCAAGCTCTGTTGGGGCTGGTGGTGGCCGGAAGAAGGCCGTGGACCTTGATCCGGGGCTGCGTCGGGCTCTGCTTGCGTTGGTAGAGCCCGATGAGCGGGGTGATCCGATGTCGCCGCTGCGGTAGACAACGAAGTCGACCCGGAAGCTGGCAGCGGAGCTGACCCGGTGTTGGGCGACTCTCAACGTGAGCACGTACGTGAAGGCTCGCGACGTTCCTGGTGAACACGAACGTTGATCTCGACGGGCAGTCTGATGGCGCTTCGTGTGCGACGACACGGTGAAAACGAAGCGCCATCGCCTACCAGGCCGCACTCCATCTCACCGCCGTCCTCATCTGGACAGCCGCTTGACCGCCGAGGTGCATTGCCCGCGAAGATGGCCATATGGACGATCCTGTGAAGTTCCTGGTCGCACGTATCATGGACGACAACCACGCCTATGCCTACGTGGCCGACACTCTGGGCGGCGAGGCTCATCTCGACAGCCATCTCCCCATGCTCGACCTGACCGAGCAATTGGCGCACGACTACAAGGCCATGGACGCATCGGACTCCCGCTCGGCCGGCCTGGCATACGCACTCCGAGTCCTTGCCCAGTCATACGCCGGCCACCCCGCCTACCGCCAGGAATGGCGCCCATAGCCGTTCAAGAAGCCAGGCCCTAGGCGACTGACCAGGCGATCCGGGCGTGATCACCCGCCCGTTTGGAGAGATTCCGGCTGATCGTTGCAGGTCAGGCGGAGGTGTCGGTGCTGGTTGTCGACTCGGACGGGCTGTTGGTTGAGCGTCAGCTTCGGCAGGGTCGGCTGACTTGTCCGGCGTGTGGGGGCGGTTTTGGCGCCGTGGGGTCATGGCCGACCGCGGGAGATCCGGGGTGATCTCGGGGCCCGGCTGTTTCTGCGGCCACGTCGTACGCGTTGCTCAGGCTGCAAGGTCACGCACATGCTACTGGCGGAGGTTCTCTGGCCGAGGCGGGCGGATGCGGCCGTGGTGATCGGGACCGGACTGGAGATAGCCGCGTTGGGTATGGGCCACCGTCAGATCTCCGCTCATCTGGGCTTGGCTGAGGGCACGGTCCGTGGCTGGTTCCGGGCGTTCGCCGGCCGGGCGGAGGACGTTCGCCGGCACTTCACCGTCGCTCTGGTCGCGCTCGCGGACGACCCGGTGATGCCGGATGCGGCGCCGTCGACGCGCGCCGACGCGGTCTCGGCGGGGGGGGGGGGGGCCGGGGGGGGGGGGCGCCGCGCGGCCCGGGGGGGGGGGGGGGGGTGGGGGGGGAAAGGGGGGCGGGGGGGCCGGCGAGGAAGAGGAAGAACGG
>NZ_JBEZLV010000107.1:0-3273 GCF_040652335.1 Streptomyces sp. NPDC048270
GGCGGGGGTTTGGGGCGCGGGCCGGGCGGGGCGGCGGGGGTTGGGGGGGGGGGTGTGGGGGGGGGGGGGCGGTGCGGGGGGGGGGGGGGGGGGGGGGGGGGGGGGGGGGGGGGGGGGGGGGGCCCGCGGCTCAAGGATCGGGGCTCCGCCCCGGGCCCCGCGCCTCAAGCGCCGGCGGGGCTGAAGGGTGCCCGGTGGGGTTGGGAGGGGCCGGGGGGTGGGAGGGGTCGGCGGGGGCTGGGAGGGCCCCGAGGGGTGGGAAGGGTTTGGTTTTGGGTGGGGGTGGGCGGGCCAGTGGACGGCAGGGGCCGGGCGTGGGAGGAAGGGCCCCTGCCGTCCTGGGTCGCGGGTCAGCCGTGGCTGACCCGGAGTTCCTTGATGCCGTTGAGCCAGGCCGCGCGCAGCCGGCGCGGGGCCTCGCCGGTCAGGCGGAGGTCGGGCAGGGTGTCGGCCAGGGCGTTGAAGATCAGGTCGATCTCCATGACGGCGAGGGACTTGCCGAGGCAGAAGTGCGGGCCGCCGCCGCCGAATCCCAGGTGGGGGTTGGGGTCGCGGGTGATGTCGAAGACGTCGGGGTCGGTGAAGACCTCCGGGTCGTGGTTGGCGGAGGAGTAGAACATCCCCACCCGGTCGCCCGCCTTGATCTTCTGGCCGCCCAGCTCGGTGTCCTGGGTGGCCGTGCGCTGGAAGGACACCACCGGGGTGGCCCAGCGCACGATCTCCTCCGCCGCCGTCGAGGGCCGGGTCGCCTTGTAGAGCTCCCACTGCTCGGGGTGGGTGAGGAAGGCGTGCATGCCGTGGCTGATCGCGTTGCGGGTGGTCTCGTTGCCCGCGACCGCCAGGAGCAGGACGAACATCCCGAACTCGTCCGATCCCAGGTTTCCCTGGCCCTCCGCCGCCACCAGCTGCGTCACGATGTCCTTGGCCGGACACTCCTTGCGCTCGGCGGACAGGTTCATGGCGTAGCCGATGAGCTCCATCGCCGCCTCGGCGCCGACCTCCTCGGTGATCGCGTACTCCGGGTCGTCGTAGGCGATCATCTTGTTCGACCAGTCGAAGATCTTGGTGCGGTCCTTCTGCGGTACGCCGATCAGCTCCGCGATCGCCTGGAGCGGCAGCTCGCAGGCCACCTGCGTGACGAAGTCGAAGCTGCCGTCGCCGGCCCCGGCCACCGCCTCTTCGACGATCTTCCGGGCGCGGTCGCGCAGGGCGTCCTCCAGTCCGCGGATCGCCCGGGGGGTGAACCCGCGCTGCACGATCTGGCGTACGCGCGTGTGTTCCGGCGGATCCATGTTCAGCATGATCAGACGCTGGGCATCTATCTGGTCGCGCTGGATGTGCTCGTTGAAGCGGATGATCGCGGTGTTGGTGGTGGAGGAGAACAGTTCGGGGTGCGTGGAGACGTACTTGACGTCCGCGTGCCGGGTCACGACCCAGTAGCCCTCGTCGTCGAAACCCGTGATGCCCCGCCGCTGCGGGCACCACCACACGGGGGCCGTCTGCCGCAGCTGTGCGAACTCCGGGAGCGGGACGCGGCTTTGGAGCAGGTCGGGGTCGGTGGCGTCGAAGCCTTCGGGCAGCGCGGGGCAGGACATCGGGCGACTCCAAAGTCTGACGGCCCATCAGAAGTTGGCTTGAAGGTAATAACGAGTTCTAGAAGTGACAAGGGTCGGCGCGCCAACTGTTGCGTGTGGAATCCGTGCAGGCCGCGTGCAAGACCCTTGCGTGCCGGGGCTTCAGGTCATAAGACTGCGGGGAGAACTAGAACGCGTACTAGTTCAGGGCGGGGCGCCGGGACGGCCCGCCGCGCTGTCGCAGTGCAGGAGAGGACGAGCTCATGGCCGCGGAACCCGTCATCGTCGAAGCCGTACGCACTCCCATCGGCAAGCGCGGGGGCGCGCTCGCCAACCTCCATCCCGCCTACCTGCTCGGCGAAACCTACCGGGAGCTCCTCGCCCGTACCGGAATCCAGCCCGACTGCGTCGAGCAGATCGTCGGCGGCACGGTCACCCACGCCGGCGAGCAGTCGATGAACCCCGCCCGTAACGCCTGGCTCGCCATGGGCCTTCCGTACGAGACCGCCGCGACCACGGTGGACTGCCAGTGCGGCAGCTCCCAGCAGGCCAACCACATGGTCGCCAACATGATCTCCGGCGGGGTCATGGACATCGGCATCGCCTGCGGGGTCGAGGCGATGAGCCGCGTGCCGCTGGGGTCGGGGTCGAAGCACGGGCCGGGCAAGCCGTTCCCCGACGAGTGGAACGTGGACCTGCCCAACCAGTTCGAGGCGGCCGAGCGGATAGCCCGCCACCGGGGACTGTCCCGTGAGGACGTCGACAAGCTGGGGCTGCTCTCGCAGGAGCGGGCCGCGGCCGCCTGGGCCGAGGAGCGCTTCAAGCGCGAGACCTTCGCCGTGCAGGTGCCGACGACCGAGGAGGAGCAGGCTGCCGGGCAGGGCATGTGGCGCCTGGTCGACCGGGACGAGGGCCTGCGCGACACGTCCATGGAGGCGCTGGCCCGACTCAAGCCGGTCATGCCGACCGCCGTGCACACCGCCGGGAACTCCTCGCAGATCTCCGACGGGGCCGCCGCCGTGATGTGGGCCTCGCGCAAGATGGCCCGCGCCCTCAAGCTGCGGCCGCGCGCGCGGATCGTCGCCCAGACGCTGGTCGGCGCCGACCCGCACTTCCACCTCGACGGGCCGATCGACGCGACCCGGGCCGTGCTGGGCAAGGCCGGAATGTCCCTCAAGGACATCGACCTCGTCGAGATCAACGAGGCCTTCGCCTCCGTCGTCCTCAGCTGGGCGCAGGTCTTCGACCAGGACCTCGAGAAGGTCAACGTCAACGGCGGGGGCATCGCCCTCGGCCACCCCGTCGGCGCCACCGGCGCCCGGCTGATCACCACCGCGCTGCACGAGCTGGAGCGCCGCGACAAGGAGTTCGCGCTGATCACCATGTGCGCGGGCGGCGCGCTGGCGACCGGCACGATCATCCAGCGCCTGTAGTCGCCGGGCGCTTCACGCGTCGCCGGGCACGTCACGCGTCGCCGGGCGCTGCACGGCCCCGGCCACCGCTCGGCGCCGCACACAGACCCCGTGGGATGGGATGCAGAAGGCCCCGGTGGCCGGACCTGGGGAGGCCGGCCGCCGGGGCCTTCGTATGTCCTGCTGCTGGGCGCTGCCTGCTGGTGGCTTAGTACCAGTGGTTGGCGGACCAGAAGTTCCAGGCGCCGACGGGGCTGCCGTAGCGCTCGTTCATGTACTCCAGGCCC
>NZ_JBEZLV010000108.1:0-3256 GCF_040652335.1 Streptomyces sp. NPDC048270
GGCCGGCAGGTCTGACTCCCGCCAGACGTGGGCGTCGGCCTTGTTCCCCGGCGCCGGCCGGGCCGAGGCAGTGACCAGGCGGCTGTCCGCGTCGACAATGACTGCACGTTCGCCGAGAACCGGTAGTTGCGGGAGGAGGCGGCGATCTTCCGGTCGCGGACCGGGATCAAGGTTCCGTCCACGATCCACAGCCGCTCTACGTCGGCGACCGGCCGCGGTGCCGGCTCCATCGCCAGCAGCGGGCGGAGCCGTTGGATGACCCGGCAGACAGTGGCCGGGGAGATACCGAACAGCGGGGCGAGCTGCCGCATCGTGAGGTCGGTGCGGTAATAGACGGCCACCAGCAGGATCCTGTCGGCCAGTGGAAGACACCACGGCCGGCCACCACCGGGACCGTTCCCGCCCCGCTCCCGCACCACCTTCACCAGCTTCGCGAACCGCTCGATCCGCAAGCCCGTGAACGTCTCCACCACACCGGCTCAGCCCTCAACACCCCACCCAAACAGGCAAAATGCCCGGAACTAAGCTTCTGCAACACCCTTTAGAGAGTGACCCACTCAATGCGGGTCGAACTGGACACTACAGGGGGCCTTGGATTTGCGGGACAGCCCTTACTGATCTTTTCGTAAGTTCGGTGGGTGTGGTGGGTGGATGGTCAGGCCGGTATGGGCGAGGAACGACCATGGCAGTTGTTGGTTGGTGTTGATGCGTTGGATTCCCTGCTCGGTGGCGTCGGCGACATCGGCGAGGTGGTCGCCGACGAGGTTGGCGAGTTCACGCTTCTGGAGCGAGGACCACAGCAGTTCCACGGGGTTCAGCTCGGGAGCGTAGGCGGGTAATCGTTCCAGGGTGAGCCAGTCCTGTTCGGCGACCCGGGCGCGCATCGCCCGGCTCCAGTGGGCGGACAGACCGTCCCAGACCAGGACTACCTTCTCGCCCCGGTGCAACACCTTCATCTGCTCCAGGATCTCGATGAGCCCGGCGGTGTCGTAGCTGCCGGGCTTGACGTGGAAGCGCAGGCGGGCCCCTCGATCGGGGTCGGTGGAGTGGTAGCCCAAGGCCCCAGCCATCGACGCGCGCTTCCATTCAGGCGGTGCCGCAGAAGCGGAGTCCGCCCTCGGGGAGAGTAGGTGCGGCGGATCTGCGGGAGCAGTGAGACGCCTGATTCGTCGAGGAACACGATCCAGGCACGTGTGTTCACGGCCCCGGGCCGTTGCAGGCTCCATCCGAGCCGGCCGGTCAGCAGCCGCCACACCGACGCCCTCGACAGCACCACCCCCGTTGCCCGGGTGACGACCGTACCGACTCGCTCCAGGGTCCACAGGTCGGCATCGAAACCATGCGCCTGGGCACCTTGCTCCAACGCGGCCCGGACCGTCTCGACCTGGGTGTCGTCCAGCTTGGGCGGGCGACCGGTGGCTGCCCGTCGCCGCAGGGCCGAAGCACCGCCTTGCTCCCACACCCTCCGTCAACGTCGCACACTCTCGGCACAAACCCCCACCGCCCCCGCGATCTCCACATTCGAGACGCCGTCCTCGAACAACTCGACCGCCCGAACACGACGCGCCTCCGCCAACTGAGGCCGTGACAACGGAGGAAGGGAGGAGCCGGAAACCGAGGGGGGGAGGTCGATAAGCCACCCCGATAGCCTCCCACCACACGGCAACCACACCCACCGAACTTACGAAAAGATCAGTAGGGAGCTGGATCGCAGCATGCGCTCCGGCGATGTCCACCCCACACCCGCGTCCCCCTTGCACCTTCGATATACAGATCGACAGGCTACACAGTGGCTATGACCGTGCGGATTGACGAGTTCGGGCCCTGAGGTGTCTGGTCAGCCGTGGCGCTGATGATCCGCCACAGCACCCACCGACCAGAGTGCCGACACGTAGCCGACCGTGGACACTCTCGATCTCTCCCGCGCAACCTCGATTCGGCCCGCGTTGAAGCACACATCTCCGCGAACTCAACGGGGTATGGCCCAAACGCCAAATGCCCTCGCGGGCAGTGTCCAGGTCAGTATTCCTGGCCCGACGCGCTATCCCACAATGCAGGCGACTGGCATAATCCGTGGCCACAATATAAGGCACGATTCGGCCTCCGGCTCCCGAGTTAAGGTTTTCTAATGACGCTTTATGGATCAGCTTGGCTAGCTCGCCTGAGTGCGATTGATGTAGAGGGTGCGATCGAATGTCTCAAGGTAGAGGGTTTTGATGTAGAGGAAGCGGCGCTATATGGTGTAATTGGGTTCGCTACCGAGCTCGAAATCCATCGAGGGATTGATTATCTGGCTGAAATCGGCGCCACATGGCCGGCCTGCGTAGGAGTGGCAGGCCTCAATAAATGGACGCTAGATCTGAGAAAATCGAACACCTGGGATTCGGCGGCAAAATTTCTACAATCGATCGGATTCCAGGTAAAGGGTGGCTTCGAAACAGAACGTCAATTTATAGCCATGTATAGTGGGTTTGATGCTCCGCCGAAAGATACGCTTGAACTCCTTCAGATTCCGTACTATACGGCTCTAAGGAATGTCGACTACTCCTATGAGGAGTTTTTGCGCTATTGGATACAAACGGAGAATGAAAACTGGGCGCTATGGCATAAAGAGGTTCTCAAAGGGCGTGATGCCGACGCAGGACATGATCCCGGGGCTAATCAGGCCGTCGCGGACGTCTTGACCAGAAATGCGGAATACTTTAACGAGGCCAATTTGCAGCGTTATGTTGCATATAAAGACTATGTAAGAGATCAGATAAAAAAGGGTCGGCAGGTCGCACCGCTCCCGTTTACTGTGTATTCAGTTCCCTCGCGCGGTGAAATATCGAGGTTTATAATCCTCGGCACTCCAGGTTTCGCCCCAAACAGCCTGGAGAAATTTACTGGTTCGTTGACGGTTTCAGAGTTTGCGGGGTTTTCTAGCAGGATGCGGCACGTCAAGGGGCGCAGGGCGTCAGCGGGAACCTTGATCGTCAAATGCGGAAGTTCTGTGCAGTATAAACTTGTTGAGCAACTTCTACATCAAACAAATATCACGGCCAAGGGTGTTATTTATGATCGGCCGTCGATGTAGTGTGTTGGATGATTCTGTGACTCGCGGTGTCGCCATGGCTTTTGTGCGTGTATTTATTGGTCTAGGGCACTGTAAAAGGAACGGCCCTGTCTCACATTCGGTGGTGACGGAGGGTGGTGTTATCCGAGGAGGATGCGGTGGCGGAGGAGGGTGAAGCCTGTGCGTCCGTGCATCTGGCGT
>NZ_JBEZLV010000109.1:0-3251 GCF_040652335.1 Streptomyces sp. NPDC048270
CGCCCCGCGGGGTCGGGAGCCGCGGGTGAGGAGCGTGGGTCGTTGACGGGGCCGGTACGGGCCCGCTGTATAGGCTCGTGGCGGGCGGTCCGCCCCCCGCTGACGGTCGTGGCCCACCTCGACAGCCGGCAGGTCGCCGACGCCGCGCAGCGCCGGGCCCTCGCCGGCTCGCTCGAGCGCTCGCTGGCCGCCGTACCCGGCGTCGCCTCCGTGACGCCCCCTGCTCCCAGCCCCGACCACGTCCTGCTCGTCACCACGGTCACGCCCACCACCGGCCCGCAGGACGCGGCCACCGCCGACCTGATCCACACCCTGCGGGACGACACCGTGCCGCAAGCGCTGTCCGGTACCGGGGCCACCGGCTACGTCACCGGCACGACCGCCGCCGCCCAGACCTTCACCGACACCCTCGCCGCCAAACTGCCCCTGATCATCGGCGTGGTCGTGGCCGCCGCCTTCCTGCTGCTGCTCACCGTCTTCCGCAGCCCGCTGATCGCGCTCAAGGCCGCCGTGCTCAACCTGTTCTCCATCGCCGCCGCCTACGGAGTGGTCGTCGCGGTCTTCCAATGGGGCTGGGGCGGCGCGCTGTTCGGCGTCACCGAGAAGGTGCCCGTGGAGTCGTACGTGCCGATGATGATGTTCGCGATCGTCTTCGGGCTCTCCATGGACTACGAGGTCTTCCTCCTCTCCCGGATCCGCGAGACGTGGCTGCACCGCGGGGACAACCACCTGGCCGTCGCCACAGGCCTTGCCACCACGGCCCGCGTCATCACCTGCGCGGCGCTGATCATGACCAGTGTCTTCCTCGCGTTCCTGCTCTCCACGAACGTCGCCGTCAAGATGCTCGCGCTCGGCCTGGGCGTCAGCGTCGTCATCGACGCCACCGTGGTGCGCCTGCTCCTGGTCCCCGCGTCCATGTACCTCCTCGGGCGCGCCAACTGGTGGCTCCCCGCCCGGCTGGACCGCCTCCTGCCGCGTCTCGACCCGGAGGGGCCCCCGCCCGCCCCGGAGCCCGGACCCGCCTCGCTGACCGTCCCCGTGCGCTTGCGGGAGGAGAGCCGGTGAGACAGCGCCTCACGAGGATCCGGGCGGCCCTGCGCCGCCACCTCGTCCTCACCGTCACGGCCGCCGTGGTCCCGGGGGCCGTACTCGCCACAGGGGCGGCCGAGTTCACGGCCCGCTCCGTGCTGCGCGAGCGCGTCGCGACGGCCGCACCCGCCCTCGGCGACGGCGTGTCGGTCCGCGCGGCCGGCGGTCTCCTCCTGTGGGACCTGGGGCGCGGGAGCATCCCGCACCTCGACGTCAGCAGCGACGACGCCCGGATCGGACGCCTCTCCCACGTCCGCGTCCGGGCACGGCTCGACGGGGTCCGACTCGGCGACCGGGCGTCCGTCGCCGGCACCCGCGCGCAGGTGACCGCCTCCCCGCAGTCCATCGCGGCGGCGATCCGCGGCGCCGCGCCCTCCGTGCCGGTGGCCGCGGTCACCACCGACCCGGCCGCGGGTACCGTCCTCGCCGCCGTCGGCCCGGGCGGCGCGGGGCAGCTGACGCTGCGTCCCGTACTCGCCAGGGGGAAGGTGACGCTGGCCGTCGAGGGGTTCACCGTGTTCGGCCGCTCCGTCCCCACCGCCCGGCTCGGCCTCGGCGAGGGCGGCCTCGGTGCGGAGGCGGGTGGCCGGGACTACCCGCTCGGGCTCACGGCCACCTCCGTACAGGTCCGGCCGGACGGCGTGCACGTCGCCCTGACGGGCGGCCCCGGCGCCCTGCCCGGAACGTGACGTGGGCGCGGGGCGCGGGGCGCGGGGCGCGGGCGCCGGCTGACGGTATGCCCCGTCAGGAACCGGACGGCTTCGGCGGGGCCGGCGGGGTGGCGTCGGGCGGGGTGTTCGGCTGCGCCGCGGCCGGCAGCGACCACGGGTGCTCCGGGGTCGCGATCTCGGTGACGGTCTTGCCGATGAGGGTGCTCAGGCTGCCCGTGCCCTTGTCGATGTCGGAGTTGACGATGACGACGAGGACCGCGCCGTCCTGCGCGAGCCGGGCGGCTATCGTCTCGTAGCCGGGCAGCTCGCCGTTGTGCCCGACCCAGCCGTTGATGTCGGCGATGCCCAGCCCGTATCCCACACCGGGGTGGCCCGTCGGCAGGGCGCGCATCCGGTCCGCCTGCGTGGCCGGCTTCAGCAGCCGCCCGCCGTCGGGCAGTTTCCCGCCGGTCAGCGCCGGGACCCAGGTGCGCAGGTCGTCCAGGGTGGAGGTCATCGCGCCGGCCGCCCAGCCCCAGGACGGGTTCCACAGGGAGGCGTCGGCGACCTTCCCGCCGGGCGTGAAGTCGGTGTAGCCGTGTGCGTACGGGCTGGGGATCTCGGGGCCCGTGGGGAACGCGGTGTCGTCGAGACCGACCGGATCGAGGACGTGCTCGCGCAGGTAGGCGGAGAGGCTCTGGCCGCTGAGCTTCTCGACCAGCAGGCCGAGGACCACGGTGTTGGTGTTGGAGTACTCCCAGCGGGCGCCGGGCGGGAACTCGGCCGGGTGCTTGAAAGCGATGTCCAGCAGCTCCTGCGGAGTCCAGGCGCGGGTCGGATCGGCCTGGAAAGCGGCGAGCCACGCCTTGTCCTCGGTGTAGTTGAAGAGCCCGCTGCGCATGTCGGCGAGCTGGCGGATGGTGATCCGGTCGCCGCCCGGCACGCCGTCGAGGTACTTCGAGACCGGATCGTCCAGCCGCAGCCTGCCCTCGTCGACGAGCTGGAGGACGCCGGTGACGGTGAAGGTCTTGGTGACGCTGCCGATCCGGGTGAACAGGTCGGTCTTCATGGGCGTGCCGGCGGCGGTGTCGGAGACGCCGAAGGAGCGCTCGTAGGAGCTCCTGCCGTCGAACCACAGCCCGACGCTGACACCGGGGATGTCCGCCTTCTCCATGGCGGCGGTGATCGCGTCGTCCAGCCGCTCGGCCGTGGCGGCGTCGACGTCCGCCCTGCCCTGCGGCGCCGACGCGGGAGCCTGTCCCGCGCACAGCGCGGTCAGGAGCACGGAGGCGGCCGCCATCGCGGGCAACGCCCGGAAGCTGCGCATGGCGCATCACCCCTGAACACCGGTCCCCGAGGCTGTCCCTCCATCGTAGGAACCGCCGGCCCACCCGGCGACCGGGGCCGCGGCGGCGGGCGCCCCGCGGGGTCGGGAGCCGCGGGTGAGGAGCGTGGGTCGTTGACGGGGCCGGTACGGGCCCGCTGTATAGGCTCGTGGCGGGCGGTCCGCCC
>NZ_JBEZLV010000110.1:0-3139 GCF_040652335.1 Streptomyces sp. NPDC048270
TTGGCGATCGCGTCCGCGAGGCCGGAGATGATCGTCGAACCGGTGGTGTTGACCGCGGCGACGGACAGGGCGTCGCCGTAGGGGGCGATGAATCCCTCGACCTCGGCGACCGGGCGTTCGATCAGGGCCATACCGCCCTGACCCGCGCAGGCCAGGACCGCCTGCGAGCGCTGCGCCACGATATGCGAGCCCTGCTCCAAAGTGAGAGCACCGCTCACCACAGCGGCGACGACCTCGCCCTGCGAGTGGCCGACGACCGCTGACGGCTCGACACCGAGGGACCGCCAGACGGCGGACAGGCCCACCCCCATGGCGAACAGGGCCGGCTGGACCACGTCCACCCGGTCGAACGGCGGGTGGTCACCCTCCTCACCGGCGAGGACCTCACGCACCGACCAACCCGTGTGCGGCCGCAGCGCGGCGTCACAGGCGTCGATCGTCTCCGCGAAGACCGCGTTGGAGGCGAGCAGTTCACGGCCCATCCCCACCCACTGGCTGCCCTGCCCCGGGTAGACGAAGACGACCTTCCCGCGCTCGCTGGCGCTACCGGTCACCACCGCGTCATGCGACGTGCCCTCGGCCAGCGCGCGCAGCGCCTCCACCAGAGCGGCGGAGTCCGCGGCCACGACACTGGCCCGCGACTCGAAGTGCGAACGGTGCCGGGCGGCCGTCGCCGCCACGTCCGCCAGCGGAACCTCGGGGCGCTGCTCGACCCAGGCCGCCAGGCGGCCAGCCTGCTCCCGCAGCGCGGCCTCGTCACGGCCGGAGACGACCACCGGAAGCGGCGCCGCTCCCGCCGGTTCGGCGGGCGCGGACGCCGACGGGGCCGCGGCCGCGGCCGCCGTCGGGGGCTCCTCGAGGACGATGTGGGCGTTCGTACCGCTCAGGCCGAAGGAGGAGACGCCCGCGCGGCGGATGCGCTCCGCGCCCCGCTCCCACGCCCGCGCCTCGTTCAGCAGCTCGAGCCCGCTGTTCTTCCACTCGATGTGCGGGCTGGGCTCCTCGGCGTGCAGGGTCTTCGGGAGCACGCCGTGCTCCAGCGCCAGCACCATCTTGATCACACCGATGACACCGGCGGCCGCCTGCGCGTGCCCGATGTTCGACTTCGACGAGCCCAGGTAGACGGGCCGGTTGGCGGCGCGGTCGGGGCCGAAGACCTCGGCCAGCGCACCGGCTTCGATCGGGTCGCCGAGCG
Source organism: Streptomyces sp. NPDC048270 (assembly GCF_040652335.1). NCBI lineage: Bacteria > Bacillati > Actinomycetota > Actinomycetes > Kitasatosporales > Streptomycetaceae > Streptomyces > Streptomyces sp. NPDC048270. The sequence goes on from NZ_JBEZLV010000110.1 coordinate 1,196, forward strand.
GGGTGCCGGTGCCGTGTGCCTCGATGGCGTCGATGTCGGCGGGGGTCAGCCGGGCCGCTTCCAGGGCGTCGTGGATGACGCGCTGCTGCGAGGGGCCGTTGGGGGCGGTGAGGCCCTGGCTGCGGCCGTCCTGGTTGACGGCCGAGCCGCGGATCACGGCCAGGACCGGGTCTCCGTCGCGCTGCGCGGCCGAGAGCTTCTTCAGGACGAGCACGCCCGCGCCCTCGGCCCAGCCGGCGCCGTCGGCGCCGGCCGAGAAGGACTTGCAGCGGCCGTCCGCCGCCATGCCCTTCAGACGGGAGAACTCCACGAACAGCGCCGGGGTGCTCATCACGGTCACGCCGCCGGCCAGCGCGAGTTCGCACTCGCCCTGGCGCAGGGCCTGGACGGCCAGGTGGATGGAGACGAGGGAGGAGGAGCAGGCGGTGTCGACGGTGACGGCCGGGCCCTGGAGGCCCAGCGTGTAGGAGACGCGGCCGGAGACGACGCTGCTCGCGTTGCCGGTGCTGTATCCGTCGAGGGCGTTGAGGTCGTGGCCCTGCTGGTTGCCGTAGTCGGAGCTCATCGTGCCGAGGTAGACGCCCGTACGGCTCTCGCTGAGCGCGTCGGGGCGGATGCCGGCCCGCTCCAGGGCCTCCCACGAGGTCTCCAGGACCAGGCGCTGCTGCGGGTCCATGGAGAGCGCCTCGCGCGGCGAGATGCCGAAGAAGGGGGCGTCGAAGCCCTCGGCTCCGTCGATGAAGCCGCCCTCGCGGGCGTAGCTCTTGCCGACGGCCTCCGGGTCGGGGTCGTAGACCCCGAGGCTGTCCCAGCGGGACGGCAGGCCGCCGACGGCGTCGCCGCCGGAGGCGAGCAGCTCCCAGAAGCCCTCCGGGGTGTCGATCCCGCCAGGGAGGCGGCAGGCCATCGACACGACCGCGATCGGCTCCGTACGCGAGGCCCGCTCGGCGTTGAGTTCCTTCTCGGTCTCGACGAGCGCGTTCGCCGTGCGCCTCAGGTACGCCTCGAGCTTTTCCAGCTTCTCGGATTCGGACGCGCTCATTCGCTCACTCCAAGCTTGCGATCCAGGAACTGCAGGAGGTCATCGGTGCTGTCGCCGCCGAGGTCGGCTTCGGTCTCGGCTTCTGCCGCGTCGGCGGTGCCGGCCGCGGCGGAGGCCTTGGCCAGTCCGTCCCGCAGGGCCAGCAGTCCGGCGGCCAGGCCCGGTTCCTCGAGTTGTTTCGGTGTCGCGGAACGCAGGAGTTCCACGAGGTTGTCGATCTGGTTCTTCGTCACGCGCTGTCCGGGCCGCGCCCCTCCCCCGGTTCCCACGGCCAGCTTGTCGAGGAGCAGGCCGGCGATGGCGGTGGGCGTCGGGTAGTCGAAGGCGAGCGTGGACGGCAGTGAGATGCCGGTCTCGGCGGAGAGGCGGCGGCGCAGCTCGACGGCCATCAGGGAGTCCATGCCGAGCTCCTTGAGGACCTGCTGGGCGCCGACGCCGGCGCTGCCGGAAGCACCGAGGACCACGGCGGCCTCGCGCTGCACCAGCTGGGTGAGCCGTGGCAGGCGCTCGCCCTCCGGCAGGGTGGTCAGCTGTTCCCGCAGCCCGTTCCCGCCGGTCGCCGCCTCGCCGCCGGCGCGCTTGCGCGGGGCGCGCAGGAGGGCTCGCAGCAGGGCGGGCGCGTCGCCGCCGTTGTCCAGTTCGCGTTGCAGCGGCGTGAGTTCGAGGCGTACGGGGACCAGGTGCGGTTGGGCCGAGGCCAGGGCCGCGTCCAGGGCCGCCAGGGCCTGCGGTTCGCTGAGGGCGGCGATACCGCGCCGGCGCATGCGGGCGAGTTCGGCCTGGCCGAGGGTGGCGGTCAGGCCTTGGCCGGCCTGCTGCCACAGGCCCCAGGACAGGCTCGTCGCGGGGAGTCCGTTGGCCCGGCGGTGGGCGGCGAGGGCGTCCAGGAAGGTGTTCGCGGC
>NZ_JBEZLV010000111.1:0-3041 GCF_040652335.1 Streptomyces sp. NPDC048270
ACGTGAAATCCTGTCTGAAGATGGGGGGACCATCCTCCAAGGCTAAATACTCGTGATCGACCGATAGTGAACCAGTACCGTGAGGGAAAGGCGAAAAGAACCCCGGGAGGGGAGTGAAATAGATCCTGAAACCGCATGCATACAAACAGTCGGAGCCTCGTAAGGGGTGACGGCGTACCTTTTGTATAATGGGTCAGCGACTTACGTTCAGTAGCAAGCTTAACCGTATAGGGCAGGCGTAGCGAAAGCGAGTCCGAATAGGGCGTTCAGTTGCTGGGCGTAGACCCGAAACCAGGTGATCTATCCATGGCCAGGATGAAGGTGCGGTAACACGTACTGGAGGTCCGAACCCACTAACGTTGAAAAGTTAGGGGATGAGCTGTGGATAGGGGTGAAAGGCTAAACAAACCTGGAAATAGCTGGTTCTCTCCGAAAACTATTTAGGTAGTGCCTCGTGTCTCACCTTCGGGGGTAGAGCACTGTCATGGTTGGGGGGTCTATTGCAGATTACCCCGCCATAGCAAACTCCGAATACCGAAGAGTGCAATCACGGGAGACAGACATCGGGTGCTAACGTCCGGTGTCAAGAGGGAAACAACCCAGACCGCCAGCTAAGGTCCCCAAATATAGCTAAGTGGGAAACGAAGTGGGAAGGCTAAAACAGTCAGGAGGTTGGCTTAGAAGCAGCCACCCTTTAAAGAAAGCGTAATAGCTCACTGATCGAGTCGTCCTGCGCGGAAGATGTAACGGGGCTAAGCTATATACCGAAGCTGCGGATGCGAGCTTTGCTCGCATGGTAGGAGAGCGTTCCGTAAGCCTGCGAAGGTGCCTTGTAAAGGGTGCTGGAGGTATCGGAAGTGCGAATGCTGACATGAGTAGCGATAAAGGGGGTGAAAGGCCCCCTCGCCGTAAGCCCAAGGTTTCCTACGCAACGTTCATCGGCGTAGGGTGAGTCGGCCCCTAAGGCGAGGCAGAAATGCGTAGCTGATGGGAAGCAGGTCAATATTCCTGCACCATTGTTAGATGCGATGGGGGGACGGATCGCGGAAGGTTGTCCGGGTGTTGGAAGTCCCGGTCGCTGCATTGGAGAAGGCACTTAGGCAAATCCGGGTGCGGAATTCAAGGGTGTGGCGCGAGCTCCTTAGGGAGCGAAGCAATTGGAAGTGGTTCCAAGAAAAGCCTCTAAGCTTCAGTCTAACGATGACCGTACCGCAAACCGACACAGGTGGGCGAGATGAGTATTCTAAGGCGCTTGAGAGAACTCGGGAGAAGGAACTCGGCAAATTGGTACCGTAACTTCGGGATAAGGTACGCCCTTGTAGCTTGACTGGCTTGCGCCAGAAGGGTGAAGGGGTTGCAATAAACTGGTGGCTGCGACTGTTTAATAAAAACACAGCACTCTGCAAACACGAAAGTGGACGTATAGGGTGTGACGCCTGCCCGGTGCCGGAAGATTAAATGATGGGGTGCAAGCTCTTGATTGAAGTCCCGGTAAACGGCGGCCGTAACTATAACGGTCCTAAGGTAGCGAAATTCCTTGTCGGGTAAGTTCCGACCTGCACGAATGGCGTAACGATGGCCACACTGTCTCCTCCCGAGACTCAGCGAAGTTGAAGTGTTTGTGATGATGCAATCTACCCGCGGCTAGACGGAAAGACCCCATGAACCTTTACTGTAGCTTTGCATTGGACTTTGAACCGATCTGTGTAGGATAGGTGGGAGGCTATGAAACCGGAACGCTAGTTTCGGTGGAGCCGTCCTTGAAATACCACCCTGGTTTGTTTGAGGTTCTAACCTTGGCCCGTGATCCGGGTCGGGGACAGTGCATGGTAGGCAGTTTGACTGGGGCGGTCTCCTCCCAAAGCGTAACGGAGGAGTACGAAGGTACGCTAGGTACGGTCGGAAATCGTGCTGATAGTGCAATGGCATAAGCGTGCTTAACTGCGAGACCGACAAGTCGAGCAGGTGCGAAAGCAGGTCATAGTGATCCGGTGGTTCTGTATGGAAGGGCCATCGCTCAACGGATAAAAGGTACTCTGGGGATAACAGGCTGATACCGCCCAAGAGTTCATATCGACGGCGGTGTTTGGCACCTCGATGTCGGCTCATCTCATCCTGGGGCTGTAGCCGGTCCCAAGGGTATGGCTGTTCGCCATTTAAAGAGGTACGTGAGCTGGGTTTAAAACGTCGTGAGACAGTTTGGTCCCTATCTGCCGTGGGCGTTGGATATTTGAAGGGGGCTGCTCCTAGTACGAGAGGACCGGAGTGGACGAACCTCTGGTGTACCGGTTGTCACGCCAGTGGCATCGCCGGGTAGCTATGTTCGGAAGAGATAACCGCTGAAAGCATCTAAGCGGGAAACTCGCCTTAAGATGAGATATCCCTGGGGACTAGATCCCCTTGAAGGGTCGTTCGAGACCAGGACGTTGATAGGTCAGGTGTGTAAGCGCAGTAATGCGTTCAGCTAACTGATACTAATTGCCCGTAAGGCTTGATCCTATAACAAGTCTGCCTTGTAGATCTGCGCCGTGCGACAGCACCGGCCGCGATCCAAAGCGACAAGTTGGATTCTCGTGTGTGATACACACAACTCAAGATTACTGCTTCTTCCAGGATTGGTTGTGCTGCGAAGCCAGCGCAACAACCCTCTTTGCCTGATGACCATAGCGAGTCGGTCCCACCCCTTCCCATCCCGAACAGGACCGTGAAACGACTCTACGCCGATGATAGTGCGGATTCCCGTGTGAAAGTAGGTAATCGTCAGGCTCCCTAAGCCAGAAACCCCCGCCCGAAAGGCGGGGGTTTTTGCATTGGTGCGGCGGAAATGCACAAGGGATCAAGACGGGCGGCGCTGTCCTTTAGCCCGAGATCCCATGGAATAAGCGTTTCGACAGACTCCCCACTCAAGAAACGACGACCGTAAATTCGACTCCCGATTCAAAGTCCAGGGTAGTGGTCGAAAACCGCGGGTCGTTGTCCAGGTAATGCTTGTACGGTCGAACGGCGTCCTCTGCCGTGTACATGTTGTCGGCCAGCACGAC
>NZ_JBEZLV010000112.1:0-2988 GCF_040652335.1 Streptomyces sp. NPDC048270
GTGCGGGGTGCGGGGGTGCGGGGTGCGGGGGTGGGGGGTCAGCGCTCGGCGAGCCGGCGGAGCGTGGCGAGCACGTCCTCGAGCCATGCGAGGGTCATCCGCTCGTAGGCGATGCCGCCGCGGAGCACGACGTGCTGGAGTTCCCGCCCGGCCTCGCCCGGCGCGGGGGCGTCCGGGCCGGTGAAATCGCGCAGCTCCCCCGCGAGGTAGCGGGTGAGGCGGTCGGTGTGCGCCCCGTGGTGGCGCTCGACCTCCTGGATCAGCGCCGCCGGGTCGTCGAAGGCCGCGCCGCGGATCTTGACGGCGAGCTCGTGCCGGACGCTGTCGGGCTGGATCGGCTCGTGGAGCCAGGCGGACAGGGCGGCCCGGCCGGCCGGGGCCACGGAGTACTCCTTCTTGTCCGGCCTGGCCTCCTGCGGCACGTGGCGGACGTCGATCCAGCCGTCCCCCTCCATGCGTCCCAGCACGCGGTAGATCTGCTGGTGGGTGGCGGTCCAGAAGTACCCGATGGACCGCTCGAACCGCCGGGCCAGCTCGTAGCCGGAGCCCGGCTGCTCCAGCAGGGAGACGAGGATCGCGTGGTCGAGTGCCATGCCTCCGATCTTTCTATGCAACTCGTTGCATAGACAAGCGCCACCGCCCGGGTGAGACGCGGCTCACCCGTCCCTCACTGTGCTTCCGGCGGTTTCCCCTCGGCGGCGGACACCTCGACGAACTCGGCCTGGCCCTTGGCGTTGAGCCGCAGGATCGGGACGGCCTTGTTGCGGGGGTTGCCGTTGTTCTGGAAGGAGATGAAGCCGCTGGCCCCGGCCACCTGCTGGCTGCCGTCCATCTGGTGGAACATCCGGGCCACGGCGTCGCCGGCCACCGTGCCCTGCCAGCGGGCGGCCATCTGGATGCCGTGGGCCGCGGTGAGGACGGCGTCGTGGCCCATCAGGGCCCCGCCGTCGTGGCGGGGGTCGTGGGGGAACCACTGGTCGAGCAGCCCGCCCGGCTGGAAGTTCTTCGCCGACGGGGCGGACACCGACTGCGGCGAGGCGCGGTGCATGTCGGGGTGGGAGAGGCCGGTGTAGAGGACCTCGACCCCGGTCTCGGCGGCGTGGGCGAGCTGCTCGGCGGTCAGGTTGGTCGTGTCGTCCCCGGCGAAGACGGTGAACTTCTGGTCGGTGCAGCTGCGGTTGGACAGGGCGTCGAGGAAGTGGGTGAGGTGGCGGCCGCGCCCGGCGAAGTAGACGAGCTGCGGGCGCTGCAGGCACAGCTGGCCGGGCATGTAGCGCAGCTCGTTCTGCCAGGCGCTGCCCACGGAGGAGTCGTAGGTCATGCGCTCGGCGACCAGCTTGTGCCTGTCGCCGTCGTGGAAGGCCTGGGTGAAGGCGGTGCCGAGGGTGGAGGCGTACAGGTTTCCCTGGGCCACGTCCTGGATGACGACGGCGGTGGCGGTGCCCCGCCGCTTGAGGAAGCCGGCGGCCGCGTAGGCCTCGTCCTCGTTGGTGGGGGCCACGCGGACGAAGCCGTTGATCCCCTGGATGTTCGTGGCGGTCATGGTCGCGCCGACCATAGCGATGCCGTGCTCGGACAGACGCCGTATGGCCGCGAGGTTCTCGTCCGTGCTGGGACCGAGGCCGGCCACCGCGACCAGCCGGTCCGGGGAGTCCTTGCGGGCGATCAGCTGGTCGACGGTGTGCCGCCAGTGCGTGGACTTGCTGCCCGGGTTCGCGATCAGCAGCCGGATCTTGGGCGTGGCGGACAGGTCGCCGCGGTTGTGCCGGTACTGGGCGAGGTAGGCGCCCTGGAGTTCGTGGCGGACGCCCTCCGCGGAGTTGCTGTCCTCGGCGGTCGCGGTGAAGTTGGTCAGGTAGGCGACGCTGACGTAGGGCTCCTTGTCCGCGTTGGCCAGGACCCGGGCGTTCTCCTCGAGGATCTTCTTGCGGACCTCGTCGAGGTGCGGGGCGAACGCGTAGGAGCCGTCGGTGACCCCCACGCATTCGTCGTCCGGGCCCTGTTCGACCACTCCGTCGGCGCACCGGGACTGCCGCTCCTGGATCCAGCCGACGCCCAGCCAGACGGCAGCCACCAGGGCGACGGCCACGGCGGTGGCCAGGGCGACGCGGCGCACGACGTGCAGCGGCCATTCGAGTCTGACCACGGGCTCAGCCCTCCCCGCCGGCCGTCTGGGGATCGCGCCAGTGACGGTGCCGCTCAGCCTCGTTGAACAGGGCCACGATGTCGTTCCTCCGCAGTTGGGACAGCTGGGTGTATCCGTCGGCGATCATGTCGTTGAGCCGCATCGCGGGGTCGGCGAGCGGATCGCTCCACACCCAACGGGTGGTCACGAGCGTGTGGATCACGGACTCGATGTCCATCACGCGCTCGGGGCGGCGCGGGCGCAGTCCGGCGAGGAGTTCCAGCGGGCCGTACTCCGTCGGCAGCCGGTTGGGGGCGGCGGTGACCGCGTTGAACTCGGAGATCCACTGCACGGCCGGCACCTCGGTGAACCGCCGGGTCAGATGGGCGGTGACCTCGTCCGTCCGGCCGACGGCGAGCTGGTGGTACATCTCCTGCACCGGCCTGCCCTCACCGCGGTAGAACTCCGCCAGCAGTTCGTGCGCGGTGTCCCACGCGTCCGGGCGGCGGGCCAGCCGCCACAGCAGCAGCCGGCGCAGCCACGGGTGGAGGACGGGGACGACGGTGAGCGGTCCGGTCAGCAGCCAGCGGGACCGGATCTCGCCGAACAGGGCGTCGCCCGGGCTGAGCAGCCGGGTGCCGACGGAGAAGTCCCGGGCGGCGGCGCACTCGGCGAGGGTGGCGCGTTCGGAGTCGTCGAAGTCGCGCAGGAGGTGGCTGAGGGCGGTGTCCGCGAGGGTGGCGGTCTGTTCACCGCTGCGCAGCGGCCGGTCGGGCAGGGTGCGCAGCCAGCGGTCCTGCTGGGGTCCGGAGTCCGGGGGCGGCCCCGACTGGCGCAGTACGTCGAGCACTTGGTGCACGGCG
>NZ_JBEZLV010000113.1:0-2908 GCF_040652335.1 Streptomyces sp. NPDC048270
GGAGTGAACCGGTGTGTCTTGGGATGAAACAGGAGCAGATAGGGCGCAACAGCGACCTCACGGCCGCTCCCGTCACTCTGGGGCCACGCTCATCTCACCGGTCACTCGCCACAAATCACCCCCAAAGTCGCTAGAAATGGGTAAAACGCCCTCTGAGAGGTCCTTTTATCCCGGAATCTAGAGATTTAATGCGATTCTTGAGGCGGTCGGCCGCGGTGCGGTAGTGACCATTGATGGAGTTGGTGTCTGCGGGGCGTGTGGGGTGGCTTGTGGGGCGGGCTGGTTCTTGTGCCTGTCTCATCCCAGGAAGTCCGGCCCCTGGCCGTCCGTGTGCTTCCAATGTCGCAGCCGTGCGCCTGGGCGCACTCGGTCCGCGGCGGTACGCCGGAAGCATGACAACGCGACGTCCGTATCCGAGCGATCTGTCCGATGCGCGCTGGGAGTTGATCGAGCCGGTCCTTGCGGCCTGGCGTTTCGAGCGCCGTGGCCGGGCCTCTGGACTTCGGCCGGCCTCCGCGGCATGACCTGCGCGAGATCATGAACGCGATCCTCTACGTGGACCGCACCGGCTGCCAGTGGGCCTACCTCCCGCATGACTTCCCACCACACCAGAGCGTCTACGGCTACTTCGCCAGATGGGCTGACGAGGGCGTGTTCGCCCAGCTCAATGGCCTGCTCAGGCAGCTTTTGCGGGAGAAGGAAGGGCGGAATGCCGAGCCGTCTGCGTGTGTGATCGACGCTCAGAGCGTCAAGACCTCCACCAGCGTTCCTGCCGCCAGCCAGGGCATCGACGCGGGCAAGAAGATCGCGGGCCGCAAACGCAGCATCGTCACCGACACCCTCGGCCTCCTCCTGGCGGTGCTGGTCACCGCGGCCAGCGTGCAGGACTCTGTGGCCGGCACCCGCCTCATCGACCAGGCCGCCGCCGACCACCCGTCAATCCGCAAAGTGTGGGTCGACGGCGGATACCGCCAGCACCTCGTCGAGCATGCCGCCGCCCTGGGAATCGACATGGAGATCACCGCACGCAAGCCCGGGACCAAGGGTTTCACCCCCATACCCAAGCGGTGGGCAGTCGAGCGGACCTACGGCTGGCTCATGCTCCACCGCCGCCTGGCCCGCGACTACGAATCCTGCCCCCACCGCTCCGAAGCCATCATCCACATCGCGATGACCGACCTCATGGCCCGCCGCCTCACCGGCGAGAACACCATCTCCTGGCGCGACCCGACACACCAGACCAAACGGCCGATCACGGGATAAAACAGCCGGATAAAACGACCTCTGAGAGGGCGTTTCATCCCGTTGTTTCATCCCGGATTGCCAGGTTGATTGCGATTCATAGACCACGCCAAGTCGGGGTGGATTCGGCGGTGAGCCTGCGGGTCATGAGGTTGATCATCGCGAGGTGGATGATGGCTTCGGAGCGGTGGGGGCAGGATTCGTAGTCGCGAGTGAGGCGGCGGCGGTTCATAAGCCAGCCGAGGGTTCTCTCGACGGTCCACCGGCGGGGCAGGACGGTAAATCCCCTGGTGGCGGGGTCGCGGCGGACGATGTGCATGTCGATGCCAAGGGTGGCGGCGTGCTGGACGAAGTGCTGGCGGTAGCCGCCGTCGACCCAGGTCTTGCGGAGGGTGGGATGCTCGGCGGCTACCCGTTCGATGAGAGTCTGGCCGGCGATCGAGTCCTGCACGCTCGCGGCGGTGACCACGAAGGCCAGGAGGAGTCCGACGGTGTCGATGACGATGCTCCGCTTGTGTTCAACGATCTTCCTGCCAGCGTCGATGCGCTGCTCGCAGGCGGGGCACGTGGGTAGAGGTTTTGATGCTCTGAGAGTCGATGACGCAGACGGTCGGTTCCTCCTCGCGGCCCTTCTGGCTGCGGACTTGACGTCGCAGGAGGGTGTTGAGCTGGTCGAAGACACCTTCTTCCTGCCAGCGTGCGAAGTAGGCGTAGACGGTGTTCCAGTGCGGGTAGTCGTGCGGAAGGTAGCGCCACGGGATGCCCGTCCGATTCACGTAGAGGACTGCATCCAGCAGGCTCCGCAGATCGTGGTCCGGAGGCATGCCGCTGTCCAGGCCTCGGCTGCGGCGCTCGGACCGCCAGGCGGTCAGGACCGGCTCGACCAACTCCCCCCGGGCATCGGACAGATCGCTCGGGTATCGGCGACGTTCAGGCATGATTTCGGACTACCCAGGCGGCCCAGGCGCTCGGACCGCGCCTTGGGATGAAACAGGAGCAGGCAGCCCAAGACGCCCGCCTGGCAGCCACTTGGCTCAGCGGGCGTCGGGCAGACATCGACGCAGGAAAGAAAATCGTGGGCCGCAAACGCAGCATCGTCGTCGACACCCTCGGCCTGCTACTCCTGGTCATGGTCACCGCGGCAGCGTCTCCAACAATGAGGCCGGCAAACAGCTCCCCACCCGCACCGCAGCCGCTCACCCCAGCATCACCAAAGTCTGGGCCGACACCGGCTACAAGAATTAGGCCGTCGAACATGGAGCGAAACTCGGCATCGACGTCGACGTCGTCCCCAGAAACACCCAGGTCAAGGGCTTTGCCGTCCTACCCCGCCGATGGCTCGTGGAACGGAGCCTGGGCTGGATCATGCTGCACCGTCGACTCGCCCGCGACTATGAAACCAAACCCGAACACTCCGAAAGCATGATCCGCCTCGCCCCCATCTCCACCCTCGCCAAACGCGCAACCGGCGAAACCACCCCAACCTGGCGAGACGCATAAACCAGTCACTCACGAACTGCACGAACCAGACATCCTACTAAGAGCTCGTGACACGATCATGTTGAGATGTACTGGTCAGCCGTGACCGGTGTGACGATTCGGCCGTTCGTGGTGGTGTGAGTACTCGGCCGTGGATCGTGGACGACGACTTGTGGGCACTGATCGA
>NZ_JBEZLV010000114.1:0-2817 GCF_040652335.1 Streptomyces sp. NPDC048270
GTCGACGGCTTCTGCGAACATGAGGTGCTCCGGCTCTTTCGGGATACCGGTGCGCTTTGCTCCGGTCATTTCAGACTAGGAGCTGTGACCGGCCTTACCCGGGGTGCTTTGGTTCCGATCTGCCCCTTCGGCAGCAGTACGAAAGTAGGGAGGGCCGGCGGCCGATCGGACCAGTAGGCAGCACCGCACCGTCCAGGTCCACCACCTGATCACCGAAGGCACCGTGGAAGACCACATCTCCGCCCTCCTGGACCGCAAGCGCGCCCTGGCCGAAGCCGTTCTCACTTCCGGCGAGAGCGCCCTCGCCAACCTCGACGACACCGAACTCGCCGCCCTTATCACTCTCCAGGGGAACCGATGACCGGCTTCTCGAACCCCCGCAACACGGCCCCCCCCCCTCGCCGCCGCGTGGAAACAGAACTTCCATCTGGCCACCAACGGATCCCCCTCCTACATCAAGGCCTCAACGCTTTCCGTACCGGCGCCGTGGGCCAGATCCACGCCGCTCCCGGACAGCTCACCGCCTCCGTCTCGGTGAAGAAGGCCACGCACAAGGCCGCCCTGCACCTGCCCGAACTCAGCCAAGACCAGTGGCACACCCTGGCCGGCCGCCTCGCCGATATCCCCCAGGCCGTCGCCGACCTCCTCGCCAACCGCGTCCCCGTCGCCATCGCAGACCCTGCCCACGCCCGCGGTATGACCATCGTCCCCGCCTCCGAGCAGATCTCTTTCGCCTGCTCCTGTCCCACAGGCCGCCTCGGCCGCGTGTGCGACCACAGCGCAGCCCTCGGCCATGCAGTTGCCGAACGCCTCGCCGGCGCCGCATCCGTACTGCTCACCGCCCGCGGCATGTCCGCCCGCGAACTTGCCGCACTGCTGCGCGACCGTCTGGGCGGCACCGAGCTCGCCACCCTCCCAGCAGACCCCGACGGAACAGTCCGGGCCGACCAGCTCTACTCCCTGTACGCCCATCGCCCTCCACGCAAGGCCCCGCCCGAGGCAGTTCTCGAGACCATCACGCCGATCACCACCAACCTCGACGAACCACCCGCCCCATGCCCCCGGGCCACGGACCTGGAGTGGATGACCAAGGACGCAGCCGACCGCGCTCGCGCACTACTGACCGGCCAGGCGGTGCAGCCGCACGACCCGCTTTCCGACACCGTGCGCCTCCTGGCCACCCCCGAAGGCGTCAGCCGGCTCGCAGCCGCCGCGCACGCCACCGGCCACGACGAAGCCACCCTGCGCACCATGATGATCGGCTACCGACACGGCGGGCCGGCCGGAGCCCACACTGCCCTTGCCGCGATCCCGACGCCGTCCCACACGCTGAAACAGGCGGGGGAGACGATCAGGCTCTCCAGGGCCTTCGGCCTTGGAACGCTCGACATCGCAGACGGGGCCCTGACGGACCCGTCTGCCGGGGTCCAGGTCCGCCCTGGTCTTGACGGCCGTTGGTATCCCTTCACCGCGGCCGGCGCTGAATGGCATCCGGCACCCGGAGCCTCCGACGATCCGGCCGATGCCTACCGGGCCGCCCGACGGGCCCGGGCGTCACGTCCCCAAGCCAGATGACCGCGTCGCCGTACCTGTCACGCAGAAGCAGAGACCGTCTGTGAAACCGATACAGGCGGCATCAGCTGTTGCGATGTGGCCGTCGGCGTCATGCGGATGACAGGTGACCGCTACCGGGTGCGGCGCCCGGCAACCGTGCTCAACAACGGGCGCAAGTCTCCGTGGCTTCGGGGACTCAGGTGATCTAAATCAAGATCACCGAGGCTGTCACGGCTTGCGGTGGGCCCGCGCGAAGTCACGGACGGAGATCCTTGCGTTGTAGAGCAGCCGGCCGCCCGCCGCCCAGTACAGGCCGAGGAGACGGCGCCGAAGAGGCAGCGGGGCGTCGGTCGTGCGACCGAGCCACAGCTCACCACCGTGCTCGGGGTAGCTCTTCGCGATGTTCACTCAGCACTGCTCCTTCATCACCACCGTGGTCGGCGAGAACGCGCCGCCCTTGTCGGCCTGCCCGTCGGGCTCTTTCAGGGCTTCGACCGTGGCGTAGTACCTCGTACGGTACGCGCCCGGCTCACACCCCGCCGCGACTTCCACCCGCTTGGGCGACCCCTTGCCCGGGGCCTTGTCGTTCGTGACCCGCTGGATCTCCGTCCAGCCGCCCGGCCCCTTCTTCTCCAGGGCGACGGTGAGGTTGTGCCGCAGCACGGCCTCGAAACACGTCGCAACCGCCTCTCCCCGGACCCGGCCCCGGTTGACGTACGGCGCGGAGATGGTGTGCAGGCACGCCTTCCCGCCCCTGTCCCCGGTCGTGGTGACTTTGTCGTCGGCCGGCGGCGCGCACCCAGCTTCTTCTGCGCCGGTCGTCACCAGGACGGCCAGCGCCACTGCTGAGGCGGCCAGGGCCCGGCGGACGCTTCGTCGGGAGAGCCGTATAAAGCTGCCAGGCATGAGCGGGACTCCTCGACGGTGGGATGAGGACCTCGGCCGCACGAAGACGGACCCCGCGGTGCCCGGGGGCTCCGCTCCGCATGTCCTTGCCCACGCGCAGGTGCGGAAACCGTACCGGCCAGTGAGACCGCCGGCCGGCCCCGCGTCCAGTTCGACCCGCATTGAGCGGGTCACTCTCTAGGCCGCAAGTCGGGTCAGAACCGGGCATGCCGACCTTGCGACGGCTGCCCTTCAGCCCGTCGTCGAGTTGCGGGACAGCTTTTAGGGGAAAGAGAAGGTTGGCGGGAAAGCTGGCCAAGACCTGGACCACGGGCTGTGTGATGCGCGTGAGGCTGGGAGAGAAGCCGATCCATACCC
>NZ_JBEZLV010000115.1:0-2674 GCF_040652335.1 Streptomyces sp. NPDC048270
TGCGCCCAACCTGAACCCTCTCGAGGCCGTCTGGTCACTCGTACGCAGAGCCATGGCCAACACCGCCTTCAACACCCCCGACGACCTCGACCACAGTTCCACCGCGTGCTCGTCCCGCTCGAGTGCTCTGGGGGCGGGTGCCTGCCAGGACCAGCCGTGACGTTTCAGCAGCCGCCATACCGTCGCTACCGACAGGCTCACCCGCAGACGCCGGCGGATCAGCGTCTGGACCCGGGCCAGCGTCCAGCGTTCGTCGTCGAAGCCGTGCGCCGACGGGCCTTTGCCGACTTCCTCGAGCACGGCGAACTGGGCATCGGTGACGGTCGGGGCGTTCGCCGGACCCGCCAGGCGCAAGCCCTCCATGCCGCCCTCGCGCCAGGCACGCCGCCAGCGCTCCACCGACCGCACACTCACCCGCAGATCCTTCGCGATCACCGCGGTCTTCTCACCCGCCGCGAACCGCATCCCGGCCTGAAGCCGAATCCCCTCACGAAACGCCCGACGCTCAGCGGTCAGGCCCCCCTCCGGATAACGCATACCACTGGCATCGCGCAGGGATCATGAACCGTCACTCCCCGACGACAACAACCCGCAAAGCTCAGTCACGGAATCCTATTGGCGGGTAACTACGTGCGAACGCGCAACTCTCGGTCAAGAGAACCGAGAAGGCCGAACGATGGGCCCGATCGCGCAATGATACGGCCACGGCACGGCAGGGACGTTCACGGGCACCTCACAGCCGCCGATACGGCGGGCGGCGCATGCTGCGGACCACGCCCCGGGCCGGAACTGCTGCGGTGGCGCGGCTACGGGTGTGTGTGCGCTGCCTTCTCGAGTCGGTACTGCCGGCTGTCTGCGTGGTAGGCGAAGAGCTCCGCGTAGCGGCCCCAGTCAGTCGCCGTCTCCAACTGCCGCTCCAGGTGACTTTGGGTGTAGTGGTGGGCGAGCACGTCGCAGAAGAAGCCGGCGCGCTGCGCGCCGTTGTCCGACCGGTTAAGTGTGTTGACAATGAACTGGACCAATGGGGCGCGCGTCAGGGCGTCTGCGAACAAGAGTTTGGACTGTCGTACGTCAGCGCTGGCGAAGGCTGCGCCTTGGTCGGTGAGGACGAGTTCCAGGTTCCGCAGTTCGACGAATCCCAGGAGTTCGAGACCGTCTACGAGGGCCAGGACGTCGTCGACCTCTAGTCCGAGGTCTTCCGCGAGGTCGGCGAGGTCCGCTTCGCCGGCTCCTCGTTGCGCCACGATCTCGGCCAGTCCCGCCATGCCGTCCACGCCCGCGGTGGGCAACGGGGTGTTGGCAAGGGTGCGTTTGCCTGGTTGTGCAGCAGCCTCGGGTTTGGCTGGGCGTCCTGTCATGACCTGGTAGATGGCGTCAACGATGGCTTCGAATGCAGTGGAGTGGCGCTGACGCGGGCGGGGGAGCCGGATATCGAACATGTCCCGGATCGTGCCGTAGGGGTGCGACCCGAGGACCACCACACGGTCGGACATCAGGACTGCCTCTTCGATGTTGTGGGTGACGAGAACAACGGATTTCGCCGGGAAGCTTCCTGACTCCCACAGCTCCATCAGCTCGCCTCGTAGGTTCTCGGCAGTGAGGACGTCCAGTGCGGAAAAGGGCTCGTCCATCATCAGCACGTCGGGGCGGACCACAAGGGCTCTTGC
Organism: Streptomyces sp. NPDC048270; assembly: GCF_040652335.1. NCBI lineage: Bacteria > Bacillati > Actinomycetota > Actinomycetes > Kitasatosporales > Streptomycetaceae > Streptomyces > Streptomyces sp. NPDC048270. The sequence continues at coordinate 1,668 of NZ_JBEZLV010000115.1, forward strand.
GAAGCCGACGCGTTGCCGCATTCCACCGGATAGCTCTTTGGGGTATGCGGATTCGAAGCCGTCGAGTCCGATCAGGTCGATGGCCTCCGCAGCTGCCTGAGCCCGTTCGGCGGGGGTGATGCCTTGCGCTTCGAGTCCGAGTTCGACGTTCTGCTGAACGGTCAGCCAGGGCAGCAGAGCAAAGCTCTGGAAGACCATCGACGTACCGGGGTTGGCGCCTCGTAGTTCCTCGCCCCGGTAGGTAACGGATCCGGAGCTGGCTGGTACCAGGCCGGCCAGGCAGCGCAGCAGGGTGGACTTGCCCGATCCGGACTTGCCTAGGAGTGCGACGATCTCCCCTTCCCGGATCTCCAGGTCGATGCCGCCGAGAACGGGCAGCTCGCCGTCGGCGCCCGCGTAGGTCTTGGTGAGGGCGTCGGTCTTCAGAAGGATGACGCTTGTCACAGGCAGTACCTCTCAGAGGGTGTAGCGGCGCGCGGCCAGTCGGTAGAGGGGCCGCCACAGCAGGTGGTTGAGTCCGACGACGTAGAGGGACATCGCTGCAATCCCGGCGATGAGGCGGGGGTAGTCGCCCTGCTCGGTGGCGTGGAAGATGTAGGCGCCCAGGCCTGTGGCCGTCAAGGTGGTGCCTGCGAAGGTGACGACTTCGGCGACGATGGAGGCGTTCCAGGCTCCGCCGGAGGCAGTGATGCCGCCGGTGACGTAGGAGGGGAAGATCGCGGGGATGATCAGACGCTTCCAGCGCTGCCAGCCATGGACGCCGAGGTCGTCCATGGCCTCCTTCAGATCGGTCGGAACGGCCATGGCGCCTGCGATGACGTTGAAGAGGATGTACCACTGAGCGCCCAGAGCCATCAGCAGGATGCAGCCGGCGTTGATGTTGATCCCTGCTTCCAGGAACAGCCATACGGCTAGGGGAAAGAGAAGGTTGGCGGGAAAGCTGGCCAAGACCTGGACCACGGGCTGTGTGATGCGCGTGAGGCTGGGAGAGAAGCCGATCCATACCC
>NZ_JBEZLV010000116.1:0-2633 GCF_040652335.1 Streptomyces sp. NPDC048270
GCGATGTCCGTCCTCGAACGCCGCAAGGAGATCGGCACCCTGCGCGCCCTCGGGGTGGACCGCGCGGGCGTGTCCCGGATGATCCGCCTGGAGGCCCTGCTCCTCGGCGGGCTCGGCGCGACCCTCGGCACGGCCCTGGGGGTCTTCCTGGGCTGGGCGCTCGGCCGCACCCTCCAGGAGAGCGTCGCGGGCTACACGCTGGTCCTGCCCTGGGGCCGCCTCGCGCTCGGCGTGGTCCTCGCCCTGGCGGGCGCGCTGCTCGCCTCGCTCTGGCCGGCCCGCAGGGCCGCCCGCGTCGACATCCCCGCCGCGACGGCGGCGCAGGCCTGACGCCGCCGGGCCCCGCCTGCCGCCTGGTCAGACGCGTGTGGCTCAATGGTCTTCGGAGTGAGGGGCACTGTGAACGACGACGTAGACCGAGCACCCATCGAGGACACGCGCTTCGGCGGGATCACCGTCCGGCAGGACGGCCAGGAACGACTCCAGGTCGAGGGAGAGGCGATCCCCCGGGTCGTCCTGGAGCGAGACCCGGCGGCGGAGGCGGACCCCCACATCGCCATCGGCACGCGTGACCCGGCCGCCCTGCGCCTGTGGATCGACGGCCTGGAAGCCGAGTTGAGGCCGGGCAAGGGCCGGCTGAGCAGGCGCTCGTACCGGGTGGACGTGCGGTACGACGGGACGGACTACCGCCTGGTCCCGGACTCGGTCCCCAGCAGCCGGCTGACCCGCGACGGCGAACACCTGGGCGACTTCTCCTGCGACGGGGACGAGACGGTCATCGCCGAATGGCGGGAGGGCGCGGAGACCCGCCCGGCGGACGCCGCGATCGGCTACGCCCTGGCCTCGGCGTTCGGCACGGGCGGGCAGCCGATGTGGATGATGATCGTCGACGGAGTGACCGACGCGCTCCCCTAGTGCTGTGACCGCAAAGGTTCACCGGGTCGCGGCGCCCGGCACGGCACCTCGCTGCGTTGTCGGACCGCGCAAGTACGTCCAGTACGAGCCGTGGTCCTCCGCCTTGCGATGCACCGCACCGGACGCCGCGCCCCGGCCAACCTTTCCGGACACAGCACTAGCGAACGCGGCTTCCCGCCACGCACCCTCCCGGCACGCACCCCACCCGGACCGTATCCCCGCAGACGCGTCCGGGCGGGGGGAATCGGCGAATCCGGGACGGTGCCGTGCCGCGGCGGCCAGGATGAGGGCATGGACCGTGGGGTAGCGGGGCCGGGCGGGTCGCGGCCGATGGTGGTACGGGTACCGGTCGAGCCGGTGGAGGCCGCGATGGAGGCCGACGCCGTCGACGCCGTGCGGCGGGCGGGCGACGTCGTCGTGCGCGGCCCGCTGTTCGGGGTGGCCGAGCAGGGCTCCGCAGACGGGCCGCGCTGGCGGGTGACCGTCGCGGTGACGGCCGGCTGCCCGCAGCAGGCCCGTGACGCGCTGAACTCGCGTCTGTGGTACCGAGCCAAGGACGAGGCGCGGGACAGGACGCAGCGGCGTGCGCTGCTGGCGGCGGTCGCCCGGCTGGAGGCCGAGCGGGTCGACGACCTGGAGACGGCCGGCACCCGGTACCGGATCGTGCGCGCCGAGGAATACGCCGCCTCGGGCCCCGGCGGCATCGAACAGCCGCGCCCCACCGACCCGGAGCCGCCCGTACCCGACTGGGACCGCGCCGCGAAGGGGCCGGAGATCGACGACGGCCTGGTCCTGGACCCGGACGCACCGGTCACCCCCACCCAGGCCGTCGAGCGGCTGGCGCTGCGCGACCTGTGCTACGCGGGTGAACGCTTCCCCGGGGACGTGCGCGCCGACTCCCGGCGGGCGCTGGACACCCACCCGGACGTCCTGCTGCTTCCCGCGTCGTTCACGGTGGCGGAGCAGAGCGCCGGCGGCTGGAGGCCGGTCAGCGGCCCCCACGAGTCGGCCCACGCCGCCCGGCGGTCGCTGGACTTCGCGCTGACCTGGATGTGGCCGCGGCTGCGCGGACACATCCCCGACGACGCCGACCCGCAGACCGACGCCCGGACCTGGGCCCGGGGCGGCAAGGCCCCGGCCGACCGGCGGGCCGCCCGGCTGGCCGCGTACGCCGATGCCGCCGACACCCTGCGGGCCGGACGCGTCAACCGGCTGGAGTTCCAGGGGACCGTCTACCAGATCGTCCGCACCCGCCGCCTGGTGCGCTGGGGCCCCGACGGGCCCGAGGGACCGCGCCCGTCCGACGTCAACAGCCAGGACCCCGCCCGCATCCACCTCGCGCTCGACGAGGACGGCAACGTCATCCCCGAGGACTGACCCGGCCCCCGGCTCGGACGGGGCGGGGCCCGGCCCGGTGGTGCACGGCGGCGCCGAGCACGCACAACACGCTGACCAGCAGCGCCCACGCGCCGAACTTCTGCACCGACACCGGCTCCCAGCCGTCGAGTTGGTAGGGGTAGCGCCAGGCGCCGGCGTACGTGGCGATGTTCTCCGCCAGCCAGAGGAAGAAGCCGATCAGGACGAAGCTCAGCGGCATCGGCATCCAGTAGGCGTGCTTCCCCACGGTGTAGTGCACGGGCTCCGCGCCTGGTGCGGGGGCGACGCGGAGCGGCTTCCCTTCTTCCGCGCGGACGGCACCCCGCTCGGCCCCCGGGAGC
>NZ_JBEZLV010000117.1:0-2618 GCF_040652335.1 Streptomyces sp. NPDC048270
TCCGGCGCGGTCATCGCGGGGCTGACCGCGGGGGTCTGCGAGTGGTCCTCGCTCAGGAAGGCGGGCGGGTCCTCCTCCTTCGGCGCGGGCATCTCCACGCGCCGGCTCCCCAGCTGCCCCGCCACGGCGCCGACGCGCCGCTCGTCGGCCTCGGTGAGGGGCTCGCCGTCGGCGCGGGCGACGAGCAGGGTCACCGCGTTGCCGTCGGGCTTGACCCCGAACTTCTCCTCGGCGACCTTCAGCGCGGCGGCCGAGTCGTACTGCGCGGGCAGGAAGGCGCCGCTCTGGGTCTCGGTCACCCGGTAGACCAGGGGCTGGCTGAGCACGGTCAGGAAGATGCCCAGCACCGCCCAGACGGCGATGACCTTCCACGGGCTGCGGGCGGAGAACCCGGTCAGGGCGCGGATCACGTTCTTGTCCTTTGGCGGTGGGTGGTTCGCCGGGGTCCCCCGGCCGATGTCCAGCTCATCAGCCGGACGCGGGCGAATCGTCCGAGCGCGGGACGAGACGGCACCCGGGAGCGGGGGCCGGGCACCGGCGCCGACCAGGACCCTGGTCCTGGTCCGGGATCCGCCCCGGGCCCCGGGGCGGGGCCGCGGACCGGTGCCAGAATGGATCACGAGACGACAGCCGGTCGTGCGCACCGGCAGTCGGCGGGGGCGCCCGCGGGGGAGGACGACACCATGCCGAAGAGGCCCACCGCACGGGGGAGCTCCCGTGCCGCCGGACCCAGGGCCGACGGACCCGGACCCGCCGGACCCGGGCCGGGCGGCGACGCCCTGCCGTGGACGCGCAACGACGCGCTGGTCACCGTCGGGGCGGCCGTCGTGGACCTGCTCAGCTTCGCGTTCGGCAGCCAGGTCGACCGAGGGTACGTCCCGCCGGCGGGCTGCGTACTGCTGCTGGTGGCCGCACTGCCGTTGCTGGCCCGGCGCCGCGCCCCGCTGCCCACGCTGGCGGCCGTCCTGCTGTTCGACCTGGCCCTGAACCTGAGCGTGCCCGTCGGCCAGCACTTCACCGCGACGACCGTGGTCGCGCTCTACACGGTCGCACGCTCCCGCGGCGCGGCCGTGGTGGCGGGGGCGGCGTTCGTCTGCGCGGTGATGCCGCTGGTGGGGCAGCCGTCGCGGCCGGGGGCCGCGGACGTGGCCGGCAGCGTGGCCAACGTGCTGCTCGTCCTCGCCACCGCGGCCGCGATGAACCGATGGCACCGTGAGAACGAGGCCAACCGCCGCCTGCTCGCCGACCGCGCCGTGGCCGCCGAACGGCGCCGCATCGCCCGCGAGCTGCACGACATCGTGGCCCACCACATCACCACCATGCAGCTGATGGCCGGGGGCGCCCGGGCCAACCTGGCCGCCGACCCGGAGGTGGCCCGGGAGGCGCTGGTCACCCTGGAGGGCTCCGGACGGATGGCGCTGCGCGAGATGCGCCAGCTGCTGGACGTGCTGCGGGCCGGCGACGAGGCCGAGGAGGCGCCAACCGCCCCGCAGCCCGGGGTCGCGGACCTGGCGGCAATCGTCGGCGAGACCCGCCGCGCCGGGCTGTCCGTCGAACTGGACGTGCGGGGCGAGGAGCGCCCGCTGCCGCCGAGCGTGGGACTGACCGTGTTCCGCATCGTGCAGGAGGCGCTGACCAACACGCGCAAGTACGCGGGCCGGGCGCGGGCTTGCGTACGGCTGACGTACGGGCCCGACGGGCTGGCCGTGGAAGTGTCGGACGACGGGGCCGGCGCGGCGGCCGCGCCCGCGGGATCCGGCTACGGCCTGGTGGGCATGCGGGAACGGGTCGCCCTGCACGGCGGCACGCTGGAGGCCGGGCCGCTCGACGGGGGCGGCTTCCGGGTGGCGGCCCGGCTGCCGCTGACGGCCGCGGAAGGAGCTCTGCGATGAGCGGGGGGACGACGGGGGCGATCAGGGTGCTGATCGCGGACGACCAGCCGCTGGTGCGGCGCGGGCTGGCCCTGATCCTCGCCCCCGACCCGGACTTCGAGGTGGTGGGCGAGGCCGGCGACGGCGAGGAGGCCCTCGCCCTCGCGCACCGGCTGCGGCCCGACGTCGTCGTCATGGACATCCGGATGCCGGTGCTGGACGGGGTCGGCGCGACCGAGCAACTCGCGCGGACCCTGCCCGGGTGCCGGGTGCTGGCGCTGAGCACCTTCGACATGGACGAGTACGTGGTGGCCGCGCTGCGCGCCGGCGCCTACGGCTTCCTGCCCAAGGACATCTCACCGGAGGAACTGGTCGCGGCGGTACGGGTGGTGCACACCGGGGAGGCCGCGGTCGCGCCGCGGCTGCTGACCCGGCTGATCTCCGCCTACGTCCTGGCCCCGAGCCGTCCGCAGCCGCCCGCGGCGGCCCTGGGCGACCTCACCCCGCGCGAGCAGGAGGTGTGGCGGCTGATGGCCACGGGGCTCGACAACGCGGAGATCGCCGGGGCCATGGACATCAGCGTGTCCACCGTGAAGAACCACATCACCAGCGTCTTCGGCAAGCTCCAGGTCCGCGACCGCGCCCAGGCGGTCACCGCGACCTCCTCCCGGCGCAGGCCCGGGGTGCGCCGGCGGGCCCCGCCGTCCGGCAGGCCGGCCTCGGCCGGGGAGATCCGGGCCCGTCTGC
>NZ_JBEZLV010000118.1:0-2504 GCF_040652335.1 Streptomyces sp. NPDC048270
GTCGTGACTGCGTGCCTTTTGAAGAATGAGCCTGCGAGTTAGCGGTGTGTAGCGAGGTTAACCCGTGTGGGGAAGCCGTAGCGAAAGCGAGTCCGAATAGGGCGATTGAGTTGCACGCTCTAGACCCGAAGCGGAGTGATCTAGCCATGGGCAGGTTGAAGCGGAGGTAAGACTTCGTGGAGGACCGAACCCACCAGGGTTGAAAACCTGGGGGATGACCTGTGGTTAGGGGTGAAAGGCCAATCAAACTCCGTGATAGCTGGTTCTCCCCGAAATGCATTTAGGTGCAGCGTCGTGTGTTTCTTGCCGGAGGTAGAGCACTGGATAGGCGATGGGCCCTACCGGGTTACTGACCTTAGCCAAACTCCGAATGCCGGTAAGTGAGAGCACGGCAGTGAGACTGTGGGGGATAAGCTCCATGGTCGAGAGGGAAACAGCCCAGAGCATCGACTAAGGCCCCTAAGCGTACGCTAAGTGGGAAAGGATGTGGAGTCGCAGAGACAACCAGGAGGTTGGCTTAGAAGCAGCCACCCTTGAAAGAGTGCGTAATAGCTCACTGGTCAAGTGATTCCGCGCCGACAATGTAGCGGGGCTCAAGCGTACCGCCGAAGTCGTGTCATTGCAGCAATAGGGCCAACGCCCGCTGTGATGGGTAGGGGAGCGTCGTGTGCCGGGTGAAGCAGCAGCGGAAGCTAGTTGTGGACGGTTCACGAGTGAGAATGCAGGCATGAGTAGCGATACACACGTGAGAAACGTGTGCGCCGATTGACTAAGGGTTCCTGGGTCAAGCTGATCTGCCCAGGGTAAGTCGGGACCTAAGGCGAGGCCGACAGGCGTAGTCGATGGACAACCGGTTGATATTCCGGTACCCGCTTTGAAACGCCCAATATCGAATCAGGCGATGCTAAGTCCGTGAAGCCGTTCCGGACCCTTCGGGGAAAGGAAAGTGGTGGAGCCGACGAACCAGACTTGTAGTAGGTAAGCGATGGGGTGACGCAGGAAGGTAGTCCAGCCCGGGCGGTGGTTGTCCCGGGGTAAGGGTGTAGGCCGAGGGGTAGGCAAATCCGTCCCTCATATAAGGCTGAGACCTGATGCCGAGCCGATTGTGGTGAAGTGGATGATCCTATGCTGTCGAGAAAAGCCTCTAGCGAGTTTCATGGCGGCCCGTACCCTAAACCGACTCAGGTGGTCAGGTAGAGAATACCGAGGCGTTCGGGTGAACTATGGTTAAGGAACTCGGCAAAATGCCCCCGTAACTTCGGGAGAAGGGGGGCCATCACTGGTGATCGGATTTACTCCGTGAGCTGGGGGTGGCCGCAGAGACCAGCGAGAAGCGACTGTTTACTAAAAACACAGGTCCGTGCGAAGCCGTAAGGCGATGTATACGGACTGACGCCTGCCCGGTGCTGGAACGTTAAGGGGACCGGTTAGTGCGCTTTCGGGCGTGCGAAGCTGAGAACTTAAGCGCCAGTAAACGGCGGTGGTAACTATAACCATCCTAAGGTAGCGAAATTCCTTGTCGGGTAAGTTCCGACCTGCACGAATGGCGTAACGACTTCTCGACTGTCTCAACCATAGGCCCGGTGAAATTGCACTACGAGTAAAGATGCTCGTTTCGCGCAGCAGGACGGAAAGACCCCGGGACCTTTACTACAGTTTGATATTGGTGTTCGGTTCGGCTTGTGTAGGATAGGTGGGAGACTTTGAAGCAGCCACGCCAGTGGTTGTGGAGTCGCCGTTGAAATACCACTCTGGTCGTGCTGGATGTCTAACCTCGGTCCGTGATCCGGATCAGGGACAGTGTCTGATGGGTAGTTTAACTGGGGCGGTTGCCTCCCAAAGGGTAACGGAGGCGCCCAAAGGTTCCCTCAGCCTGGTTGGCAATCAGGTGTTGAGTGTAAGTGCACAAGGGAGCTTGACTGTGAGACCGACGGGTCGAGCAGGGACGAAAGTCGGGACTAGTGATCCGGCGGTGGCTTGTGGAAGCGCCGTCGCTCAACGGATAAAAGGTACCCCGGGGATAACAGGCTGATCTTCCCCAAGAGTCCATATCGACGGGATGGTTTGGCACCTCGATGTCGGCTCGTCGCATCCTGGGGCTGGAGTCGGTCCCAAGGGTTGGGCTGTTCGCCCATTAAAGCGGTACGCGAGCTGGGTTTAGAACGTCGTGAGACAGTTCGGTCCCTATCCGCTGTGCGCGTAGGAATATTGAGAAGGGCTGTCCCTAGTACGAGAGGACCGGGACGGACGAACCTCTGGTGTGCCAGTTGTCCTGCCAAGGGCATGGCTGGTTGGCTACGTTCGGGAGGGATAACCGCTGAAAGCATCTAAGCGGGAAGCCTGCTTCAAGATGAGTATTCCCACCTCCTTGAGAGGGTAAGGCTCCCAGTAGACGACTGGGTTGATAGGCCAGATGTGGAAGCCCGGTAACGGGTGAAGCTGACTGGTACTAATAGGCCGAGGGCTTGTCCTCAGTTGCTCGCGTCCACTGTGTTAGTTCTGAA
>NZ_JBEZLV010000119.1:0-2285 GCF_040652335.1 Streptomyces sp. NPDC048270
CTGTGAGGAACGATATGCCAGGCGGAGGGGGCGGCGGCCGCGTCGCAGCCGCGGGACGGATCCGATGGGCAACCCAGCGCTCCCTGATACCCGCCCGATACACATCCGCCGGTCCGCGCGGTCCCCGGGCCGATCACCCGGATCCGGCCAGCAGGGCCAGGAAGCGGTCCGGGGCGTCGGGGGCGGCGGCGTTCCGCAGACTCAGCTGCCTGAGGCAGTGGTAGGCCAGGTCGGTCGAGCCGTAGACGTGGTGGGCGACCAGGGCCAGCTGCCCCAGCTGCTCGTCGGTCATGGACTCGGGGCGTCCGAAGTCGCGTACGTAGACCACGTCGGCCTCGAGGAGCTGGTGGCGGGCCTGCCGGAAGTCGCCCCCGAAGACCACGGGGGCGATCGGCCAGCGCTTGACCGCCGCGAAGGCGTGCGGGATGAAGCCCTGGCCGCGCAGCTCCCGGTCCACGTCGCCGAACACGGGCTGGTCCTCGTACAGCGGGACGAAGGAGACCTCGGTGTGCACGGCCACGGCCTCGGCGAGCTTCCGGCGGCCGCCCTGGAAGACCATCAGCTCGGCTCCCTGGATGTCGATCTTCAGCAGGTCGAAGGCGCCGACCGCTTCGACGTCGTCCAGCCGCCGGGTGGAGACCTGGACCTCCTCCCGGACCCGGCCCCACTCGCCGAAGCCGTTGAAGAGCGCCAGCCTGTTCGGGTCCGGGCGGAAGATGCCGGTCATCCCGGAACTGGCGGCGACGTACAGGGTGTGGGCGGCGCCGTCCCCGAGGGCGTCGGGCAGGTAGGTCTCGTACGGGCCCTTGCGGCGCCGCAGCTCGTCGAGGGCCTCGGGCTGCGGCTCGAACCCCGTCACCCTGCACAGGCCGGCCGCCAGCATGTCCCGGTACGGCGGATCCCCGTCGATCGGATTGGCCCCGACGTCGACGACGTGCGTCGGCCGGGCCGGCCGGACCAGGTCGAGCAGCGGGGAAGCGGCAGCGGCTGGGGCGTTGACGGTCATGGACGATCTCCGGAGGTCGAGCGGAGCGGGGTCCCCCGGGGCAGCTTCCCGCAACCGGAGCCGATCGCCGCTCAGGCGCTCCGGGGCCCGCGCGGGCTGACCGGGGTCAGGACTCCGAGGCGGTCCTCGACGGCCTGGGCGGCGTCCAGGCACAGGTCCTCGCGGAAGGCGCGTCCGACGATCTGCACTCCGCAGGGGAGGCCGTCGGCCAGGCCGGTGGGTACGGCCACCGCCGGTACGCCCACGAAGCTGGTCGCCGTGCACAGCCGCATGGCCGAGGCCACGCGGTCGCGTCCCGCCCTGTCGCGCGACTCCAGTCCGGGTTCCACCGGCGGCTCGGTGAACGACGGGCCGAGCAGCAGCGGGTACGCGTCGAGGAATCCGGCCCATGAGCGGCGGATGTTCATCCAGGTGCCCATCAGCTTCACGAGCCCGGCCGCGTCGGCCGGCGGGGTCTGCTCCATGGCCATCTCGATGTAGCGGTCCCCGCCCTCGCCGAGCAGGGGCCGCACCATCGGCCAGGTGGGGGCGAACTCGGTGACGGTGATCCGGCCGTACGCCTCGAGGGCCTCGTCCAGCCTCGGTACGTCCGCGACCTCGCACACCTCGTAGCCGGCGTCGCGCAGGGCGGCGGCCGCGTCCTCGACGGCGCGCCGGACGGCGGGGTGGACGCCGTGTCCGCCGGGGTCCGCGACCACCGCTACCTTCACGGGTGAGGGGAGCGGCGGGCCGTAGGGGGGTACCGGGAGGGCCCGGGGGTCGCGGGGGTCCGTGCCGGCCAGCGCCTCGTAGGCCAGCCTCAGGTCGCCGACGGTCCGGGCCAGCGGGCCGTCGGTCACCAGCAGCTGGGAGGCGGGGCCGGGGTCGTCGGGGCCGAGGACGCGGTGGTCGGCGGGGAAGCGCCCGGGCGTCGGTTTCAGTCCGGCGACGCCGCAGAACTGGGCCGGGACGCGGATCGAGCCGCCGGAGTCGTTGCCGAGCCCGAGGGCGGCCATGCCGGTGGCGACGGCCACCGCGTCGCCGCCGCTGGTGCCGCCCGGAGTGCGGGCGCTGTCCCACGGGTTGACCGTGTCGCCGAACAGTTCGCTGCGCGTGTGCATGCCGGCCAGCACCAGGGTGGGCATGTTGGCGTGCCCGATGGGGATGGCGCCGGCCGCGCGCAGGCGGGCCACGGGCGGGGCGTCGGCGGCCGCCACCAGGGAGCGGAAGCGCTCGACGCCGAACGTGGTCGGCACGCCTTCGACGGGGGTGGTCTCCTTCACCGAGAACGGCACGCCGG
>NZ_JBEZLV010000120.1:0-2236 GCF_040652335.1 Streptomyces sp. NPDC048270
GTCGCCGTAGACGAGGCTGCCGGAGATGAACGTGACGCCGAGCATGACCGCGAACGCGGTCATGAGCAGGCGTGCCTTGTGCGCGAGTACGTTGCGCAGGGCGGTACGGAACATGGGTGTGCGGTTCCTCGCAGGGGGCGGGCTCGGCGGGTGCGAGCCGGGGTGTGTGCGGGTGGGCGGGTCAGCTGGTGCGGGAGCGGGGGTCGAACGCCTTCGTCCGGTCCAGCACCCGGTCCGCGGTGGGCCGCGCCATCTCGTCGACCAGGCGCCCGTCGGAGAGGAAGACGACGCGGTCGGCGTAGCCGGCGGCGACGGGATCGTGCGTGACCATGACCACGGTCTGACCCAGCTCCCGTACGGAGTCCCGCAGGAAGCCGAGGATCTCGGCCCCGGCGCGGGAGTCGAGGTTGCCGGTGGGCTCGTCGCCGAAGATGATCGCCGGGCGGGAGACCAGGGCGCGGGCCACCGCGACGCGCTGCTGCTGTCCGCCGGACAGCTGTCCGGGCCGGTGGCCGAGGCGCTGGGAGAGGCCGACCATGGAGACCACGCGGTCCAGCCACTGCCGGTCGGGCCGGCGCCCGGCGATGGTCAGCGGCAGCGTGATGTTCTCCAGTGCGGTCAGCGTCGGCAGCAGGTTGAACGCCTGGAAGATGAAGCCGATCCGGTCCCGCCGCAGTTGGGTGAGCTGCCGGTCCCCCAGTCCGCTCAGCTCGGTGGTGCCGATGCGTACGGATCCGGAGTCGGCCGAGTCCAGTCCGGCGGCGCAGTGCATCAGGGTGGACTTGCCGCAGCCCGAGGGGCCCATGATCGCGGTGAACTCGCCTTCCCGGAAGGCGATGCTCACGCGGTCCAGGGCGACGACGCGGGCGTCGCCGCTGCCGTAGGCCTTCGACAGGTCGGCGGTGGCGGCCGCGATCCCGGACGCCGGGTGCGGCGCGTGCGGGCCGAAGGGGTCGGCGGTCACCAGGGGGTCGACGGACACGGGGAACTCCTCTTCGGGTGCCAATGGGGTGCACTTCGAAGGGTGTCGGGGGAACGTATCGGGGCCCCCCGCCGGTGTGTATCGGTGTCCGCGCCGCTTCGTAGCAGTCGTGTAGGGGCCGGGGCCGCCGGTCAGGCCGGCAGGCGCAGGGTGGCGAGGGCGCCGCCGTCCGGGGCGTTGTCCAGGCGCAGTTCGGCACCGAGGAGCCGGGCGTGGCCCTGGGCGATGGTCAGGCCCAGGCCGTGGCCCGCGCCGCGCTCCTTCGCCCCCGTGTGGAAGCGGCGGGGGCCGTCGGCCAGCAGCTCCGCGGGGAATCCGGGGCCGTGGTCGCGTACGGCGACCGTACGGCCCTCGACGGTGACCCGGACCGGGGCGGCCCCGTGCCGGTGTGCGTTGACGACGAGGTTGCTGACGATCCGTTCGAGGCGGCGCGGATCGGTCTCCACCGTCCCCGCGGTGCCCGCGGTCTCCACCGTCCCCGCCGTGCCCGCGGTCTCCACCGTCCCCGCCGTGCCCGCGGTCTCCGCTGTGCCTCCGGCGCCTGCGGCGCCCTCGGTGCCCGCGCCCTCCGCGCCCTCCGCGCCCTCCCCGCCGCGCTGATCGGCGACGAGGACCTGCGTGTCGAGGCCGGTGCGTGCCACGGCCTCGGCGACGACCGCGCCGAGCGGGACCCGGGCGCGGACCGGCTGTTCGGCTCCGGCGTCGAGCCGGGAGATCTCCAGCAGGTCCTCGACCAGGCCGCGCAGGTCGCGCACCCGGGCCCGCAGCAGGTCCTCCGTCTCACCGGCCGGCAGCAGATCGGCGGCGGCCAGCAGCCCGCCGACGGGGGTGCGCAGCTCGTGGGCCACGTCCGCGGTGAACCGGCGCTCGGTGCGCAGCCGCCGGCTGAGGCTGTCGGCCATCAGGTCGACGGTGGCGGCGATGTCCGCGACCTCGTCGCCGCCCTTGGTGGGGCCGGTGCGGGCGTCCAGGTCCCCCGCGGAGATCCGGCCCGCGGTCTCGGACACCCGCCGCAGCCGGCGGCCGAGCAGCCCCGCCCCGTACACCGCCAGGGGTGTGGCCGCCGCGAGCGCGACCAGTGAGGCCACCGCCATGGTCATGTCGAGCCGGTACAGGTCGTGGAGCTGGGGGCTCATGTTGACCCGGAAGGCCAGCACCTGGCTGCCCGGGCCCGAGACCCGCTGGGCGGCCCAGAAGCTCGGGCCGATGTTGCCCTCGACGTGTGCGTCGTAGGCCGTGTGCCGCCGGTCGTCG
>NZ_JBEZLV010000121.1:0-2210 GCF_040652335.1 Streptomyces sp. NPDC048270
GAGGCCGACTTCCTGTCGCTGGCCTCGCACGCGGCCTGCGGCGCGCAGCCCGCCGAGGGCGGCGGCGCGGCGCGCACGACGAGCTTCACCGAGAACGGGGTCACCGTCACCCTGTCGGTGTCCGACTGGCAGGCCCCGAACGGCACGGTGACCGCCGTCTTCACCCCCGAGGAAGGCTTCCACCTCTACAGCGCCGATCTGCCCGCCGGCGGGATCGAGGGCGTGGGCCGGCCGACCGCCGTGAACGTCACCGGAGTCCTGCGGGCCGCCGGGAAGCTGACGGCCGCCGCCGAGGTGCGCACGATCAGCCTGCCCGGTGTCGAGGCCCCGGTCCCCGTCTATCCGGACGGCCCCGTCACCACCACGCTGCCCGTCCGGGCCGACGGCGACGGGGAGGCGACCGTACTGCTCGGGTACGCGAGCTGCAGCGCGCGGGACGGCTGCACCATCCCGGTCTCCGACCGCCCCGTGCACCTGCGCGTCACCGGCGACGGCCCGGCCTTCACCACCCCCCGGCCGTAGGAACGGGCGTTCACCTAAGGTGTGCCCATGCCCAGCGTCCTGGTCGTGGAAGACGACCCCAGCATCCGCCAGTCACTGATCGAAGTCCTGGCGGAGCACGGGTATGCCGTACGCAGCGCGGCCGACGGGTTCGGCGCCCTGCGCGAGGTGACCCAGGTGCCCGTCGACGCGGTGGTCCTCGACCTGGGGCTGCCCGATCTGGACGGAGGAGACGCACTGCGCATGATCCGGGGCATATCCTCCGTCCCCGTGCTGGTGGCCACCGCCCGCGACGACGAGACCGAGATCATCAAGCTCCTCAACGCGGGCGCCGACGACTACCTGGTCAAGCCCTTCTCCGGAGGACAGCTCATCGCCCGCCTCTCCGCCGTCCTCCGGCGCACCAGCCACCTCCCCCCGGCCCACGCCACCCACGCCGCGCAGACCGGGCAGGGGCCGCGGCCCGCGGCCTCCGCCGAACCGCTGCGCGCCACCACCGTGGGCGAGCTGGCCGTCGACCCGGGTGCGCGCACCGCGTACCTGGCCGGCCGGGAGCTCCACCTCACCCGCCGGGAGTTCGACCTGCTGGCCTTCCTCGCCCACCACACCGGGCAGGTCGTCTCCAAGCGGCGGCTGCTGACCGAGGTGTGGCGCGAGCCGTACGTGGACGACCAGACCGTCGACGTGCACCTGTCGTCCCTGCGGCGCAAGCTGGGCGAACGCGCGGCGGCCCCGCGCTACCTGCTGACCGTCCGCGGCGTCGGCATCAAACTGGTGGCGCCGCGTTGAGACGCTCACTGGCCGGAGTGGCGCTCGCCGTGACCTCCATGGTCGCCCTCTCCTTCCTCATACCGCTGGCCGCACTGGTGATGTCGCTCGTCAAGGAGCAGAGCGTCACCGCGGCCGAGCAGCGGGCCGCCGCTCTGGCCCCCGTGCTGACGCTCACCACGGACCCCGCCGCCCTGCGGGAATCCGCCGCGAGTCTGGACGCGACCGAGCACCTGGTGGTCCACCTGCCGGGCGCCCCGGCCATCGGCAGCTCCCGAGCCCCCGCCGCCCTGCTCGAACGGGCCCAGCGCGGACGCGAGTCCATCTCCCAGCAGATCCCCGCCGGCTGGATCTGCCTGCAGCCGGTGGTGCTGCCCGGCGACCGGGTCGCCGTCATCGAGAACTTCGTCCCCGAGGCGGAACTGACCCGCGGGGTCAAGGCCTCCTGGGCCGTCATGCTCCTCCTCGCCGTGGGCCTGGTCGGCGGTTCCGTGCTGGTCGCCGACCGCCTCGGAGCGAAGGTGGTCCGGTCCTCCAAACGACTCGCGCACGCTTCCCACGCGCTGGGCGAGGGCAACCTGGACGCCCGCGTGGACCCCATGGGCCCCAGGGAACTGCGCGACGCCGGTGTCGCGTTCAACGCGATGGCCCACCGGATGACCGAACTGCTCGCCGTCGAACGCGAACTGGTCGCCGACCTGTCCCACCGGCTGCGCACCCCGCTGACCGCCCTGCACCTGGCATCGGAACGGATGGCGGGCTCACCGGAGTCGGCCAGGGTGGAGGCGGCGGTGGGCGCGCTGGAGACGGAACTCCAGGCCATCATCGCGGCGGCGCGCACCCCGCTCGCGGTGGGCCCCATGGGCCACGGCCTGCGCGGAACGGACGTCGATCCGGGCGCCGGCCACCAGGCCCCCGGCGCGGGAGCGGCCGGACCCCGC
>NZ_JBEZLV010000122.1:0-1989 GCF_040652335.1 Streptomyces sp. NPDC048270
GGTGACCGGCCAGGTCGCCGACGGCACCGAGCTCGACGGCACGTACTGGTGCCGCAACCTGCGCGAGCCGGTCCGCTTCGACCGCGCCCTCGACCGGCTCCTGGACGACGGCCACGGCGTGTTCGTCGAGATCAGCGCCCACCCGGTGCTGTCGATGCCGCTGACCGACGGCAGCGCGGAGCGCGGCGGCATCGTCGTCGGCTCCCTCGCCCGGCAGCACGGCGAGCCGGCCCAACTGCTCCGCAACCTCGGCCTCCTCCACGTCCAGGGCCACGACCTCGGCTGGGACTTCGTCCTGGACTCCGGAAAGCTCGTACAGCTCCCCTCCTACGCCTTCCAGCGCGCGCACTACTGGATGGACGCCCCCAAGACCTCGGGCGACGTGCGCGGGGTCGGCCTCGATGTCTCCGAGCACCCGTGGCTCGGTGCCGTCACCTCCCTCGCCGACGGCGAAGGGCACCTCTTCACCGGCCGGATCTCCCTCGCCGAGCACCCCTGGCTGGCCGGTCACGCGGCCTTCGGGTCGGTCCTCGTCCCCGGCACCGGCCTGCTGGAGCTGGCCCTCACCGCCGCCCACCACGTCGGCGCCCCCGGTGTGGCCGAACTGGTCCTCACCGAGCCGCTGCTGCTCGGCACGGACGGCGCCGTCCGCCTCCAGGTCACCGTCGGCGCCCCCGAGAGCACCGGCCGCCGCCCGGTCACCGTCTACAGCCGCCCCGAGGGCAGCGACGAGGAATGGCGCCGCCACGCCACCGGCGAACTCGCGGAGTCCGCGGAGGCCGCCCCTGTCCCGGCCGACGGCGATGCCGATGCATTCGCCGAGCTGGCGCAGTGGCCGGTCGCGGGCGCCGA
The DNA here is from genome assembly GCF_040652335.1 of Streptomyces sp. NPDC048270. Lineage (NCBI taxonomy): Bacteria > Bacillati > Actinomycetota > Actinomycetes > Kitasatosporales > Streptomycetaceae > Streptomyces > Streptomyces sp. NPDC048270. The sequence goes on from NZ_JBEZLV010000122.1 coordinate 853, forward strand.
GTCCGTCGCTCTCGACGGCTTCTACGAGGGCTTCCGCGAGCGCGGCCTGGACTACGGTCCCGCGTTCCAGGGCCTGACGGAACTGTGGCGCAAGGGCGACACCGCGTACGGACTCATCCGTCTGCCCGAGGGCCTGAGCGCCGGAGACTTCGGCGTCCACCCGGCCCTCCTGGACGCCGCGCTGCACACCCTCATGGGCGTCCGCGACGAAGAGGCCCGGCAGCGCGTGTTCATGCCGTTCGAATGGACCGGCGTGGAACTCCTCGCCGCCGGAGCCACCGAGCTGCGCGTACGCGTCGAGGTCGCCTCCGGCGCCGACGAGCACCTCACCCTCACCGTCGCCGACGGCGCCGGCCACCCCGTCGTCCGCACCCGCGGCCTCGCCATCCGCGAGGCGAGCGCCGAGCAGATCCGCGCCGGCGAGCGGGCCGAGCACCTGTACCACGTCGAGTTCCGCCCCACCCGGACCCCGGGCGACGCGGAGCCGGCCGGGGAGACCTGGATCCTCGAAGGCGACGCCGCATTCGCCGCCCCCCTCGGCGCGCAGGCGTTCGCGGACGCCGACGCGCTCCTGGCGCACCTCGCCGAAGGAGTCGACGCCCCGGCCCGCGTCCTCGTGGACGCCACCGGCGACGCTCCCGCCGCCGACGCCCGCGAGCTGACCGCCGCCGCGCTCGGCACCCTCCAGCTCCTGCTGGCCGAACCGCGCCTGGAACAGACCGAGCTGGTCTGGCTGACCCGCTCCGCCGTTAACGGCGTTAACGCCGTTAACGCCGAAGACGGAGGCGCCGCGGGCGACAGCCTGACCGGCCTGGCCCACGCCGCGCTGTGGGGCCTGCTGCGCGCGGCGCGCGCCGAGCACGCCGACCGTGTGATCCGCCTCATCGACCTCGGCGCCGACCCCGCCCGGGACGACCTCGAGCTGGCCCCGGCCCTCACCCTCACCGACGAGCCCGAACTCGCCCTCCGTGACGGGGAGATCCGGGCCGCCCGCCTCGTCCGCACGGCCAAGGCGTCCGAAGCCCCGCGCCTGGACGCCGATGGATCCGTCCTGGTGACGGGTGGTACCGGTGAGTTGGGCCGGGCGGTTGCCCGTCATCTGGTGTCGGTGCACGGCGTACGTCATCTCGTACTGAC
>NZ_JBEZLV010000123.1:0-1877 GCF_040652335.1 Streptomyces sp. NPDC048270
CCCGGGCCCCCGCCCCCCGTCCGCCCGTTCCTTACGGCGCCATCTCGTACGCCCCGGCCAGCGCCTCGACCCGGGCCCAGACCCGCGCCGAGCGGTCGGCGTCGACGACCGGGCGCCGGACCGCGCCCAGTGCCCAGGTCTGCTGCTCCGCGGTGGCGGAGTCCTTGCCGTACAGCTCGACCGCGTGCGCGGAGAAGTCCCGTACCAGGACGCCGAACAGCTCGTCGAGCACGTCCTCGTCCAGGCCGGACAGGCGGGCCTGCTCCAGGATCAGCTGGCCGTGCACGACCAGCGCGAACAGCTGGCCCACGGCGAGGAGGAGGTCGAGGTCGCGGCTCTGCTCCTCGTCGGGGGCGGCCGTGGTGACGAACGCGCACAGGGCGTCGGCCTGCTCGCGGAAGCGGGCGACGTTGGGCACGGCGGCGTACGCGTCGTAGGCGGTGCGCCAGTCGTGGAAGCGTACGGAGCCCAGGCCGCGGGCCGGGCCCTGGCGGAAGAGGAACCCGTCGTCGGCCGCGTCGAGGCGGGTCGGTGCGGGGGCGTACCCGGCCGGCTCCAGCAGGTGGTTGCGCATGAACTTGAGGATCAGGGCGAGGTTGACGTGGACCGTGCCCTCCAGCTTGGGCAGACCGCGGATCTCCACGGCGGCCTGGGCGAAGTAGGTGTCCTTCTCGAAGCCCTTGGCCGCGATGACGTCCCACATCAGGTCGATGACCTTCTCGCCCTCGGTGGTCACCTTCATCTTGGTCATCGGGTTGAAGAGCAGGTAGCGGCGGTCGTCGGGGCCCGCGGAGCGGAAGTAGTCGACGGCGCGGTCGCTGAACAGCTTCATGCCGACGAGGCGGACGTACGCGTCGGTGAGCTCGCGGCGCACGTGCGGGAAGGCCGTGACGGGGCGCCCGTAGAGGATGCGGCCCTGAGCGTGCGTGACGGCCTCGTACATCGCGTGCTCGCAGATGCCGATCGAGGCGGTGCAGAGGTTGAACTTGCCGACGTTGACGGTGTTGAGCGCGGCGTCGAAGGCGGCGCGGCCGGTGTGCAGGACGTCCTCGGCGCGCACCGGGTAGTCGTCGAGGCGGAACTCGCTCACGTACTTCGAGGAGTCCACCACGTTCTGCACGAGGCGGTAGGCGGGGTGGCGGCTGTCGGCGGCGAAGAAGACGTAGCCGTCGGGGCCCTCGATGTCGGTGCGGCGGCCGAAGACGGAGACGAGACCGGCGGCGTTCCCGTTGCCGATGTAGTACTTGGAGCCGCCGGCGCGGAAACCGCCCTCGCCGTCCGGCTCCAGCAGCATGTCGGTGGAGTAGATGTCGGCGCCGTGGGTCTTCTCGGACAGGCCGAAGGCGAACACCTCGCCCTCTTCGAGGAGCTGCGCGGCGCGGCCGCGGGCGGCGGCGTTGTCGCTCTGCCAGACCGGGCCGAGGCCGAGGATGGTGACCTGCCAGGCGTACCAGTAGTCCAGGCCGTAGAAGCCGAAGATCTCGTTGAGGGCGGCGATCCGCGCGGTGTCCCAGCGCTTGTCCGGCTCCTGTTCCCCGGCGGCGGGGGCCGGGGTCAGGAAGGTCGCGAAGAGCCCCTCCTTCGCGGAGAACGCGAGGAAGTCCGCCAGCCAGGCACGGGAGCGGTAGTCCTCGATCAGCCTGCGCTTGCCGCGGTCCTCGAACCAGTCGACGGTGGCGCGCAGCAGCCTGCGGGTCTCGGGGTCGAAGTGGGCCGGGTCGTAGGTGCGCGGGTTGAACAGCAGCGGGTCGCTCATGGGAGGTCCGTCTTTCGGGTCGGGAGGATGCGGTGGTGGGGAGCGGGGGTGGTACGGGGCTGAGGTGCGGGGGTGAGGGGTACGGGGGTGCGGGGAGCGGGGGTGCGGGGAGCGTGGTAGG
>NZ_JBEZLV010000124.1:0-1856 GCF_040652335.1 Streptomyces sp. NPDC048270
CCAACTCCGCAGCCCACACCTGAGACTCAGCCATCCCCACCATGCCCGGACAACGACACCAACCAGCTCAGGACACGAACCGCTGCTGGAGTACTAAGGAGCCTCTACCGCGTCGTCCGCGAGCTACAGACCTCCTCGCGACGTGGACCGGGCGCCTGCCCCACTGCCACCGCGGCCTACCCGCACCAGCCCCAACCTGACCAAGCCCTACTAAAACGTCAACGCTGAAAAGTCACAATGCCCGGCCATGCCAACGATACGGGCGAGAAGGGCAACCAATTACGCCCCTCCAGACGCCCTATCCCGCTCTCTTGGTATACCCTCCCCTGCAAGAATTCAATCCCAAGAGAAGCCCAGAAAGCAAGGTAAGGCAAATGGCAAATTTTAAATGGCTGCAGAATATTGCCGAAGGTGATTGGAGTGAAGCCGTACTGGCGGCCAGTATAGAGATGCAGTGGAGTGGCTGCAACATTGAGGAACTCGAGCGATTTGTTCACGATCTCTCCGGGTATCCGCAGAGCGCCCAGGAAATTGCAATCAACCTCCTACCTTTTGCAACCTTGGGGCAGCTTCAGATTGACACGGTTTGCTTCGCGCCGCACCAGTGGTGCTGGCTCCTCCTCGTGGCACGTGGCAGCTTCGAGGAGGCCCTGGAGTGTGCCCACAATTTCTTTGGCGCCGAGGTGAACTACGTCTTCTTGGAGTCTGCCTTGCGGGCTGTTGCGGGAGGCCATCAAGGGGATTTGCAGGTCCTAGCTGCCTCCACCTACAGCGAGGCAGTTTTGGGGAATCTACATCGAGAAACGTTCTATAGCCTCTGGGCTGCTGAAGACCAGCCCGGTAGGAAGAGGGTTGGTTTTTCAGGAGAGGTTGAAATTTTTGAATCGGCGGGAGACTCATACGTTGAGGCGGTTTATGACCGCAGGCAGATGCTGGCAAGGAATACAAGCAGCAAGAGAATGACCTTCCGGAGCAGCCGTCGACCGTCGGATCCCACACGGATCATGACCTGAAGGGCGAGATCGCCTCCCGCAACAGGCAGGCCTTCCGGAATTCGAATGGTAAATGGTTTAACTTCACCGTATACACACCTGAGGGTTACGGGCCATTCCTAGCTATTAGCGGGGTAACCGTACCCCAAAATGCCGACCTCGGAGACCCGTACTACGGATACGCAAAGACCAAGGGGGGCGATAGCATCATACTTGCCAGGGAACTCTCAGTGGAGCAATTCACAGACTGTGGACATCTACTCAAGGAAATTTCTGGGCGGACTGAGGTGGTTCGCGAGACTATGAAGACTAAGGATAAGCGCCGCATTTCGTCTGCTGATGTCGCAAGAATTTCCCGCCAGCTGCGCAAGGCAAATAAGGAGGTTCTAGATAAACTTCCGGTAGGACGTAGGGTTACCTTCCAGTACTACCAGCCTCAGGGGTGGGAGGGGTTTATTCTCATCCACGGGGCGGACGGGAAATTCCTATACGAGGGCCCCGATTCCCTACTTGGCGGAAAGCTCGAACCCGAGATTGCGTTCGATACAATCCCTGGCGAAAGGGCAAAGTTTGCGATCCATGAATCTGTACGTTATGGGGAAATAGAGAAGATCAAGAAGGGGAGGCATGGGATGGTTCACATTTGGATCGACGAAGTTCTTCAGAGCCGTGTCATCGAGCACATAGCGGCCCTAACGGTAAAGCAGGTGACGTACATGGGGCCTCGAAATTCCAGGCGTCAGCACCCGTAGACGACAAAGGGTCTAAATACTCCAGCAGCGGTTCGTGTCCTGAGCTGGTTGGTGTCGTTGTCCGGGCATGGTGGGGATGGCTGAGTCTCAGGTGTGGGCTGCGGAGTTGGAG
>NZ_JBEZLV010000125.1:0-1705 GCF_040652335.1 Streptomyces sp. NPDC048270
CGCCCCGCGGGGTCGGGAGCCGCGGGTGAGGAGCGTGGGTCGTTGACGGGGCCGGTACGGGCCCGCTGTATAGGCTCGTGGCGGGCGGTCCGCCCGGCGCGTCCCGCCCGTCACCGGACGGGCCTGCTCGGCGGGCCACGGGCCGCGGGCGCGGACTTGAGCGATCGTCAGGAGTGCTGCCGTGGGACCCACAGAGACAGCGTCCGCGCCCGGCGGCCTCGGCTGGAACCGGCGGACGGCCATGCTCGCGCTGCTGTCCTTCGCCATGCTGATCGTCTCGCTCGACCAGTACATCGTGGTGGTGGCCCTGCCCGACATCGCCCGTGACCTCGGCTATTCCGCGCGGACGCTCCAGTCGGTCATCAGCGCCTACGCGGTGGCCTCGGCCGGCTTCCTGCTGTTCGGCGGGCGCGCCGCCGACCTGCTCGGACGGCGCCGCATCCTGGTCGCCGGCCTCGCCCTGTACGCCGGGGCGTCGCTCGCGGGCGCCCTCGCGACCGGGCCCGGCCTGCTCCTGGCCGCCCGCGCCGTCCAGGGTCTGGGCGGGGCCCTCGTCTTCCCCACCACACTGGCCCTCATCAACACCACCTTCGCCGAAGGCCTGGCCCGCAACCGCGCCTTGGGCATCTGGGGAGGGGCGGGCGCGGCCGGGCTCGTCATCGGTGTGCTGCTCGGCGGTGTGCTGACGCAGGTGTTCGGCTGGGAGGCGGTCTTCCTCGTCAACGTGGCCCTGGCCGTCCCCGCACTGCTGCTCGCCTTCGCACTGGTCCCCCGCGACGGTGCGAGGGAGAAGGGCCGCACCTTCGACCTGCCCGGTGCGCTCAGCGTGACGTCCGGTGTCACCCTCATCGTGTTCGCCCTCGTACAGGGGCCCGGTCTGGGCTGGCTCTCGCCCGGCATCCTGGCGTGCGCGGTGGCGGGCCCGGTGCTGATCGCGGCCTTCGTCGCCATCGAGCGGCGCAGCGGCGACCCGCTCATGCCGCCGGGTCTGCTCGCCAACCCCCATCTGGTCACCGGCGTCGTCATCGCGTTCATGTTCATGGCGACGTTCGGCTCCGTGCTCTACTTCCTGTCCGTCTACTTCCAGGAGGTGCTGGGCTACGACGCCCTGCAGACGGGGGCCGGGTTCCTCATCCCCACGGCGGTAGTGGTGGCCGGCTCGACCGCCGCGGGCCGGCTCGTGACGCGGTTCGGGCTGCGGCCGACCCTGGCCGCGTCCTTGGCCGTCGGCGCGCTCGGTGCGCTCGTACTCGGCCTCGCCGTCACGCCCGACGGCAGCTACGCCCCGCTGGTTCCCGGCCTCGTGGCGCTCGGCATCGGTGACGGGGTGGTCTTCACCGCCATGTTCATCGCCGCCGCCACCGGAGTCCCCGACCGGCAGCAGGGCATCGCCTCCGGTATCGCCTCCACCGGCTCGGGCGCGGGCGCGGCGGTCGGCCTCGCCGTCCTCGTACTGGTCGCGACCGCCGGCCTCGACGGGCTCTCCGGCGAACGGCTCCGAACCGCCACCGCCGACGGGATCAGCACGGCGCTCTTCTGCGTGGCGGGCGGGATCGCGCTGACCTTCCTGGTCGCCGTACGCCGGTGCCCGACGCCGTCCGCCCCGCAGCCGACTCCCGTGCCGTACCAGACCCGTCGCTGCTGACGGCGTCCGGAGCCCGCCGGAGGGGCGGTGGGGGCGGTGCGGCCGGCCCGCGGGCCGGCC
>NZ_JBEZLV010000127.1:0-1666 GCF_040652335.1 Streptomyces sp. NPDC048270
CCACGTCCAGGGCCACCAGCTGAACTGGGACCGCGTCCTCGGAACCGGCACGGGAACCCTCGTACCGCTCCCCACCTACGCCTTCCAGCGCGAGCACTACTGGCTCGAGGCCGCCAAGCCCACCGGCAACGTCCGCTCCGTCGGCCTCGACGTGCCCGAGCACCCGTGGCTCGGCGCGGTCACCGCGCTGGCCGACGGCGAAGGACACGTCTTCACCGGCCGGATCTCCCTCGCCGAACACCCCTGGCTGGCGCAGCACGCGGCCTTCGGCACCGTCCTCGTCCCCGGCACCGGCCTGCTCGAACTGGCCCTCACCGCCGCCCACCACGTCGGCGCGGAGTCGGTCGGGGAACTCACCCTGCTGGAGCCGCTGACCCTGACCGAGGACTCGGCCCTCCGGCTCCAGGTGGTGGTCGGCCCGTCCGACGCCGCCGGCCGCCGCCCGGTCACCGTCTACAGCCGCCCGGACGAGACCTCCGACTCCGGCTGGCGCCGCCACGCCACCGGCGAACTCGCGGAATCCGCGGAGGCCGTCCCCGCCGACGGCGACGGTGACGCGTTCGCCGAGCTGGCGCAGTGGCCGGTCGCGGGCGCCGAGTCCGTCGATCTCGACGGCTTCTACGAGGGCTTCCGCGAGCGCGGCCTGGACTACGGTCCCGCGTTCCGGGGCCTGACGGAACTGTGGCGCAAGGGCGACACCGCGTACGGACTCATCCGTCTGCCCGATGGCCTGAGCGCCGGAGACTTCGGCGTCCACCCGGCCCTCCTGGACGCCGCGCTGCACACCCTCATGGGCGTCCGCGGCCAGGACCCGGACGACCGGCAGGTGCTGCTCCCGTTCGAGTGGACGGGCGTCGAGCTCCTCGCCGCCGGTGCCACCGAGCTGCGCGTGCGCATCGACCTGGACGACACCCGCACCAACACCCGCATCTGGGTCGCCGACCCGGCCGGGCAGCCCGTCGTCCGGGCCCGCGGCCTCGCGATCCGCGAGGCGAGCGCCGAGCAGATCCGCGCCGGCGAGCGGGCCGAGCACCTCTACCGCGTCGACTTCGCCGCCCGCGGCGCGCTGGCGCACGAGGACGCCCCGGCGGGCGGCACATGGATTCTCGGCGACCCCGCCGGGATGTTCGCAACACTGGAGGCCGACTATGTGGCTGATGTGGATGTACTCCTTGCCCAGATCGATGAGCGGTCCGAGCTACCCGTTCGACTGGTTGTGGATGCGACGCGAGGGATAGGGCACGGCGCGCAGCAGCAGACCGCATCCGCCCTCGGAACGCTCCAGCGTCTGCTCGCAGAACCCCGGCTGGCCGGGGCCGAACTCGTCTGGGTGACGCGCTCGGCCGTGGACACGGGCGACGGTGTAGCCGACCTGGCCCACGCCCCGCTGTGGGGCCTGGTCCGGGCGGCCCGCGCCGAGCACGCCGACCGTGTGATCCGCCTCATCGACCTCGGCACCGACGGCGCGGCCGACGACGCCCTGCTGCCCCGGGCCCTGTCCGTCACCGGTGAGCCGGAGCTGGCGGTGCGCGGCGGCGAGGTCCGGGTGGCGCGTCTGGTGCGTGCGGAGACCGGCGGGGAGCTGCCGGAGTTCGCGGCGGACGGATCCGTCCTGGTGACGGGTGGTACCGGTGAGTTGGGCCGGGCGGTTGCCCGTCATCTGGTG
>NZ_JBEZLV010000128.1:0-1643 GCF_040652335.1 Streptomyces sp. NPDC048270
TCCCACACGCCGAGCACCCCGATGGCCGCCAGCGCGAGCACGGCGGTCAGCGCGGTGCGCCAGGTGCCCGCCAGCAGGCCGAGCGCGCCGACCACGAGCAGGAGCAGCCACCAGGGGGTGGCCTGCAGCCCGGAGCGCAGCGGGTCGAGGATCCAGCCGGTGAAGCGGGCCGCCCAGTCGGCGGTCCCGCCGACCACCGGCACCCCGGAGTAGAGGTGGTCCGTCATCCAGCCGACCGCCCGGTTGACCGGCTCCGCGATCGGCACGGTCCAGGACTCCGGCCACAGGGACGTGCCCGCCATCCGGCCCGCGACGGCGGCGGCGACGGCCGTCAGAACGGTGAGCAGCCGCCCGTACCAGCCCTCGAACACCCGCCGCAGCAGCGGCTGCCGGTCCGAGGGGACCGGGGCGGCGCCCAGCCGGGCGCCCGCCGCGTCGGCGGTGCGGTCCAGGACCACCGCGAGCAGCACGATGGGGATGCCTGCGGCGAGCGCCGCACCCACGTCGACCGAGGCGAGGGCCTGGTAGACCCGGTCGCCGAGGCCGCCCGCGCCGATCACGGAGGCGATGACGGCCATCGACAGCGCCATCATGATGGCCTGGTTGACGCCGAGCAGGATCTGCCGGCGGGCCAGCGGGAGCCGCGCGGTCAGCAGCCGCTGCCGCCCGGTCGCACCCAGCGAGGCGGAGGCCTCCAGCACCCCGGCGTCGGCCTCGCGCAGGCCCAGCGCCGTGAGCCGGGCCATCGGCGGCGCCGCGTACACCACGGTGGCGAGCACGGCTGCCGGTACGCCGATCCCGAAGACCAGCACCATCGGCAGCAGGTACGCGAAGGCGGGCAGCACCTGCATGGTGTCGAGTACGGGGCGCAGCGCGCGGCCGGCCCGCGGCGACAGTCCGGCGGCGAGGCCGAGCAGGCCGCCGACGGCGACGGACGCGGCGACGGCCACGACCATCAGCGCGAGGGTCTGCATCGTCGGCACCCACATGCCGAGCAGCCCGCACACGGCGAAGGCGGCCACGCAGGTGACGGCGAGCCGCAAGCCCGCGAGGCGCAGGGCGACGAGGCCGGCCAGGGCGGTGACGCCGGTCCAGCCCGCGGCGAGCAGGACGACGTACACCGCGCGGACGGACACCACCACGGCGTTGCTGACGTGCCCGAAGAAGTAGAGGAAGAGCGGGTGGCCGTCCCGGTTGTCGATGATCCAGTCCCCGGCCCGGCCGAGCGGCCCGGAAAGGTCGACGGACAGCGCGGCGGGCCAGCTCCCGGCGCCGGGGAAGGCGAGCGCGAGCGCGAGCAGCGCCACCGCGGCGACGGCGAGGGGCAGGACCCGGCGGCCGGCGCGGTGGTCGAACAGCAGGGCCTTCAGGCGCAGGCGCGGCGACGCGACGGCGGAAGACCGGGTGCCGCCGGCCCGGGCGGCGCCGGACTGCCGCTGCGGCTGTCCGGCGCGGGCCTGGCGTTCGGGTTTGTGTGCGGGTCTCGTGGTCGTGCTCATCCGTGCCACCGCCCCGTGCCGGGGGCGCCGGTATGGCGGGCGTGGGTACGGCGGGTCATGCCGCCACCCCCCGCCCGGCCGCGGCCGGCAGACCGGCCACCACCGCGAGCAGCCCCGCGTCGTCGACGACGCCCAGGCAGCGGC
>NZ_JBEZLV010000129.1:0-1630 GCF_040652335.1 Streptomyces sp. NPDC048270
CCGGAACAACACCCATAACTCATCCGGTACCAAGCGCTCAACCAAATCCGTCATGCACGGTTCAACGAACGATCACGCCATAAGAAACGGTGTCTGAACAGCATGTTCCCGGCCCTGGAACGCTCCCTGGACCTCGGCAACGCCGGGCCGCTGCGATTGCTCACGGGCTACCAGACGACCAGCCGCGATCCGCCGCGCCGGCGCCAAGAGGCTGGCAACGTGGCTGCGCAACCGCAAGGTCCGCCCTCGGTCGCCGGCCAGACCTCAACGAACGGGTAGCCGCCGAGCATCCCACGCTCCGCAAGACCTGGGTCGACGGCGGCTATCGCTGGCGCCTCGTCGAGCACGCCGCCGCCCTAGACATCGCCGCGACCCCACCACCAGGGATTTACCGTCTTGCCCCGCCGGTGGACCGGTCGAGAGAACACTCGGCTGGCTCATAAACCACCGCTGCCTGGCCCGCGACTACGAAGCCTGCCCCCGAGGCCGCTATATCGGGTCAAGCCGTTTGGGGAGGTCGTTGGGCTTCTCATCATTGTTCGGTTCGGCTCGTTCGAGGATCTTGAACAGCTGCCTGGAGATCGCGCGCTTCAGGCAGCGTTGGGCGCCCCCAGCGGTCCTGCCCTCGGTGATTCTGCGGGTGTCCGCGTACTTCTCTGTGTGGCTCTGGCAAGATTTTCGTAGGCGGAGATCATCTCGGTCGCACGCTCGACTGGTCCGCATAGCGGCGGCGTAGGTGGGCGATTAGTACGACGCGGTGGCGGAGAAGGGGACGCCGGCGCGGCCTGCCATGATCGGTTTCTGAAGCTTGATGTCGGTGGTGCGGCCTTCGTTGACCCCGGAGTTGTAAGGGGTCGTGATTATCTGGGCGAGGGCGTGCCGGTCTTCGTGCAGGGCTCCGGCGAGGCCTGCGAGAGGGGCGAGTCCGGCTGTTTGCGAGCTCGTCCAGCCAGACCGGCAAGGGTGCCGCGTCGTGGTTGTCGAGCATGGTGGCGAAGCGGCGGACCGGGTCGTGGGTGAGGTTGAGTTCGGGGCTGTGGTCGAGGAGCGGGGGCAGGCGTTCATTGATGTGCGGGCTGCGGCGGTGCGGGTGGGTGGTGATCCAGCGGGCGTTTCACGAGGTGAGGGCGGTCGCTCGCGTGGCTCGTCGATGGGCAGGCCCTGTCTGAGGGGCGACGGCCATTTTCACGCGCTGGTAGTGGCCGAGGTAGCGCTTGGTCTGCAGTTCTTCGTGCAGGATCTTCGCACTGTGCTGTCCCTAGTCTCAGCGCTGCCGCAGGTAGTCGAGGCAGGGGTCGAGCGTGGAAGGCTTGCGAGGTGGCCGGCGCATCACTTCCTGCCAGGTGCGGGCTCGGGCGTACTTGCCGACGGTGGGGCGGTCCAGGCCGAGTTCCCGGGCCACAGAGCTGTGGCTCCGTCCGGTGCGGGTCAGGGCGTGGACAGCCTCGAACAGACTCTGGGCAGGGCGCCCGGCCCGGGTGTCTGGCGCGGCGATCTCGGCGATGTCCTCACCCGGTGCAGGATTGTCTTCACTGACCGCGGGCAGGGCTGCGGGCAGGCATCCGCGGTGGGTGGAGGTGATGTCCTGGACTCGGCGGGAGAGGCCCTGCCAGAGGTGAAAGCGGTCGCT
>NZ_JBEZLV010000130.1:0-1629 GCF_040652335.1 Streptomyces sp. NPDC048270
CGGGCTGAAGCGGTATGAAGCCGAGCACGACTGGCTCACCACCGTCCGGCTACCCGCATATGCGCCCAACCTGAACCCTCTCGAGGCCGTCTGGTGGCTCGTACGCAGAGCCATGGCCAACACCGCCTTCAACACCCCCGACGACCTCGACCGCATACTCCGCCGCGAATTACGCCGGATCCAGCTCCAGCCCCGCCTGATCGACGGCAGCCTCACCGCCACCAACCTGACCATCGACCCACCGACCCCACCCTGAAAACCTCAGTAACTCCGGGGACGAAGCGAACACCGCCTCCGTGTGACAGCCTTTCCTGCCTCCGCTTTCTGGCTGCACACGTGCGGCTCTCGATCCGTTCGTCAGTTGCTACCTCGCGGCCGCCGACAGCCTCAGCGGTCTGCATATTCTCGAAGAGCGTCATCGCGAAGGCGCAGCAGCTCTCCGAGCCTGCGACCCCATCGCCTTGGCCTGCCAAGGTTTCTACCCCGCCCGCGAGCCGCTCCTGCGGATGGTGAAGTCCATCCCGCGTCCCGACCAGCTTGAGGCCTGGTACGACTACTACCTTGACGAGCTGCGCTGATCCGCCCGCGGGCGATGCCGCTGGCCGAACCGGGCGGCGACGAGAGGCCGGCTGAAACGCGTCAGTTCGGACCCCCAAGAAAGTGAGCGTGCTCGCCCTACCGGCTAGGCTCTCTTCAGCCCAGACCGGACACCGGCGGGGACAGGTACGAGGCGCTGGCAGTACAACGACTTTGCCGGGATGCGCCAGCAGAGCAGGGGGAGTATGACGATGGACACCCAGGTGATCTTCAGCGACGAGGCATCCAACGTGACGCGGACGATGTCCGGTACCCGTCCGGTGTCCGAGCTGCCGCCGCCTTTGGAGACCCTGACCTGGAAGGCCCCGACGGAGGGGGACGATGCGGACGGCCCCTCCTGATGATCTCCCCCGCGGGCTTCGGCATGTGGGCTGGGATGGTGGCATTCGAAGGCAGCTGCCTTGTTCCCGGAGTCCATGGCCCAGCAGAACTTTGACCGCGGCGGGAGTTGGAGCGGGGTCCGTTGGTTCACGACTGGGCGGATCAGCAGTGGATGCTGGCCCGGGTCAAGACGCTGATCGGCTGGGCCTTGACGGGGCTGGCCGCGGGTAAAGGCGCCGCGGCGGCTCGCGGGGCCTGGCTCGTCTTCGAGGACGAGGCCGGGCAGTCGCTGAGACCGCCGCGCGCCAGGACCTGGGGCCGTATAGGCCAGACCCCGGAGTCCGCGTTCGCGGCCGGGGATCCGGCCGGGTCTCGATGGCCGGGATGACCTGCTTCCGACAGGGCGAGCGGCCCCGTCTGTTCTACAGCTTCCACGTCTACCGAGGCCGCAAAGATGAGCCCAAGGGCTTCACCTGGCGGGACGACCGGGAACTGATCGTGCGCGCGGACATTCAGTTCGACGGCCCGGTCGTGTTCGTCTGGGACAACCTCCGCGCTCACTTGATGCCGCAGATGAGAGCGTTCATTGAAGCGGACGCCGACTGGCTGACGGCCTTCTAAAGGGTGTTGCAGAAGCTTAGTTCCGGGCATTTTGCCTGTTTGGGTGGGGTGTTGAGGGCTGAGCCGGTGTGGTGGAGACGTTCACGGGCT
>NZ_JBEZLV010000131.1:0-1627 GCF_040652335.1 Streptomyces sp. NPDC048270
CCGAGGAGGATGACGGTGTACATCATGGCGTCGTTGAGGCCGAACCACAGGACGGCCGGGGGCACCCAGGCGACCGAGGGCAGGGACTGCAGGCCTTGGAGGATGGGGCCGATGGCGGCGCGGACGAACTTCACGCGGGCGACGAGGAGTCCGAGCGGGGTGCCGATGGCCAGGGCCAGCAGGAAGCCGAGCAGGCCGCGGGAGACGCTGGTCCAGATGACTTCGAGCAGCGTGCCCTTGAGCCACATGTCGGCCAGGCTGTCCCACACCGCGGACAGCGCGGGCAGCTTGGTCTCCTCGGTGACCTTCAGCGAGACGAGGACCTGCCAGACCACGAGCACCAGGCCGATGGCCAGGACCGGCGGCAGGACCTTCTTGAGGAGGACCTCGCGGACCGGGGTGCGGTGGGTCTGGACCGCGTCGAGCGCGTCCAGGCCGGCCTCCAGGCCCGCCAGGTCGTCCTGCCCGCCCTTGCCCGTGACCTTCGGGGTGGTGTCAGTGCTGGCCATGGCGGCGGATCTCCCCACGCAGGTGTTCAGTGATCTCGAGGGACAGCTCGGCTACGTCCGCGTCCTCGATGCGGCGCGGCTGCGGGATGTCCACGGTCCATTCCTTCGCGACCCGGCCGGGCCGTGAGGAGAGCAGGACCACGCGCTGGGCGAGGCGGACGGCCTCGCGCACGTTGTGGGTGACGAACAGGACCGACAGGTTCGTCTCCGCCCAGATGCGGGCGAGTTCGCCGTGCAGGACGTCGCGGGTGATGGCGTCGAGCGCGGCGAACGGCTCGTCCATCAGCAGCAGTTGGCTGTCCTGGGCCAGTGCCCGGGCCAGGGCCACGCGCTGGCGCATGCCGCCCGACAGCTCGTGGACGCGCTTGCCGTAGGCGCCGCCGAGCCGGACCAGCTCCAGCAGCCGCTCCGCCTCCGGCCTGCGGTCCGCCTTGGGCACCCCGCGCAGCCGCAGGGCGAGTTCGATGTTCTTGCCCGCGGTCAGCCACGGGAACAGGGCGTGCTCCTGGAACATGAGCGCCGCACGCCCGGGGGTCTCGATCGACCCCTGGGACGGCTTGTCGAGGCCCGCCACCAGGTTGAGCAGGGTGGACTTGCCGCATCCCGAGGCCCCCAGGATGGTGACGAACTCTCCGGGAGCGACATCGAGGTTGATGTCGTCCAGGACGAGCTGCGATCCGGCCGGGCCGGAGAAGGACTTCGAGACGTGCTCGATACGAGTACCGTGCGTCAGCTCCGCTACGGTGCCCTCGGCAGCCTTGGCAAGCGTGGTGGCCATGGTCGTCACCTCCTGGGGTTGCTGGGATTGCGGGTTACTTGGCGCCGAGGCCGGCGTCGGAGACCTCGGGCCTGCCGGCGGCCTTGAGGACCTTGTTCAGGAGCGTCAGGTCGTAGATGCCGGCCAGGTCGGGCTGCTCGATCAGCCCCGCCTTGACCGCGTAGTCGGCCTGCGTCTTGAGGGTGGAGGCCAGCGGGTCGTCGGTGCTGGCGATGCTCGGCCAGGCCGGGTCGATGATCTTGGCTTCGAGGGCCTTGCCGCTCTCGGCTTCGAGCTTGGCGTTGGCGGAGGCCTTCGCCTTGTCGGGGTTGGCGTTGATCCACTCGTTGGTCTTGACCGT
>NZ_JBEZLV010000132.1:0-1618 GCF_040652335.1 Streptomyces sp. NPDC048270
CGGCACGGTCCCGCCTTCCGCGTGGCCGCGCCCGGGAGTCTGCGGCGCCGTGCGGGGGGCCGGGCCGGCGGGCCGGGAGGTCACCGGCGCCGTACGGGGCTCCGGGCCGGCGGGCCGGGAGGTGTCCGGGTCCGTGCGGGGGGCCGGGCCGTCCGGCAGCGGGCTCACGGGCGGGGTGGCGGCGGGCCCGGAGGTTTCCGGTGCCGGGGTGTCCCGAGGTGCGTCCGGGGCGGTGGGGTGGGCGGCACCCGCTTCCGGACGGGGGAGCAGCTGTGTCGCCGCGTCCGGGAGCCAGCCGTCGCCGGCCGGGTGGCGGACGGTCAGGCCGCCCAGGAAGGCCGCCGGGGTGGGCCGCTCCCGCGGGTCCTTGGACAGGCAGGCGGCGACGGCCGCCCGGAGTTCGCCGGGGACGGCGCTCAGGTCCGGCTCCTCGTGGACCACCTTGTAGTGCCTGGCGGCCGACGGGCCGTCGCCGAACGGGGAGCCGCCCGCGGCCTGGGCGAGCACGACGCCCAGCGCGAACATGTCGACCGCGGGGGTCACCGCGCCGCTGGTGAGCTGCTCCGGCGCCAGGAACCCGGGCGTGCCGATCTGCAGCCCGGTCTGCGTCAGGGCCGTTCCGTCCAGAGCGCGGGCGATGCCGAAGTCGATGACGCGCGGCCCGTCCTCCGCGACGATGATGTTCGCGGGCTTGAGGTCGCGGTGGACCACCCCCGCCCGGTGGATCGCCTCCAGCGCCTCGGCCAGGCCGGCCGCCAGGACGGTCAGCGTGTCCAGCGGCAGCGATCCGACCCGCGCGAGCACCGCCTGCAGGGTCGGGCCGGGCACGAAGGCCGTGACCAGCCAGGCGGGCTCACCGTCCGGGTCGGCGTCGACGACCGGCGCGGTGTGGAAGCCGCCGACCCGCCGTGCGGCCGCCACCTCGTCGGCGAACCGCCGCCGGAAACCCGGCTCGGTGCTCAGCTCCGGCCGCACCACCTTGACCGCCACCGCACGGCCGGACGGGGAGCGGCCCAGGTAGACGACACCCATGCCCCCCTGCCCGAGCCTTCCCACCAGCCGGTAGCGGCCCTCGCCGACCGACGTGGGATCGCCCGTTTCGAGCGGTTTCATGGGTCCCCCGTTTCACACCTCACGCGATGAACAGCCTCTCCCTACCGGTCGCGTCGCGTACCAGTCAAGCGAGGTCCGTCCCGCGGCCGGGGAGCACCGGCCCACCGCACACCTGTGCCGATCCTGCGGGCTTCCTTAAGGGACCTTGAAGAACGCCTCCGGGAGGCTTTTTCCCCTGGTCACCGCCCTAGGCTCGGTCCGACCGTCCTCCCCCTCTCCCTGCGAGGTGCTACCGGCATGAGCCGCAGCCGAACTCCCGGAACCCCGTCCCGCGTCGAGGCGCGGCGGAAGAAGACGGTGCGCACGCGCATCGTGCTGTCCCTCACCGCGGCCGCCGCGGCGGTGGCGGTCGGGGTCGCGGTGGCCGATTCCGACGGCGGCGCGAAATCGGACCAGCGGGCCGGCGGCGCCACCGGACCCAAGTCCGCGGCTGCGGGCGCCGGTGACGGGGAGGCGGCGGCGACTGCTTCGCCCGCCCTCCCCACGCTCACCGCCGAGGCCGCGT
>NZ_JBEZLV010000133.1:0-1593 GCF_040652335.1 Streptomyces sp. NPDC048270
CTGGCCCGCCGTCGCGGACCTGCAGTTCGGCGCCACCGTCCGCGGCCGCCCGGACGGCGAGGACCAGGGGCGCCCCCTCGGGCGTGACCCGCAGGGCGTTCTGCACCAGGCCGTCGATCAGCTGCCGGACCCGGAAGGCGTCGGTCTCCACGCGCACGGGCCGCCCGTCGTGTTCGACCGAGAGTTCGACACCCCGGCGGGCGCACGGGCCGGCCCAGAAGGCGGCGGCCCCGGCGACGACCGAGCCGAGGTCGGCCGGGGCCACGGCGAGGCGGAAGTCGTCCGCCTCCAGCCGGGCCAGGTCCAGCAGGTCGCCCAGGAAGCGGTCCAGGCGGCGGGTCTCGTCGGCCAGGATGACGCCCACCTCCGCCATACCGTCCGCCTCGATCATTCCGTCGGCGAGCGCCTCCGCGTAGCCCTGGAGCGCGGTCAGCGGTGTGCGCAGATCGTGGGAGACGGAGAGCAGGAACTGCCGCTGCCGGTCCTCGCTGCGGGCGAGCGCCTCGTCCAGGACGTTGAGGGCGCGTCCGATGTCGGCGGTCTCCCGGGGGCCGTCGACCGGGGCCGGAACGCCCCGTTCCCCGTCGGCCAGCCGGTGCGCGATCCGCGCGGCCGTCACGAGCGGACGGGCGGTGCGGCGGGCCAGGAGCGCACCGGCCAGGGCCGCGCCGAGCATGCCGACGACCAGCGGCGCGACCACGTTGCGGCGGATCCGGTTGGTGTTCTCGGTGACGACCGCGTAGGGCTCGGTCAGCACCACCGCGCCGCCGCGTACCCCGGGCTGCCCGACCACCAGCACGTCCCGGCCGCCCAGGACGCCGGTGGTGGAGACCGGTCTCCCCGCCAGCAGCGCCGACTTCGACGCCCGGTCGACGGCCGGGGTGGCGCTTCCGCTCACGGTGCCGTCCGGGGCGAGGACCGCCAGCTGCACCTGGTTCGGCCCGCCGAGCGCCTGGGCGCCGTGGAAGAGTGCCTCGGACAGGGCCGGCAGGCGGCTGAGCACCGTTGCCTGCCGCGTCAGTTGGTCGCGCTCCCGCTGCTCCGCACCCCGCGCGGCGGTCTGCCAGGCGACCAGGCCGGTCAGTGCGACGGCGAGCGCGGCCACCACGGTGGTCAGCACCACGATGTTGCGCGCGAGGGAACCGCGGCGCGGGGCTCCTGGGCGGGGGCGGCCGGTGCGCGGGCGGTCTGGGCGGGGGCGGCTCATCTGCCGGGGGCCGTCGCGCTGTACCCGACGCCGCGGACCGTACGGATCGGGCTCGCGTCGCCGAGCTTCGCGCGCAGCTGCGAGACGAAGACGTCGACCATCCGCGTGTCGCGGTAGCCGGGGTAGCCCCACACCTGGGCGAGCAGCTGCTCGCGGGTGAAGACCTGGCCCGCGTGCCGCAGCAGGTGGGCGAGCAGGTTGAACTCGGTGGCGGTGAGCTCGACCGGCTCTCCGTCGACGCGCACGGTGCGGCCGGCGTGGTCCACGCTGAGCGGGCCGAGGCCCTCGGGCGCCCGGCCGGGCGGCCCCGCCGCGCGGCGCAGCACGGTCTTGACCCGGGCGACCAGCTCGCGCGGCGAGAACGGTTTGGTCTGGTAGTCGTCGGC
>NZ_JBEZLV010000134.1:0-1571 GCF_040652335.1 Streptomyces sp. NPDC048270
GGTCCGCGACGGCGGGCCATGCCTCACCGAGGGCGACGTACGCGTGGCCTTCGACCAGGGCGCCCTCCGCGAGCGCTACCGGGACACCCGGCCGGTCGGCAGCGGACTGGGCCTCGCCATCGCCCGCCGCCTGACCGGCCGCCTCGGCGGCACCCTGCGCGTCGAGGGCCACGGCCCGGAAGGCGGCGCCTGCTTCACCGTCGGCCTGCCGCCCGCACCGGACGCCTCCTGAGGGCGTGCGGGCCCACCCGACCCGCATACGGCCCCGAGGACGGCGCCGCCTGCGCCCGTACGTTCCCCGAACAATGCGCCAACGGTCTCCTTACCCGCGCCGCGCACAGTGGGGCCCCATGAACACTCCACCGGCCGAGGGGCCGGGTCTCCTCCATCGCAGCGGGCGCTGGTGCGCCCGGCACGCAGGGCGCGTCGTCGCCGTGTGGGTCCTGGCCCTCGTCGGCATCGGGCTGGCCAACCACGCCTGGGGCGGCAGCTACGCGGACAGCTTCTCGCTGCCCGGTACCAGCACCCAGACCGGGGCCGACCTGCTCACGGCGCACACGAGCACGTCCGGGGGCACCGCCGCCCCCCTCGTGATCCGCTCCGGCGGGGGTCCGGTCACCGGCCACCGGGCCGCCGTCGACGAGGCGGTCGCCTCCCTGAGCCGACTCCCGCACGTCCTGTCCGTGGCCGACCCGCTCACCACGCCCGGCGCGGTCTCCGCGGCCGGGGACATCGCCCGGATCACCGTCCGCTTCGACGCCAACCCGGCGACGTTCGACCCCTCCTACCTCGCCGAGGTCGACGCCGCCGTCCAGCCGCTGCGCTCCGACCACCTCACCGTCGAGTACGGGGCCCCGCTCGGACAGCTGGACACACCGAAATCCGCCGACCGCACCTCCGAGGCCATCGGCCTGGGCGTTGCCGTGCTCGTCCTGCTGGTCGGCTTCGGCAGCGTCGCCGCCACCGGCCTGCCGCTGCTGACGGCGGTCGCCGGCCTGGCCGTCAGCCTGACCGGCCTCGGGCTTCTCGCCGGACAGTTCGGCTTCGCGCAGGCCTCCCCGACCCTGGCCTCGATGATGGGCCTCGGCGTCGGCGTCGACTACGCGCTCTTCCTGACCACCCGCTACCGGGCCCTGCTGCACGCCGGTACGGAGCCCGCCGAGGCGGTCGGGCGTACGGTCGCCACCAGCGGCCGTGCCGTACTGGTCGCCGCCGCCACGGTCGCCATGGCCCTGGGCGGGCTCTGCGTCAGCGGCGTGGGTTTCATCGGTACCCTCGGCGTCGCGGCCGGGCTCAGCGTCCTCGTCGCCGCCGCCGCGTCCGTCACCCTCACGCCGGCTCTGCTGGGTCTGCTCGGGCGGCGCATCGACCGCTTCCACGTCCGTACTCCCGCCGCCGAGCCCGCCGGGGAGGCGGACGTCTGGCACCGCTGGGCCCTCAAGGTCAGCCGGCGCCCCTGGCTCGCCCTGGTCAGCGGCCTGCTCCTGCTCGGCGTCCTCGCCCTGCCGGCCGCCTCGCTGCGGCTCGGGCACGTGGACGCCGGAGCGCAGGCCACCAGCCGGACCGACCGC
>NZ_JBEZLV010000135.1:0-1570 GCF_040652335.1 Streptomyces sp. NPDC048270
CCGGTCACAGGCGCGCGGCGCGCTGGAGCCTGCCCCAGTCCACGAGCTTGAAGTCGGTGTCCGTACGGGCCTGCCCGTCGGGTCCGGGGGTTTCGGGGGTGTTGGCGCCGTCCTGGACGACCAGCAGGCCGTTCGGGAACCTGCGTCCCAGCGGGGCGCTGGTGACGGCGGCTCCGTCACAGACCTCCGAGCCGTCGGGCGCGCCGGGTGCGGAGCCCGCGGTGATCCGGAAGCCGCGGACGAAGGCGTTGCGGTGGCCGCGGTCGAAGACGGCGAAGGTGTCGTCTCCCTGGCCGGAGGCGATGAGGTAGCCGTCGCGTCGGGGGTCCTCGGGGTCGCGCCAGATCGTCAGACCCTCCACGTCGGCACTGAGGTGCCGGCCGCCGAAGCCCGGGTCGGTGCCCGCGTCGCACTCCTCCGTCTGCGGGTTCCAGGTGCCGGGCACGCCGTAGGAGCGGACCTTCTCGATCAGGCGGGCCGGGGAGCGCAGGTCGGCCTCGAGCTTCCAGATGCCCACGTCCTCCTGGCCCGCGTACAGGTCGCCGCTGTCGGGGTCGACGACCATGCCTTCCACCTGGGGGAGTTCCCCGGGCTCGGCACAGGGCGTCCACCGGGTCCCGTCGGGCAGGTCGAAGGAGGACGGCAGGGTCAGGGTGCGGACGAGGCGGTAGCCGACCTTTCCGCGCGCGTCCGGGGTGAGCTCGGCGAGCGCGAGCCGGGTGTCGTGGCGCCGGCTGGTGACCGCGAACGAGCGGCCGCGGTCGGTGTAGGCGGCCAGGCCGTAGGCGGTGCGCTGGTCGCCGACCTCGTCCGGGCCGGAGGAGAACACCAGCGGGGCGGCGGCCTCGTCGGTGACGTCGACCAGGGGTGCGGCGGGCCGCCGGGGGTCGATGCGGTAGAAGCGCAGCTGGTCGCGGCCCCGGTCGGAGACGACGGCCACGTCGTGGCGGCCGTCGGGGAAGCGCAGCCCGGTGACGAGGTCGACGTTGTTGAAGCGGCCGGGCTTGTCCCCCTCCCGCGGGGGCGGCGGCGCCGGCAGGCTCTGGACCTGGCGGCCGTCCAGGTCGTACACCCGCAGGCCGCCCTCCTTGGCGGTGGCGATCACCAGGCTGCGGTCGGGGTCGGACGTGTTCCGCCAGATCGCCGGGTCGTCGGCGTTGGCGTTGCCGCCGGCCTCGTCGTCGAAGAGGGACGGCGTCTCGGCGGAGGCGGTCACCTCGGGCAGGGGCGGGACCGTGCCGCGGTCCGCGGCCGCCGGCGCCGGGGCCGCCGCCTGTGCGTGGGTCGGTAAGGCGATCATGCCGAGGGCCGTGATCGTCGCCGCGGCGATGAACGGGGCTCTCCTGCTCGGGGTCCTCATGGTGCCTCCTGGTCACGGAGTCGGGTCGGGGGGCTGGTGGGCTCCCGCCACCCTGGCCTACTCGCGGGTAGCCCGTATGGAGGCCATGTGGCGCCCGAATGAGCGCGCGGTGAACCCCCGTGAGGGAGGACCGGCAGGCGGGACGGCAGCGGGCGGAGGACGGAGGGCGGACGGAGGGCGCACGGGCGGCGGGCGGACGGCGGGCGCACG
>NZ_JBEZLV010000136.1:0-1404 GCF_040652335.1 Streptomyces sp. NPDC048270
ACTTGGTGCACGGCGCGCGGCAGGCCCCCGGTGAGCCGGTGGACGAACGGGGTGAGGCGGGTCAGCGGGGCGAGATCGCTGTGCCCGCCGAGCTGGAGCTCTATGCGGATGCGCACCTCGTCCAGGTTGAGGTCGCGCAGGCGTAACGGATACCACCAGGTGTCCTCGCTGTCCCGGGTCGGCCGGTGGGTGTTCCAGTCGGAGAGGGAGGCCCGGTCGGGGCCGCGCAGCTGCCAGGGCCAGGAGTCCCCGGTGGCCGCGCCCCAGCGGGGCAGCCAGCGGTTGGAGCTGGCGACGACGGTCAGCGGGTCGCTGGTGTGGCCGGCCACGACCGTCTCGTCGTGCCGGGCCCGCAGCAGCAGGTCGAGGAAGCGGCGCCCGTACGCGGTGTGCGAGTTGTCGAGGAGCAGCAGGTAGGAGCGGGGCATGAAGTTGCGGGCGGTGTTGCGTCTGAGGTCTTCCAGGAACGCCGAGAAGAGGACGAGGTCGAGGCGTTCCTGTTCGTTCTCGTCTCCCTCGTGGCGCCACAGGTTGAGCTCGACGAGCGCCTCCATCGGGTCCCCGCTGCGGGTCATGGGGTGGCGTCCGTACCACTGGGCGCCCGAGGTGAGCCGGCTGCCGACCCGGCCGCCGAGCAGGCTCGGCATGCTGCGGCGGCTGCGCCGCAGGGCGTCCTGGAACAGGGCGAGGGCCGCGGTGGAGGCGCCTTCGGGCATGCCGACCGCGCCCATGCCCACTTCGAAGAAGGCGGCGAGGTAGTCGCCGTGCCGGGCCTCGTTCTCCTGCTGGAACTGGTCGAGCTGCCGCTGCACGGCGCGCCGGCCCTCGGCGAGGCTGCGCATCCTCAACTCCTGGTCGGACGCGAGCAGTCCGAGGCTGAGCAGCGGGAAGTGGGAGCGGCCGTAGCGGGGCAGTTTGCGTTCGAGCTGGCGGGCCAGCAGGCCGAGTGCGTAGCGCGGCAGGAGTGACTGCGCTCCGCCGAAGTTGACGAAGGCGAAGGGGTATTGGGGCCCGAAGTGCTCCATGAGGGCGCTGTGGGCCTCGCTGGCGCCGCTGCCGGGCGGGCCGAGCAGCATGGTGACGGGCCGTTCGGCTGCGGGGGTCTCCTTCAGGCAGGCGTCGACCAGCGACAGGATGCCGCTGCGGCCGCGCAGGCCCATGCCCGTACCCGGCTCCATCACGTGTGTGCCCCCCCAGGGTCCCGCTGTTCGAGGACACGAGAGTGCCATCCGATACCCGGTGGCTGCCATAGCCCATGCCACCCGGATCCGCCCGGTGCGCCGTACGCTCGGGTCTCGCGGCGGGCGAGGGCGCGGAAGAATGCCGGCGGGGGGCGCCCCCCCGGGGGGGGGTCGGGGGTAGGGTGGGGCGGGGGGGCGGCCGTGCGGGCCCGGAAGATAAGGT
>NZ_JBEZLV010000137.1:0-1359 GCF_040652335.1 Streptomyces sp. NPDC048270
GTCGGCCCCGGCGAGGTCCTCGTCCGAGTGAAGTACGCCTCGGTCAACCCGGTCGACTGGAAGATCATGGCCGGCGGCCTCGACGCCCTGATGGACGTCGTGTACCCCGTGGTGCCCTGCTGGGACGTCTCCGGCACGGTCGAGCAGGTCGGCATCGACACCCCCGAGTTCGCCCAGGGCGACGAGGTGATGGCCTACGCCCGCAAGGACTACGTGCACGGCGGGACCTGCGCCGAGTTCGTCACCGTGCCCGTACGGGCCCTCGCGCACAAGCCCGCCTCGCTCGGCTGGGCGGAGGCGGCCGCCCTCCCGCTCGCCGGACTCACCGCCTACCAGGTGCTGACCCGGCTGCGCACCGGCAAGGACGACACCGTCCTCATCCACGGCGCCGCGGGCGGCGTCGGCTCCTTCGGAGTGCAGATCGCCCGCGCCCTCGGGGCCCGGGTCATCGGCACCGCCTCCCCGCGCAACCACGACCGCGTCCGCGCACTCGGCGCCGAACCCGTCGCCTACGGGGACGGGCTCGCCGAGCGGGTCCTCGCCCTCGCTCCCGACGGCGCCACCGTCGTCGCGGACTTCGTCGGCGGCGTCCTCGACGTCACCCGCAGGGTGCTGCACGACGACGGCCGGCACGCCTCCATCGCCGACCCCACCGTGACCGGCTCCGGCGGCGAGTGGATGTGGGTGCGCCCGGTCGGCGAGGACCTGGCGGAGCTGGCCCGGCTCGCCGACGCGGGACAGCTCAGGGTGACCGTCGCCGAGACCTTCCCGCTGGCGGAGCTGGCGGCCGCCTTCGAGCTGAGCCAGGCCGGCCACACGGCGGGCAAGATCGTCATCGAGGTGTGAGCGGGACGCACCCCGCCCGGCCGCCCTCCCGTCCGGGTCGCCCTCCCCCCGGGACGCACGACCGCGCGCCGCCCGTCGCAACGGGCGGCGCGCGGCGGGGGAGGTGCCGGGGAGCGTCCGCGGAGCAGCGTCAGGGAAGCCACGCGGGCGCTCCCCGACGGTCAGGAGTACACCCCGAAGTGGAACAGGGAGTACCCGTAGCCGGTGCCGCGCTGGGTCAGCTCCAGGCGGACGTAGCGGCCCGACGCGTTGATGTCGTAGTCGTCGATGCCGCCGTCGCCCGTCGCCGTGGCGTAGGCGGTGCGCCAGTTCTGGCCGTCGTCCGACACCTTGATGGCGTAGGCCTTGCCGTAGGCGCCCTCCCACACCAGCTGCGCGTGCCGGAGCTGCCTGACCGACCCGAGGTCGACCTGCAGCCACTGGGCGTCGGCCCAGGCGCTGGCCCAGCGGGTGGCCGTGTTGCCGTCCGTGGCCAGCGCCGGGGTGCACGGGCAGCCGCCGTAGCCGTCGTTC
>NZ_JBEZLV010000138.1:0-1293 GCF_040652335.1 Streptomyces sp. NPDC048270
GTCCCGCGCGCACTTCCCCGTCCGGGCGGCCTTCGTGGTCCGCAGCGCCGCCGAACTGCGCAAGGAGCGTGCGGTCAACGCGCGCTTCGAAGCGATGTGCAGTCACTACCTGTTCGAGCCGGAGTTCTGCAACCGGGCTGCAGGCTGGGAGAAAGGCATCGTCGAGAAGAACGTTCAGGACCGGCGACGTCAGATCTGGCACGAAGCAGCGCTACGGCGCTGGGAAACGCTGGAGATCCTGAACGAATGGGTCGCTGGTCAGTGTCGTGAGGCGTGGCACATGCGGCACCCGCAGTGGCCTGAGCTGACGGTCGAGGATGTGCTGCAGGACGAGCGTACCCGGCTGATGCCCAATCCACGGCCGTTTGACGGCTACATCGAGCAGACCCTGCGAGTCTCGTCGACCAGCCTGATTCACTTCCAGCGCAACCGCTACAGCGTGCCCACCGAGTACACGAACCAGCTGGTGAGCGTGCGCTGCTATCCGGCATATCTCAGCGTCGTCGCCAACGCCCAGGAGATCGCACGCCACGAACGCAGCTTCGAGCGGCACATGACCTTCTACGATTGGCGCCACTACGTCACGCTGGTCGAGCGCAAACCCGGCGCACTGCGCAACGGCGCGCCGTTCATCACGATGCCGCAGCCGCTGCAACTGCTGCAGCGGCATCTGCTGAAACACCCGGGCGGCGATCGCGTCATGACGCAGGTGCTCGCTGCGGTGCGCGAACACGGGCTCGATGCGGTGCTGCTCGCCGTACAGGCTGCGCTGGATTCAGGACGCCCCAGCGCAGAGCACGTCCTGAACGTGCTGAGCCGGCTGAAGGCGCCCGTCACGAATGGCAGCCTCGCCACGACGAAACTCCAGCTCAAGGAAGAGCCCGCGGCCGACGTGAGCCGTTACGAGACGCTGCGCGCCAACCCACCGGAGGATCGTCATGTCTAACGATATCGCGGCCCAGCTCAAGGGTCTTAAACTGCACGGCATGGCGAGCACGTGGCCGGAGCTGCTCGCGCAGTCGCGCCACACGGACTTCGAGCCGGAGCGCTTCATGAAGCAGCTGTTGATGGCTGAAACCGCCGAACGGCAGGTGCGCTCGATCGCCTATCAAATGACCGCTGCGCTTCCCGGCCCACCGCGACCTGAAGGGCTTCGACTTCGCGCAGGCACACGTCGACGAAGCGCTGGTGCGCGAACTGAGCGAGCTGTCGTTCCTCGAAAGCGCGCACAACGTCGTGTTCATCGGTGGTCCGGGCACTGGCAAGACGCACCTCGCCTCAGCGATCGGAATC
>NZ_JBEZLV010000139.1:0-1267 GCF_040652335.1 Streptomyces sp. NPDC048270
GAGACTCGTGCCCAACTCGCTGTGGAGTTCGAGGTGTTGTTTCCGCATCTGGACGAGCGGCAGCGTCGGTTGTTGATGGCTGCCGAGGCTCGCGTCCTGGGTCACGGCGGTGTTCGGGCCGTCGCGCTGGCCGCCACGGTGAGCGAGACGACGGTCTGCAAGGGCGTGTTCGAGCTGGAGGCGGCGAGGAGCCCCTGGGCCGGGTGCGGCGTCCGGGCGGGGGCCGCAAGCGGGTCGCGGAACTCGACCCGGGGCTGCGGCCCGCTCTGCTGGCGCTGGTCGAGCCGGATGTGCGGGGTGATCCGATGTCGCCGCTGAGATGGACGGTGGAGTCGACCCGCGCACTCGCGCGGGAACTGACCCGGGCCGGGCACCGGGACAGCGCCGACACCGCCGCATCTCTGCTGCGGGAGGAAGGCTTCAGCCTGCAGGCCAACGCCAAGACGCTCGAGGGCAACCAGCACGTCGACCGGGACGCACAGTTCCGCTACCTCAACGAGCAAGCCCGCGAGCATCGGGACGCCGGCCAGCCGGTCATCAGCGTGGACACCAAGAAGAAGGAGCTCGTCGGCGAGTTCAAGAACGACGGCCGGCAGTGGCGCCCGGCCGGTGATCCGGTGCTGGTGAACATGCACGACTTCGCCGACCCCCACTTGGGGAAGGCGATCCCATACGGGGTCTACGACCTGGCGGCGAACACCGGCTGGGTCAACGTCGGCACCGATCACGACACCGCGGCATTCGCGGTGGAATCGATCCGCCGCTGGTGGCACGGCCAGGGCCAGGCAGCCTACCCGCAGGCGACACGGCTGCTGGTCACCGCGGACGCGGGTGGCTCCAACGGCTACCGCACCCGGGCCTGGAAGCTTGAGCTCGATCGGCTCGCCGCAGAGACGGGACTGACGATCACCGCCTGCCACCTACCCCCGGGCACATCCAAGTGGAACAAGATCGAACACCGCCTCTTCTCCCACATCACCATGAACTGGCACGGCCGCCCGCTGACCAGCCACGAAGTCGTCGTCCAGTCCATCGCCGCGACCACCACCCGCACGGGACTGCACGTCACGGCCGAACTGGACACCAATGCCTACCCGACCGGAGTCACGATCGGTGACGCGGATATGGCGGCTCTGCCACTGACCCGGCACGCCTTCCACGACGACTGGAACTACGCCCTGCACCCCCATCCGGCCACGCCCATCCCGGCGCCCCAGACTCCGGAACCGTGCGAGCCGGAGTGGACACCGGCCATGCTGTCCGCCCC
>NZ_JBEZLV010000140.1:0-1241 GCF_040652335.1 Streptomyces sp. NPDC048270
CTGGAAGCCGGAGAACGCCAACGCCAGTATGGCGTCCGCGATCTCGGCACTCGGCAAGGGCAAGATCGTCGGCGTCTACTCCGCCAACGACGGCATGGCCGGCGGCGTGATCACCGCCCTGAAGGCCGCCGGCGTCAATCCGCTGCCCCCGGTCACCGGCCAGGACGCCGAACTCGCCGGTGTGCAGCGCATCGTCGCGGGCGAGCAGTTCATGACCGTCTACAAGCGGTACGCCCCCGAGGCCGCGGCCGCCGCGGAGATGGCCGTCGCCCTCGCCAAGGGCGAGAAGATCGACGGGATCATCAACCAGTTCGTCGACAGCCCGACCACCAAGCGCGTGCCCGCGGTCCTCGTCCCGGGCATCTCGCTCACCAAGGCCAACGTCAAGGCCACGGTGGTCGACGACGGCGTCTACACCGTCGCCGAGATCTGCACGGACAAGCTCAGGGCCGCCTGCGAGGACCTCGGCCTGAAGTAGCCGGGCCGCGGCCCGGCCGCTCAACCCGTGGGCGGAGGTCCGGACGGCCGTTCCCACAGGCGGGTCAGGTGGGCGTGGAGCACCTCCCGGGCCGCCTGCGGGGTGAGGTGTCCGACCAGGACGTGGGCCGTCAGCCCGTCCGCGAGCGCCAGCAGGGTACGGGCCTCCAGGCGCGGGTCGAGCGGCCCGGGCGCCCCGGCGTCCGCGGCGGCCTCGGAGACGAGGCGGGTGAACGCCTCCTCGAGGGCCGCGTAGTTCTCCTTCAGGGTCTTGGCGAGCACCTCGCTGACCGCGGCCTGTGCGACGAACGCGAGCCAGACCCGGGCCTCGGCCCGGTGTTCCTCGCGCAGCAGTGAGACCTCGGTGGCCGCATGCCCCAGGGCCGTCGCGGCCGACTGCGCCGGGCTCCCGACGAGGCGCGCCCGCACGCGCTCGCCGATGCGCTCGCCGATGTGTCCCACGGCGAACACGAGCATCTCCTCCTTGGTGCGGAAGCACCGCTGCACGGCGCCCATGGACACGTCCGCCCGCGCCGCGACGTCCCGCAGGGTCACTCCCTCCAGCCCGCGTTCCTCCGCGAGCCGGCAGACCGCCTCCGCGATGAGGCGGCGCCGTCCCTCGTGATCCACCTGCCTGGGCATGCCCGGTGCCTCCCCGTCCCTCGGTCCCACGGGCACCGCACCTTTATGCGATGCGCTCGTATCGATTCCCAGGTTACAGTTCCGATGCAAGCGCATCGGACCGACTCGGGGACCGCACATGG
>NZ_JBEZLV010000141.1:0-1081 GCF_040652335.1 Streptomyces sp. NPDC048270
GGCCGGGCTCGTGATCGCCCTCGCCGCCGGCGGCCTGCTCGTGTGGCGGCCCTGGAACGGCGCCGACCCGGACGACTCCAAGCCCGTCTCCACCGGCCCCACCGGATCCGCGTCCGCAACCCCCGCCGCCGCCGCGTTCCCGGCCGAGGACATGCTGATCCGGCAGGACACCGCCCCCGGCTGGCCGGGGACCTGTCACGGCGTCATCGCCCGCCGCGACGCCTCGTCGGCCGCGCCCGTACGGCTCGTCCCGGGGGGCGTGTGCGATGTCCTGCCCCAGTGGTCCCCCGACCGGAAGTCGTTCGCGTTCACCCGCACCACCCCCGAAGGCACCGCCGTCTGGACCGCCGACGCCGACGGCGGGAACCCGCGGCGGATCGCCGCGATCGCCGGCGGCAGGGTGTCCTGGTCGCCGGACGGCGGCCGGCTCGCCGTGCTGCGCAAGAAGGACGGCGTGCAGCAGCTGTTCGCGGTCGACGTCGCCGACGGCTCCGCCCGCCAGCTCACCTCGGGCGCGGGCCCGGTCGAGGATCCCGCCTGGTCGCCGGACGGCAGGCACATCGCGGTCTCCCTGCAGACGCAGCCCGAGAACTGGCAGATCCACCTGGTCGACCCCGCGGCCGCGGACCGGGCCCCGCAGCAGGTGACCCGGCTCCCCCATCCGGCACTCGACGCGGTGTGGTCCCCGGACGGCAAGACCTTCGCGTACACCGCCGGGACCTACGGCACGGGCGGCCAGGGCGACATCCGCCTCGTGAACACCGACGGCACCGGCGACCGCGACCTGGTGGCCACCGCCGCCCACGAGATGGACCCCGCCTGGTCCGCGGACGGGGCCTGGGTGGCCTTCGTCCGCGGCCCGTACGAGAAGCCGGTGGTCTGGGCCGTGCGCACGGACCGGACCGGCGAGCGCGCGCTCACCGCCGCCGGCGCCGCCGAGGGCCATCCCTCCTGGCGCTGAGCCGCCGGTACGCGCACAGCGGTGCCCCGCCCCCCGCGGGGGGGCGGGGGCCCCCCCGCCGGGGGGAGTGGGGGGGCGCGGGGCCGGGGGGCAGCCGGGGCCCCCCCCGCGGGGGCCACC
>NZ_JBEZLV010000142.1:0-1025 GCF_040652335.1 Streptomyces sp. NPDC048270
CCGTACTCCTCGGCGGACTGGCGCAGCGCCGGGGCCAGCACCGGGTTGGCGCTGATCTCGACGAGGACGCCGGTCCCGTGGGTCAGCAGGTGGGCACCGGGGTGGGGGCGCTCCCGGACCCGTGACACCATCGGGTACGTGCTCGACATCGGCTACTCCCTCTCCCGGCGCTTCCCCGACCCCCCGCAGACCGACTACCGCTCGGCGGACGTCCACACGCTGCGCCACGACCTGTTCTGCGGGGACGTCTACCTCGCGGACACCGACAAGGACCGGGAAGTGTCCACAGCCTGGGGATGGGTGCCGGTACTGGACTTCGCCTGGGCCCTGTGCGACATCGTCGAGCAGCTCGACCAGGACCCGCGCGGCAACCGCTCCGCGCACCGGCAGTACGCCGAGATCGACTTCACCGAGTCGACGGACCGGATGCTCTTCGAGCGCCGCTTCGGCTGGGTCGACGTCGAGGCCGACTGGATGCCGGGGGACGAGGACCCGCTGACCTTCAGCCACCGGCTGCTGCGCCGCGAGGCCCGCGACTTCCTGCACGACCTGATCGCGGACCTCGTCGACATGCACGAGGGCCTCGCCGACAACCCGGCCATCTGGACCCTCCAGGCCCGCTTCCCCCGCGTCCCCGCCTAGCCCGGGCCCCCGGTGGCGCCGCCCCACCAGTGCGGCACCGTTCCCGGGGCTCCGCCCCGGACCCCGCGCCTCAAACGCCGGCGGGGCTGGCTCTTCCCAAGGCCGCCCACGACGCCGTCACCCTGACACGAGCCAAATCCAGCCCCGCCGGCGTTCGAGGCGTGGGGGTCCCCCCGGACGGAGTCCGGGGGAGGGCCCGGGGCGGAGCCCGGGGGGACCCGGGGCGGAGCCCCCCCAGGTCCCTGAGCCGCACCCGGCCCGGCAGCCGAGGGGGCGCCCCCCCCCCCCCCCCCCCCGGGGGGGGGCGGGGGGGGGGGGGGGGGCCCCCGGCCCCCCCCCCCCCCCCCCCCCCCCCCCCCCCCCCCCCCCCCCCCCCCCCCCCC